>NZ_DATMST010000001.1:0-12011 GCF_035565275.1 Sphingopyxis sp.
GAGCGCGTTTGCGGCGCGAGCGCGTCGAGCAGTTCGGAAACGTTCGACACGCCATAGCTCGCGATCGCCGCCTCATCGAGTTCGGCTTCGGCCTTGATGTCGGTGTCGAGCTGGCCCGCAAGACGCGGCGCGGTGACGATGATTTCGTCCTCGCTGTAATCGTCATAGGCGTCCTCGACCGTTTCGGACGCCGCCGGGGCTGGCTCTGCCGGCTGCTCGGCGACCGCCGCCGTGGCCGGCGGGCCGATCGGTGTTTCCGCTATCGCAGGAAGCGCGAACGAAGCGCCCGCCGCCAGCAACGCGGCCCGTGCGGAAATGGAAAGGCGATAGCTATTCATCGGGAGAACCTTTGTTTCTTTTCTGTCTTCGGTTTTTCTTCGCATGTCAGCGCTTAACGCCCGCTGACGCTGCGCTTTGCTTGCGGTTCATTTATGTCGCGCAATTGTCGCAACAATGTGTCGAGGAAAGGCCGGTTCGACGGGCAGGCCATATCGACCGCTGGACAGCATGGCCCCCTGCCCTTATCGGCCACCCATGCCGACTCCAGACTCTTCCGCCGCCGCACCTGAATCGATCCTGATCGTCGATTTCGGAAGCCAGGTTACCCAGCTCATTGCCCGCCGCGTCCGCGAGGCCGGCGTCTATAGCGAGATCGTCCCGTTCAGCGCCGCCGAAGCCGCGTTCGAACGGATGCAGCCAAGGGGGATCATCCTGTCGGGCTCGCCGGCATCGGTCCCCGCGACGGGCAGCCCGCGTGCACCGCAATCGCTGTTCGACAGCGGACTTCCCATCCTCGGCATCTGTTACGGCCAGCAGGTGATGAGCCAGCAGCTTGGCGGACAGGTCGAACCCGGCGGCGCCGACGGCGAGCGCGACGGCGAATTCGGCCGCGCCTTCCTGACCGTCACCGAACCCTGCGTCCTTTTCGACGGCCTGTGGGAGGTCGGCGAACGCCACCAGGTGTGGATGAGCCACGGCGACCGGGTGACCGAGTTCGCCCCCGGCTTCCGCATCGTCGCGATCAGCGATGGCGCTCCCTTCGCGCTGATCGCCGACGACGAGCGTCGCTATTACGGCACCCAGTTCCATCCCGAGGTCGTCCACACACCCGACGGGGCAAAATTGATCGCCAATTTTGTCCGCCATGTCTGCGGCTGTTCGGGCGACTGGACGATGGCCGAATTCCGCGCGACGAAGATCGCCGAAATCCGCGCGCAGGTCGGCGACCAACGCGTCCTCTGTGGTCTGTCGGGTGGCGTTGACAGCGCGGTCGCAGCGGTGCTGATCCACGAGGCGATCGGCGAGCAGCTGACCTGCGTTTTCGTCGACCATGGCCTCTTGCGCATGAACGAGCGCGAGCAGGTCGAGCGATTGTTCCGCGACCATTACAACATCCCGCTCGTCGTAGTGGACGCCGAGGAACGCTTCATGAGCGGCCTTGCCGGCGTCACCGACCCCGAAAAGAAGCGCAAGTTCATCGGCGCCGAATTCATCAACGTGTTCGAGGAAGAAGCGAAGAAGATCGGCGGCGCCGATTTCCTCGCGCAGGGCACGCTTTATCCCGACGTCATTGAATCGGTTTCCTTCACCGGCGGGCCGAGCGTGACGATCAAGAGCCATCACAATGTCGGCGGCCTGCCCGAGCGGATGAACATGAAGCTCGTCGAGCCGCTGCGCGAACTGTTCAAGGACGAGGTCCGCCTCCTCGGCAAGGAGCTCGGCCTCCCCGACATCTTCGTCGGCCGCCACCCCTTCCCCGGCCCCGGCCTCGCGATCCGCATCCCTGGCGAAGTATCGAAAGACCGCTGCGACATCCTCCGTAAGGCTGACGCGGTCTATCTCGAGGAAATCCGCAATGCGGGGCTCTACGATGCGATCTGGCAGGCGTTCGCGGTGCTGCTTCCGGTCAAGACCGTCGGCGTGATGGGCGACGGGCGCACCTACGACCATGTTTGCGCGCTGCGCGCGGTGACGTCGACCGACGGCATGACCGCAGACATCTACCCCTTCGACGCAAGCTTCCTGAGCCGCTGCGCGACACGGATTATCAACGAAGTGCAAGGCATCAACCGCGTGGTGTACGACTATACGTCGAAACCGCCGGGCACGATCGAGTGGGAATAAGGGCGTGGCGGCAGTCCAGGTAGACCCCGACAAGGTTCACGAGTTCGTGGACATCGACGGTTTCTACAACTGGCTGGCCGAGAATCACGCCACCGAGCGCGAGGTCTGGATCAAGATCCACAAGGTCAAATCGGGCCTCGCGTCGATCAGCCCCGAACAGGCGATCCACGCGGCGCTGTGCTGGGGATGGATCGACGCGATCCGCAAATCCTTCGACGAGAAAAGCTTCCTCCAGCGCTACACGCCGCGCACGCCGAAAAGCGTCTGGAGCAAGATCAACATCGACAATGTCGCGCGCCTGACCGCCGAAGGCAGGATGACCGGGCATGGCCTGAAACAGGTCGAAGCTGCAAAAGCCGATGGTCGCTGGGACCGCGCCTATCGCGTCAAGGGATCGGAAATTCCCGAAGACCTGCAAGCCGCGATCGATGCCGAACCGCAAGCCAAAGCCATGTCGGGCAAGCTCACCGCCCAAAATCGCTTCGCGCTGATCTTCCGTCTCGGAGCCATCAAGACTGACGCCGGACGCAAAAAGAAGATTGCCGATCTGGTTGCGATGCTGAAGCGCGGCGAGACTTTTCACCCGCAAAAGGCGAAGTGACCTCGCCGCAAGACGATTTCAAGTATCGGCCGCGGTGACAATGGCCTCGTCGGCATCGCCGCCGACAGCAATCTCCTCCCACCAGTTGCCGAGCGCATCGATCAGCGGGACGAGCCGTTCGCCATCCGCCGTCAGGTCATATTCGACACGCCGCGGATATCCTTCGAATTCGGTGCGCCGGACGATCCCCGCATCCTCGAGCTTGCGTAGTTCGAGCGTCAGCATCTTGTGCGAGATTGTCGGATTGTCGCGGCGCAGGTCGCTGAAGCGCTTCGTCCCGTCGCTGAGATAATAGATCAGCAAGGTCGGCCAGCGGCCGCTTAGGAGTTGCATCACTTCCTCGATCGGACAGCGCGAAACCAGATCCCTCATCATCGCCTCATGGTTACAAAAAGGTGCGTAATTTACGCGGAAAAGGCGCGCCCTATATCGGAAACCGCTGCGCAGCTCCCCTCTGACACAAGATGGAGCAATACATTGGAACCGATCCTTGTCTATGGCTTCCCGCTGGGAAGTTCCATGGGGCTTGTCGCGGCCCTCGAATGGCTGGGCAAACCCTATCGCCTCTGCCGCGTCGACATGCTCGGCGAAATGCGCGAACCCGCCTATGCCCGCATCAACGCGCGGCACGAAACCCCCGCGCTGATTACCGATCAGGGCAAGGTGCTGACCGAGACGATGGCGATCGCGCACTGGTTCGCCGCCCGCGACGACGAACGACGGATCAGCCCGGACCCGCTGTCGCCCGAGAGCGACCGGATGCGCCAGATCATGGCATTCATCAACACCGGCTTCACCGGCGCCTTCAGTCCGCTGTGGGTCGCGCTCGAAATGGACCCGCCGCGCCCGGTTCTGCAGGCGTCGCTTCGCGAATGGGGCAAGGAAGCCGTGATCGGCCGCCATGACCGGCTCGAGGAAATGGTCGGCGATGGCCCCTATCTGGCCGGCGACCGGCCGACGCTGGCCGACGCGCTGTTCATCGGCGTCGCACGCTGGCTGGAATTCCACGGGGTCGCCGAGCCCGTTCGCTGGCCGAAGCTGGCGGCGCTGCGGGCAAGGCTGGAGGCCGATCCCGCGGTCATATATGCCACCGCACTCGAAAGCGGCGAAAGCGCGTCGGGCCGCGGCCCGTGTCTTGGCTATGTGCCGCTCGCCGAGCTGATCGAACGTTACGGCGCGTGATCAGGCGGTGCGCGGCGCGTCGTCGTCGCGCACAGCTTCCCCGCGCGAAGATTGTGGTCACGCACCCGCTTTGATAGCAAGGCGGTATGGACAGAATCGAAACCGAAGCATCGGGCGGCTGCCAGTGCGGCGCCGTGCGTTATCATGTCACCGCGGTGCTCGATACGTCGCATATCTGCCATTGCCGGATGTGCCAGAAGGCTGCGGGCAATTTCTTCATCGCGCTGATCGGGGTCCCGCGCGACGCGATCACATGGACGCGCGGAAGCGCCGCGACGTTCAACAGTTCGGACAAGGCCGCGCGCGGCTTCTGCCGCGACTGCGGAACGCCGCTGTTTTATGACTATGCCGACAGCAAGCACATCAGTCTGACGACGGGGTCGTTCGACGATCCGTCGCAATTCCCGCCACAGGTCCAGTTCGGCATCGAAGGACAGCTATCGCTGTTCGAAAACCTGCCGATCAGGGTCGAGGGCACGACCGAAGACACGATGAGCGACCTTGTCGGCGCCATCAAGGCAAGCAACCACCAGCACCCCGACCACGACACGACGGTCTGGCCGGAGAACTGAGTGTTGCTTGCGGCGCGTCAGGCGCCCGAGCGGATCAGGTGATCGAAGGCCGAGAGCGACGCCTTCGATCCCTCGCCCATCGCGATGACGATCTGCTTGTACGGCACGGTCGTAACGTCGCCCGCGGCGAAAATGCCGGGCTGGCTCGTCGCGCCGCGCGCGTCGACCTCGATCTCGCCGCGATCGCTGAGCGCCACCGCGCTGCCCAGCCATTCGGTGTTCGGGATCAGGCCGATCTGGACGAAAATGCCTTCGAGCTCGACGAGATGTTCCTCGTCCTTGTTGCGGTCGCGATAGCGCAGGCCCACGACCTTCTCGCCATTGCCGAGCACTTCGGTGGTGAGCGCCGAGGTGATCACCGTAACATTGGGCAAGCTGCGCAGCTTCTTCTGGAGCACCGCGTCGGCGCGAAGCCGGGCGTCAAACTCGATCAGCGTGACGTGCTCGACGAGCCCCGCAAGGTCGATCGCTGCCTCGACCCCCGAATTGCCACCACCGATCACCGCGACGCGCTTGCCCTTGAACAGCGGGCCGTCGCAGTGCGGGCAATAGGCGACGCCCTTGTTGCGATATTCGGCCTCGCCGGGGACGCCCATCTGGCGCCAGCGCGCACCGGTCGACAGGATCACCGTCCTGCCTTTCACGCTCGCGCCGCTTTTCAGCTTCACTTCGTGCAGGCCGTTCGCGCCGCCGGGAATCAGTTCGGCGGCTTCCTGCACGTTCATGACGTCGACCTCATAATCCTTCACATGCGCTTCCAGTTGCGCCGCGAGCTTCGGGCCCTCGGTGTGCTGGACCGAGACGAAATTCTCGATCCCCAGCGTGTCGAGCACCTGCCCGCCGAAGCGTTCGGCGACGATGCCGGTGCGGATGCCCTTGCGTGCGGCGTAAATCGCCGCCGCGGCGCCGCCGGGTCCGCCGCCGACGACGAGCACGTCGAACGGTTCCTTCGCGGCGATCTTCTCGGCCGCGCGCGCGACCGCGCCGGTGTCAAGCTTGGCGACGATCTGCGCGAGATCCATGCGACCCTGCCCGAAGGGTTCGCCGTTCAGGAACACCGCAGGGACCGCCATCACCTTGCGGCGTTCGACCTCGTCCTGGAACAGCGCGCCGTCGATCGCAGTGTGGCGGATATTCGGGTTGAGCGCCGCCATGATGTTGAGCGCCTGCACGACGTCGGGGCAATTCTGGCACGACAGCGAGAAGAAGGTTTCGAAGGCGAAGTCGCCTTCCAGCGCGCGCACCGCGTCGAGCAGTTCGGCCTCTTCCTTTGGCGGGTGGCCGCCGACGTGGAGCAGCGCGAGAATCAGCGAGGTGAATTCATGCCCCATCGGCAGGCCCGCGAACACCGCCTCGGCGCGCCCCTCATCGCCCCGGATCGCAAAGGACGGACGGCGCGCGTCGTCGCCGTCGAAGCGCGCGGTCACAAGATCCGATTGCGCCGCAACTTCTTCGACCAGCGCGCGCATGTCGGCCGACTTGGCCGACGCGTCCAGGCTCGCGACCAGCTCGATCGGACGGCGGAGATTGCCGAGATAGGATTTGAGCTGGGCGGTCGTGTTGGCGTCGAGCATCGGCATGGGAAAAGCCTTTCGGACAGGAAAAGGGGTTCGCCGCGGGAGAGCGGCGTCAGAATTCTTGTGTTTTAGCTGGAGCGAAGACCGGGCGAGCGCCGCCCGCCCGGTCCTGCAAAATTGGTCGGCTTAGATCTTGCCGACAAGTTCGATCGAGGGAGCGAGCGTTTCGGCGCCTTCTTCCCACTTCGCCGGGCAGACCTGACCGGGGTTGGCGCGGACATAGACCGCGGCCTTGATCTTGCGGACGAGTTCCTCGGCGTTGCGGCCGACGCCTTCGCTGGTGATTTCCATCACCTGGATCACGCCGTCGGGATCGACGACGAAGGTCGCGCGGTCGGCGAGACCCGAATCTTCACGCAGCACGCCGAAATTGTTGGCAAGGACGTGGTTCTGGTCGCCCAGCATGTGATAGTTGATCTTGCCGATCGCCGGCGAGCTGTCGTGCCATGCCTTGTGGCTGAAGTGCGTGTCGGTCGACACCGAATAGACTTCGACGCCAAGGCCCTGAAGCGTCGCATACTGGTCGGCGAGGTCCTCGAGTTCGGTCGGGCAGACGAAGGTGAAGTCGGCCGGATAGAAGAAGAAAACCGCCCACTTGCCCGAGGTATCGGCGTCCGACACGGGGACGAACTTGCCCTGATGGTACGAGGTGGCGTTGAACGGCTTGATCGAGCTTCCGATGATACCCATGGGAGAGTGTTTCCTTTGTTTGCTGCACTGCAAAATGATTTGCAGGCCGCCAGCTATGCCGACTGGCGCACGCACTCAACCCCAATTTTCCGGGCACACTTATCGGCGAAATCGATTAAAAGCCGAAATTCACGCAAAACCGCGATTAGCGACAAATATCTTTCGCACCTGCAAGTAGATCGATCACCTCGGTGTCGAAATCGTCGGGCGCACCCGGCGTGATCTTGCGGAACCGGCGCGCGCAATAGGCCGCGCGCGGGCCAAGGTCAGGCACATCTTTGAACTTGAGGGCAGTGCCCGGTTGCCCGCCAACGAGGTCCGGCATCTCCGCCAGCACCGCGCGCACCGTGAACACGGCGCCCGGGCGAACTCCGGGCGGATAGCGCTCGTGCCGGCTGATGCAGAGCGCCAGATCATCCACTCGCCAATCATCTGTCATTTCAGACCCTCCCGCAGCATTCACCAGGGCGGCTCGGCGAAGGCTATCACATAAGGGGGGTGATGCGAAGGTCCCGATCGACCGACGGCGTGAGGTCGAGGCCGGCAATTGCCGCGCTCGGGGTCAGGCCGAAAAGGCGGCGGAATGCACGCGAGAGATGCGCGGTATCGGCAAAGCCCGCATCCATCGCGGCGGTGCGCACCAGCGCTCCGTCGCGCATCTGCTCGGCGGCATATTGGAGAGCCGACCAGAGCTTGAATTCGCGAAAGACCTGACCAGTCGCGGCCTTGAAGCAGCGCAGCGCCTGCGTGCGCTCCCGCCCCAGCCGCACGGCCAGTTCGGTTTGCGACATGCGGCGCATCGGGTCGGCATAGATCGCTTCGACAGCGCGAGTGACAGAGGAAGGTAAGTACGCCCGCGCAGCAAGGCACGCACGCAGTGCAGCGATCGCGTCGGCCCCGCCGCCGAGGGCGTCCTGCGCGAGCTTGCCAAGTCCACCCCTCAAAGGTTGCGCCAACGGGTCTTCGAACGGGAAGACCATACCGCTGAGGTAAAGCACATCGGCGCCGCGCTCGGGCAGCACGACCGCATGGACGGTGCCAGGGCGGACGAGCAATATCTCGCCCTCGACATACAGGTCGCCCCGATCGAGCCGCAGGCTGCCGCCACGTCCCGCGAGGACGCAGGTGACGGGATTGGCGTGTGGCGCAAGCGACCGGACGCCGACCGGGAGCAGCGAATTCCGGAAAGGGGAAAGCGGGTCGGGCATCGCGGCGATTATCCCCGGCTCCGGCATCCGGCGCAAGCGCCGGCTGGACGCCGGTCTAGCGTTCGATCCCTGCGCGCAGGAAAGCGGCGTACATCTCGCGCCCGTTCGGATAGACGTCCTTGCGCGTTACCTCGCCCGCCGCATTCAGCGTGACGACGTCGAGCATGCCGACGCGGGCAGTGAAGGGTGCGCCGCCGGGCTCGCGCAGCGACAGCAGCATCGTCCATTCGAACACCCAATGGTCCGCGCCATAAAGGCGCCGCCCCATTTCCTGCGTAAAATCGAAGGTCGCGAACAACTGCCGGCAATGTTCGTGCAGCCGCTCGCGCCCGATCACCGGCTCGGTGCCGTCGCGGAGCGCAAAGACCGTATCCTCCGAATGGAGTGACGCAATCAGATCGGGGTCCTTCGTTTCCCAGCCGACATGATAGCGGTCGAACAAGGCCTCGGTCGACAGCGGGCGCGTGATCTCGGCAGTGGCGGTCATATTCTCTCCCTTCTTATCGTGAGGAGCATAGCAGTCACCGACGCCGGCACGTTGAACGAACGTGCATTGCGCTTCGCCGCGATATCGGCTGTGGAGAGGCACCAGATTCAAAAAGGCGAGCCATGACCCCGACCGCAAAAATCCTTCTCCTCGGCTCAGGCGAGCTTGGCCGCGAATTCGTGATTTCGGCGAAGCGCCTCGGCTGCCATGTCATCGCCTGCGACAGCTATGCCGCCGCCCCCGCAATGCAGGTCGCCGACGAATATGAGGTCTTTTCGATGCTCGACGGCGACGCGCTGCGCGCCGCGATCGAAAAGCACCGCCCGGACCATATCGTCCCCGAGGTCGAGGCGATCCGTACCGAAATCCTCGCCGCAGTCGAGACCGAAGGGTTCCATGTCGTCCCCTCGGCGCGCGCAGCGCAGCTGACGATGAACCGCGATGCGATCCGCGACCTCGCCGCGAGCGAGCTCGGGCTCAGGACCTCGACCTTCGAATATGCCGAAACGCGCGAACAACTGGCGGCCGCCGCGGACCGCATCGGTTTCCCGCTCGTCGTCAAGCCTGTGATGTCCTCATCGGGCAAGGGGCAAAGCACGGTCAGGGACGCCGCGGGCATCGATGCGGCGTGGGATTATGCCGCTGCCGGGATGCGCGGCGACCGACTGCGCGTGATCGCCGAAGCCTTCATCGACTTCGATTACGAGATCACCTTGCTGACCGTCCGCCACAAGGACGGCGTGACCTTCTGCCCGCCGATCGGCCACCGGCAGGAACGCGGCGACTATCGCGAAAGCTGGCAACCCGCAGCGATGACGGATACCGCCCTCGCGAGCGCGCAGGCGATGGCGACAAAGGTCGTCGACGCGCTGGGAGGTCATGGCATCTTCGGCGTCGAATATTTCGTGAAGGGCGACGAGGTGATCTTTTCCGAACTCAGCCCCCGCCCGCACGATACGGGCATGGTGACGCTGATCTCGCAGGCGCTTTCGGAGTTCGACCTTCATGCCCGTGCGATTCTGGGCCTGCCGGTCCCTGACATCGCGGTTCCCGACGCGAGCGCGAGCGCCGTACTGCTCGCCGACCGCGACGCAGCCGATTTCGCGATCACCGGCCTTGCCGAAGCCCTGGTGCGGCCGAACGCCGCAACCTCGATCGACGCCCGCATCTTTGGAAAGCCCGTGACGCGCCCCTATCGCCGCATGGGTGTTGCTCTCGCAAAGGTCGCAGGCGGAACGACCGATGACGCGCGCGCCGCGGCGACGGCGGCTGCGGGCAAACTCGCCATTGAATATAGGGATTAGCGTTGAACGAAGCGTCCGGTTTCGGCTGGCTGCGGATATTGATCATCCCCATCGCTGCGCGACCGGGCGGATATCTCGCATCGACACCCCAAACTTGATCGGGGGTCTATAACGTCAGCCCCGCGGTGGATCGCGGATCCAGACGCAGGAAAGCGAAAGACGCCCACGCCCCATTCTCCGCGGATCATTCGTCGCCGGCTACAGCGGAACGAAGCTCACCGTCAGCCCGTCCTTCGGACGCGGGATCGGCAGCACCTGCCATTGAGGCTCGTAGCCCTCGGCAACCACGATGCGGTGCGTGGTGATCACATGGTGGAAAAAGATCTTCGCCTGCATATAAGCGAAGTGCAGCCCCAGGCACATGTGTGCCCCGCCGCCGAATGGAACCCACGCATATTTGTGGCGTTCGCGCGCAACCTCGGGCGAAAAGCGCATCGGGTCGAATTTTTCCGGTTCGGGCCAATGCTCCTCCATCATGTGGGTATAGGCAGGGCTGACGCCGACCGATGTCCCCGCGGGAATGCGATAGCCGCCGAACTCGAATTCCTTCAGCGCGCGGCGTGGAAAGCTCGGCACCGGAGGGACGAGCCGTAGCGCCTCCTTGAAGGCCCATTCGGTCATTTCGAGCTGGCCGAGGCTGTTGTGCCCAACCCCCTCGCCGGCCGGCGCGACGGCGAGCATTTCCTCGCGCAGCCGGTCCTGCCATTCGGGATGGCGCGCGAGTTCCCAGACAAGCGTCGTGATCGAGCTGGTGATGGTGTCGTGCGCCGCCATCATCAGGAAGTTCATATGGTCGACGATCGCCTCGACGCTCAGATATTCGCCGTCGTCGCCCTGAGCGCGGCAGATCTGGCTGAAGATATCCTCACCCGTTCCGTTCCGCCGTTCGGGGACCATGCGGCCGAAATAGTCGACCAGATACGCGCGCCCCTTCGCGCCGCGGCCCATCGCGGTAAAGGGCAAGGGCACGCGCACGACGCCGATCGACGCCTGCACCATATCGACGAACGCCTTGTTGACCTTGTCTGCCTCCGGTCCCCACGGAATGCCAAGGAAGCTGGTCGCGGCGAGGTCGAGCGTCAGTTCCTTGATAGCCGGATAGAATTTGAACGTCTTGCCGCTCCATCTGGCTATGCGGTCGCGAATCCCTTCGTTCAGCGAATCGGCATAATGGCGCATCGGTTCGGGCTTGAAGGCGACCGACAGGATCTTGCGGTCGGCGCGATGCTTTTCGAAATCCATCAGCATGAGCCCGCGCGGGAAGAGCAGGTTGAGCACCGGCCCCCAGCCCTGTTCCGACGAGAAGATCTTTTCGCGGTCGAACATGATCAGTTCGTTCGCCTCGGGCCCATGGAGCGCGACGCTGCGCCCGCCAAAGCTGTTGTTGCGATAGACGCGGCCATATTTAGCGACCATGCGCTGCGTGAAGCCGCGATAGTCGCCGAGTTGTTCGAGCGTGTTGCCGATCACCGGCATGCCGTCCTCGCCCGGAATATGGTCGAGTACATGGTCGGGATTACGCGGCAGCCAATGCTGCGTTTCGGGGCCAAAGCGCGTCTCGGACCATTCAATCTTTGCGGGAGCGTTCATCGCGTCACACCTCGTTTGCCAGCTATTCGGTGGGAGCCTATCGGACTACTTACATTGATGCAAGTAACGCATGTGCGTCGCCGGGACTCCATTCACCGCAAATTCAACTCGACTCGGGCACTTTCGTTGTCCGGGAACGGGTCGCAATCCGTTGCACCTTAAAGGACAAAGCCCATGGTCAAGAGTTTCAGGCGCCCCCTCTCCATCGCGCTCGGCGCGGTCGCGACGACGATGCTCGGCGGCTGCTATTACGGTGACGTCTATGGATCGAACTACGCGTCTGCGGGCAGCGCCTGCGCCGACAGCTATTACGACTACGATCCCTATGCCTATGATAATGGATACGGATACAATTGCTACGACGGGTCGGATTATGGCAGCGGCTTCGTCCAGATCGGTTTCGGTGGTGGCTGGTACGACGATTATTACTACCCCGGATACGGGATGTGGATGTTCGACAACTACCGCAACCGCTATCCGCTGCGCGGCCAGTATCTGAACTATTGGGGGGGCCGCCGCGCCTGGTGGAAACATCACAAGGATCGCCCCGGCAACGGCCATTGGAACCGCCCGGGTCGCGGCGACGGCGATGGCCGTCCGGGTCGCCCGGGGCGGCCCGGCGGCTGGCATGGCGGCGACCGCGACAATGACGGGCATCATGGCACGCGCCCGGGCC
>NZ_DATMST010000002.1:0-16350 GCF_035565275.1 Sphingopyxis sp.
CGCCCGCAGGCAGATCGCGCCCCGCGCGGATCGGCGGACGCGGCGCGTCGTCGGGATGCAGGTCGACCCGGCGGCGGCGCGTCAGAATCTCTTCGCTGTCGTCATCGTCGATTGTACCGGATGAAGAGCGAAAGCGGCGGCGCAGCGACGACAGGCCAGCCGCCTCGGGCCGTGCGATCAGCAGCGCGATAAAACCCGCGAGGACCGCCGCTACCGCAGCCATGCCCAGCGCCAGCGCCAGTCGGCCGCCGTTGCCGACCGGCGGCACGAAGAAATCGGACAGCCGGTCGAGATAGAGGTTCCAGCTGATCGCCGCGACCCATGCGAAGGGCATCACCGCGGCGAACAGGAAGATCAGCGCCGCCGCGCCGATAACGGCCGGAAGCGCAGGCTTCAGCACGCGCAGGAACCGGGTCCATCCGGGCTTGGCGGGATTATCGCTGGTCTCTTCCATATCGTCCCAAATCCGTCGGCCCATCGGGCCACTCTTCCATTACGCGGCAACAGCGGTCAGGTGCCGCGCAGCAATCGCTGGTAAACCGGCTCGTAACGTAAAATGTTTGATGACCAGTTACGATGACTTTCGACAAAGATACGTGCGACCCGTCGGCGCTCGGACCACATCCCGCGATTTTCCAGCAGCTTGGCGAGCGCGTCGGCAATCGCGGCGGGATCGTCGGGTGCGAACAACGTACCCGTCACTCCGTCCTCGATCAGTTCGCGGTGGCCGCCGACGTCGGATGCCGCGACAAGCTTGCCCTGCGCCATCGCCTCGAGCGGTTTGAGCGGTGTGACAAGGTCCGTGAGCCTCATCTTCTTGCGTGGATAGGCGAGGATATCGATCAGCGAATAATAGCGCTCGACCTCTTCGTGCGGCACGCGGCCGACGAAATGGATATGCGGCGCTGCGGGCGAAGCCGCAGCCTGCGCCTTCAGCGCCGCCTCCATCGGTCCACCGCCGACGAGCAGCAGCCGCGCCTTGGGCTGCGCGGCTACCAGCGCCGGTATCGCGGCGATCAGATCGTCGATCCCCTCATAGTCGTAAAAGCTGCCGATGTAGCCGATCACCGCATCGTCGGCGGCAAGATCGAGCGTTTCGGCGAGCGCATCGTCGCGCGGCGGCGGATCGCCGAACAGGTCGAGGTCGACGCCGTTGGGCGACACGGTGATCTTGTCCGCGTCGATTCCGCGCGCGATCAGGTCGCGGCGTAGCCCTTCGCAGATCACCGCGACCGCATCGGCCGCCTTCACCGCATGGGTTTCGAGCTGTTTGGTCAGCCGGTACCGCAAGCTGCCTTCGCGCCCGGTGCCGTTGCCTACCGACGCGTCCTCCCAGAAGGCGCGAATTTCATAGATGACAGGAATGCCCAGCTTTTTTCCGACTCGCAGCGCGGCAATCCCGTCGAGCACCGGCGAATGCGCGTGCAGCACATCGGGCTTCCATTCCTTCGCCAGCGCCTCGACGCGCTTCGCCAGCGCGCCGATTTCGCGCCATTCGCGGATCGGCGACCTTGCCGGCGCGATCGGCGGGGTGCGGTAGAAGGTCAGCCCGTCGACCGTCTCGACATCCGGTCCGGGTTCGGGATGCCGTACGCCGGTGACCCCCGCGACCTCCCACCCCTTCAACACCTGCGCCTTCATCAGCGCGCGCGTGCGAAAGGTGTAGCCGCTGTGCGTCGGCAAGCTATGATCGAGGACGTGCAGGATGCGTGTCATGGGCCAGTGCACTGACATACAAGCCTTAACGCGGCGTCAACCCCGATCGCGTAGCGGGAGCGGACATGGTCGACAATTTCTCCATAGGCTTGACGCACGTCCTGATGGCGATTGCGCTCTGGCGCCTGCTCTATCGCGACGATCTCGACCGCGAGGTCAGCCCGCGCCAGCTGTGGCAGCAGCGTCGCGACGCCGAGCGCGCCGCGGAGGATGCCCGCACCGATGCGTGACATCGCGTTCATCGCCTTCCTGTTCGCGTTCATCGGGGTCGGCTTTCGCAAGCCGTTCCTGTTCGTGCTGTGCTTCTGCTACATCGACATCGTCGCGCCGCAGCGGCTCAGCTATTTCCTCATCAACTCGATCCCGATCTCGCTGATCGTCTTCGGGCTTGCGATCGTGGGCTGGCTCGCGGTCGACGACAAACGCGATACTCGCTGGTCGGGGCGGCAGTTCCTGCTCATGGCCATCCTCCTCTATTGCTGGATGACGACGGTGAACGCCGACTTCCCGGTCGAGGCGGCCGACAAGTGGAGCTGGGTCTGGAAAGCGCTCGTCTGGGCGATCTTTCTGCCGCTGACCCTGCGGACGAAGCTGCGCATCGAATCGCTGATCCTGATCATGCTGCTCTCTGCCGCGTCGATTGCGATCGCAGGCGGGATCAAGACCGCGGCGGGCGGCGGCGGCTATGGCCAGCTGCAGCTCCTGCTCAACGAGAATTACGGCCTGTACGAAGGGTCGATCATGTCGACCGTCGGCATCGCGATCATCCCGCTGATCCTCTGGTACCGGAACCACGGCACGATCTTCCCGCCCGACTGGCGCGTCTCGCTCTTCTGTTTCGCGCTGTGTTTCGCGTGCATGCTGCTCCCCGTCGGGACACAGGCGCGGACGGGGCTCGTCTGCCTCGCGGTTCTCGCAATCCTGTCGCTCCGCGCGGTAAAGCACCGCTTCCTCTATATCGCCGGCGCGGGGCTGCTCGCCCTCGCGGCAGTCCCCTTCCTCCCGCAAAGCTTCACCGAACGCATGGAAACGATCCGCGACCACAAGTCCGACCAGTCGGCATCGACGCGCGTCGCGGTGTGGATGTGGACGTGGGACTATGCGAAGGAGCACCCGTTCGGCGGGGGCTTCGAAGCCTATATCCAGAACAGCGTTCGGGTCGAAAAGGCGGCGAGCGAATATGACCCCGCGGCACCGCAAAATGCGCAGGCCATGGTCTATGAGGAGCATTCGCGCGCCTATCACTCGAGCTATTTCGAAATGCTCGGCGAACAGGGCTATCCGGGGCTCGCGCTCTGGCTGTTCCTCCATATTGCCGGGCTGGTGCGGATGGAACAATTGCGCCGCCGCTACCTCAAGACCCGGCGTGCCGAGGAACAATGGATCGCGCCGCTCGCGACCGCCCTCCAGCATGGCCATGTCACCTATATGGTCGGATCGCTGTTCGTGGGCATCGCTTTCCAGCCGTTCATCTACATGATGCTCGCGCTCGAAATGGGGCTGTCGACCTATATCCGCCGCCGCGAACAGGAATCCGGCTGGCGGTCGCTCACCGCGCGACCGGCACAGGTTCCGGCGCGCCATCCGGCGCCCGGCGCGGGCTGAACGCGGAACCATCGGGCGGCTCGGGGCGCTATTGCTCCATGTCCGCCACGCGTCTTGTCCATGTCGATGACAGCCTGCCCGGCATCAGCCGTACCCGCTCCGGCGTCGGATGGCGATACCGCGACGCCAAGGGAAAGGTCATCCGCGACCGCGAGGAAATCGACCGCCTCAACGCGATCGCGCTACCGCCCGCTTACGAAGACGCATGGTTCTGCCCCGCACCGAACGGGCATATCCTCGCGACGGGATATGACGCACGCGGGCGCAAGCAATATCGCTATCATCCCGATTTCCGGATGGCGCGTGAGGCGGACAAATATGATCGCTGCGCCGCCTTTGGCCATGCGCTCCCGTTGCTGCGCGCGCGGCTGTCCGACGACCTCAATCGCAGGACACTCTGTTCCGAACGCGTCGTCGCGGCGGTCGTGCGCCTGCTCGACCTCGCCGCGCTGCGGATCGGCAATGAGCAATATGTCGCGGCGAACAAGAGCTTCGGCGCGACAACGCTGCGCCAGCGCCACGCGACATTGTCGGGCCAGACGCTTCGCCTCAAATATGTCGCCAAGGGTGGCGCGAAGCGCGAGGTGGCGATCAGCGACCGCAGCCTGACGACGCTCGTGAGGCGATTGCAGGATCTGCCCGGCCAGAATCTGTTCCAATATGAAGATGACAGCGGCTTCTGCACCGTCGGATCGAGCGACGTGAACGCCTATATCCGCGAGGCGACGGGCGGCGACTTCAGCGCCAAGCATTTCCGCACCTGGTCGGCGAGCGTCGAGGCGTTCGCCTTTCTCTACGACGCACCCGAACCGCCCACCCTGAAAGCGATGCTCGAACATGTGGCGGACCGCCTCGGCAACACCCCTGCGATTGCGCGCAAGGCCTATGTCCACCCCGCGATGCTTGCCGCGGCGCAGGCACGCGAAAACTTTTCCGCAGCGACAGGAAATCTGCCGCGCGCAACGCGCTATCTTTCGCGTTACGAACGCGGATTTTTGACCTATCTGGAGCAGGCGCCCGCGGCCGCGGTGCTGCTTCAATCCGCCTGATCCGACCATAGAGGACCCCTGAAGGACCCCTGCATGACCTTCTCCTTGCTCGCCGCCGCGACCACCGCCGCCGCCAAGACCGCGCCCGCAAAGCGATCGCCCGCGACCAACCCGCTCGACGACCTCCAGCGCTATTGGGACATGAGCGTCGCGTGGGTGAACACCCACTGGTTGCAGATCGGAGTCGCGATCGGCATCGGTCTTCTGATCTATTTCGTCCTGTCGATGGTTCGCACCTTCGCGCTCAAGCACGCACAATCGGCCGAAGGCGACCTCTCGCTTACCCACATTGCCGGGCGTGTGATCCACAAGACCAAGTCCGCGGTCCTCGCGATCATCGCGATCCGCTTGGTCGCCGGCTATGCGCAGCCGCCCGCGGTCATCATGCAGACCGTCCAGTTCATCTTCACCATAGCGGTCGTCCTGCAAGTCGCGATCTGGGCGCGCGAGATCGTCCTCGGCCTGATCCAGCGCCGCGCTGCCGAGGGGAACAACGAAACCCTCAGCAACGCGATGGGCATCATCCGCCTGCTGATCAGCGTCGCGCTGTTCGCGATCGCGACGATCGTCATCCTCGACAATATGGGGGTCAACGTCACCGGCCTGATCGCCGGTCTCGGCATCGGCGGCATCGCGATCGGCCTTGCCGCGCAGGGCATCTTTTCTGACCTCTTCGCCTCGCTGTCGATCATCTTCGACCGGCCATTCCGCGTCGGCGAGACGATCAAGTACGACACCAGCACCGCGACGGTCGAACGTATCGGGCTCAAGAGCACGCGCCTGCGCTCGGTCAACGGAGAGCTGCTCGTCATCTCGAACACCAATCTGCTTGCGAAGGAAATCACCAACTTCGCGCATCTCCACCGCCGCCGGGTGACCTTCACGATCGGCGTCATCTATCAGACCACGCCCGAAATGCTCCGCGATCTGCCCGCGCTGCTCGAAGAACAGGTGACCGCCGCAGGGCAGGAATTCATCCGCTCGAGCTTCCTGACCTTCGGGCCGTCGAGCCTCGACTTCGAACTGCTGTTCGACGTCTTCAGCGACGAATATGACGTCGTGATCGCGGCGCGGACCGAGGTCGCGATCCGGCTGTTCGAGGCGATGGCGAAGGCCGGATATGAATTCGCCTATCCGACGCAGACGACCTTTACGGCGGCGCCCGACGGGACGATGATCATGCCCTATCCCGAGTCTCCGAAGCCGAGAGCGACGGCGGCAAAGGCAGCGAAGCCCGGCTGACGCTACGGCGCCGCGGGTGCGGGGCTTGGCTCTTGTGCAACGCGGCAAGAGCGGCCTAGAACGCGCCCCGAACCAGCAATTTGAGGGGATGAAACATGGCCACCATCACGCCGCAGGAACTGCAGACCAAGGTCGGGCAGCAGATCGGCACCTCCGAATGGGTGCTCGTCGATCAGGACATGATCAACAAGTTCGCCGACGCGACGGGCGACCATCAGTTCATCCATATCGACGAGGAAAAGGCGAAGCTGACGCCGTTCGGCGGTACGATCGCGCACGGCTTCCTGACGCTGTCGCTGATCCCGATGCTCGGCGCGCGCACCGACGGTCCGCGGATCGAAGGCATCAAGATGGGCGTCAACTATGGCGGCAACAAGGTTCGTTTCCTCGCCCCGGTCCGCTCGGGCAAGCGCGTCCGCAGCCATGTGAAGCTGCTCGAACTCGACGAAAAGCGCCCCGGCCAGTGGCAACAGACCAACGAAGTGACGATCGAAATCGAGGGCGAGGAAAAGCCGGCGCTGATCGCCGAATGGATCAGCCAGTTTTTCGTCTGATCGGACATATCCGGCCGACCTCCCCCGAAAAGAAAACCGGAACCAAGCAGAAGGACCTCTATCATGCGTGACGCCGTCATCGTTTCCACCGCCCGCACCCCGCTGACCAAGGCGGCGCGCGGCTCGTTCAACAACACGCTCGCCCCGACCTTGGGCGCCCATGCCGTTCGCGCCGCGGTCGAGCGCGCCGGTGTCGAAGGCGGCGAGATCGACGACGTCGTTTTCGGCGCCGCGATGCAGCAGGGGTCGCAGACGATGAACGTCGCGCGCCTGATCGCGCTGCGCTCGGGGCTGCCCGTCACCGTCCCCGGCATGTCGATCGACCGCCAGTGCTCGTCGGGCCTGATGACGATCGCGACCGCCGCGAAGCAGATCATCGTCGACCGTCAGGACATTGCGGTTGCCGGCGGCATCGAGTCGATCTCGAAGGTCAGCGGCAGCGGCAAGGTGTTCATCGAAACCGACGCCGAACTGATCGCGATGCACAAGGACACCTATATGCCGATGATCGGCACCGCCGAGGTCGTCGCGAAGCGCTACAACATCAGCCGCGAAGCACAGGACGAATATTCGCTCCAGTCGCAGCAGCGCACCGCCGCCGCGCAGGCCGCGGGCAAATATGACGACGAGATCGTCGCCTGCAACGCGACCATGGCGGTGATGAACAAGGAAACCAAGGAAGTCAGCTTCAAGGATGTCGTCGCCGACAAGGACGAGTGCAACCGCCCCGACACGACGCTCGAAGGACTCGCGAGCCTGAAGCCGGTGATGGGTGAAGGCCACACGATCACCGCGGGCAACGCCAGCCAGCTCGCCGACGGCGCGTCGGCATGCGTCGTGATGGAAGCGAAGGTCGCCGAAAAGAAGGGCCTCCAGCCGCTTGGCCGCTATGTCGGCATGGCGGTCGCGGGCACCGAGCCCGACGAAATGGGCATCGGTCCCGTCTTCGCGATCCCCAAGCTGCTCGAACGCTTCGAGCTCAAGATGGACGATATCGGCCTCTGGGAACTCAACGAAGCCTTTGCCGTGCAGGTCCTCTACTGCCGCGACCAGCTCGGCATCCCGAACGAGCTGCTTAACGTCAACGGCGGCTCGATCTCGATCGGCCACCCCTTCGGCATGACCGGCGCGCGCTGCGTCGGCCACGCGCTGATCGAAGGCAAGCGCCGCGGCGTGAAATATGCCGTCGTCACCATGTGCATCGGTGGTGGCCAGGGCGCAGCAGGCCTGTTCGAGGTCTTCTGATTTGCGGCTGAGCAAACCGCGTATCGAGCCGGTCGATTTGGGCCGGCTCGATGCCGAACAGCGCGCCGCGCTCGAACCCTTCCTTGTCGCCGGCCCCGACGGTCAGGGCGGCAAGGTCGGGGGCGGCAAGATTCTAAACATCTTCCGTACCCTTGCCCATGCGCCCAAGGCGCTGACGGCCTTTCTCGGCTGGGGCAGCTACATTCTTTCGAAGCGTAATGCGCTTTCACCCCGCGACCGCGAGTTGGTCATCCTGCGCACCGGCTACAATTGCCGCTCGGGTTATGAATGGACCCAGCACAAACGTATCGGCCTCGACTGCGGCCTCAGCGAAGACGAGATCGCGCGCATCAAGGCCGGCCCGGACGCGGACGGCTGGAACGAGCTCGACCGTGCGATGCTCCGTGCGACCGACGAGCTGACCGCCGACCATTTCGTAAGCGACACGACATGGGCTGCGCTTGCCCCGCTCGGCGACAAGGGCCGCATGGACCTCGTTATGACTGTCGGCCAGTACACGCAAGTTTCGATGATATTGAACAGCTTCGGCATCCAGGTCGAAGACGGCTGGACCGTCGACCCCGACCTGAAGCGCTGATCAACGGGAGAATGACATGAGTGCCATCGGAGTGATCGCCACGTTGCGCGTGCAGCCCGGCAAGGAAGCGGAATTCGAAGGCGTCTTTGGCGAACTGGCGGGCGCCGTGAATGCGCACGAGCCCGGCAACAGCTATTATCGTCTGTTCCGGACGGGCGAGACCGGCGTCTACAAGGTGCTCGAATGCTACGACGATCAGGCCGCGCTCGATGCCCACCGCGCGTCCGATCATTTCCGCAGCATCGGCGCGCGCCTCGGCCCCTGTCTTGCCGGCGCCCCCGAAATCGAAACGCTGGCCGCGGCCTGACCGCCGGCTGGCTCGTTCGGCAAAGGCGGGACCGACCGGTTGCGACAGGAAGCTTTCTTGTCTCTCATCGTCACCCCGGACTTGATCCGGGGTCTCGCCTGGAACCGTTGCGTGAGAAAAGCGGGGTCCGGGTCAGGCCCGGGATGACGAAAGCGGGGCGTGAACTAACGTCCGCATCCCACCCCGAACGCTCTGTCTCATAGCCACGGAGCCCGCGCCCCGGCACCGCTGAATACGTGCCTATCTGCAAACCGGCTTCTTGACGTTGAGCCGGAATTTACGAGGCCCCGGCGGGTCGCCGCGCTGGCTCGTATCGACGATCTTCACCTCGGCGCCGCACCTTTCGCCCTTCACCATATAGCGATCGACACCGATCCACGCGATCGAATCGATCGGTGCGCCGCGCAGCACCTCCTGCACTTCGCGGCTCTCGAGGATGGCGGTGATCTCGCGTGCGCGCTGATGATTGGGCGGCAGGGCGGCGATCGCCGACGCCCCGGTGGCCAGCGACAGGCTCGCGGTGGCGATAATGCGTAGCGGCAACAGGGTCGTCATGCTCTTCGCTCCCGTCATATTGGGGCCCGCCAGGCTGCGCCTCGCATCAACCTCCGTTGGCGCGGATCCATTTTTCGACCACCGGCGCGATTTCCTCGCGCCATTTGCGGCCGTTGAAGATGCCATAATGGCCGACGCCCTTTGCCATCAGATATTTCTTCTTTTCGGCGGGCAGCGATTTCGCGATGGTCAGCGCTGCCTTGGTCTGCCCGATCCCCGAAATATCGTCGCGTTCGCCCTCGATCGCGAGGATCGCGATATCCTCGATCGCGCCGACGTCGACCGGCTGGCCGCGGTGCATCATCTCGCCCTTGGGCAGCAGGTGGCGCTGGAACACGACATCGACCGTCTGCAGATAGAATTCGGACGTCATGTCGCACACCGCGCGATATTCGTCATAGAATTCCTTGGTCTTGTCAGCCCCTTCGCCGTCGCCGTCGACCAGATGTTTGAACATCTCCCAATGGCTCATCATATGATTGCCAAGGTTCATCGACATGAAGCCGGCAAGCTGCAGGAAGCCCGGATAGACGCGGCGCCCCGCGCCCGGATAATAGGCCGGAACGGTCGCGATCACATTTTCCTGGAACCAGGCATAGGGACGTGTCGTGGCATGCTCGTTGACCGCGGTCGGCGCCTTGCGCGTGTCGATCGGGCCGCCCATCATCGTCAGCGTCTTCGGCCGGCACTTGTTCTTGCTCGCCGCCATGACGGCCGCGGCGGCGAGGCTCGGTACCGACGGCTGGCACACCGCGAGCACATGCGCACCCGGACCGATATGCTCGAGCCACGAAATCAGATAATCGACATAGTCGTCGAGGTCGAACCGGCCCGCCTCCAGCGGCACGTTGCGCGCGTCGCGCCAGTCGGTGATCCAGACGTCATGGCCGGGCAGCATGCGCTCGACCGTGCCGCGCAGCAGCGTCGCATAATGGCCCGACATCGGCGCGACGATCAGCAGCCTGGGCGCGTCTTTCGTTCCCTTGTGCTTGAAATGCTTGAGCTGGCCAAAGGGCTTGCGCGCCTCGATCGCCTCGGCGACGCGCACCGTCTCGCCATCAACGACGGTCTCGTACAGTTCGAACCCCGGCTTGCCGCGCGGCGCCGACGCGTGTGCGAATACTTCGAGCGCCGAGGCGAACATCGGACTGCCGCCGAAATAGCCGAGCGGGTTCGCGGGATGCTGCATCACCTGCGCGCCCGCGGTCGCCAGTGCGCTCGCCCCCGCGAGCCAGTTCTTCTGCATTTCAAAGGCGTGATACAGCATATAAAAACGTTCCTTGCAGCCCCGGCGCTCTCGGGGCGCCTGTTCGTCGGGGGCAGTCTAGGGCTTCCGCCCCATTGTGCAATGCATCAAAAATGATTGCGAGGCGCGACTTTTGTCCATATCCTGCCCCGCGGCGCCTGATGCGTCCAATGGAGTGACTATGTCCGAGATTGCGGGCAACCGCTAACATCCCGGCGAAAACGGGATGTGCGCAGCGCGCGGACCAACGGGTTCGCGCGCCGTTGTTGCTTGTCATTCCGGACATATCCCATGAATATCTCGAAAGCGGAGCAGCATATGCTCCATGTGCTGGCGCAAGGCGGCATGATCCGCCATCGCCGCGACGAAACCGGCCATATCGTCGAAGCGCTTTGCTTCACGCGCGATGGCTTCGTCCTCGCGAACACCGGCCTCGCGCTGTTCAACCGGCTGCGGCGGCGCGGCTTCATCGGCTCGCACGGCGGTGCCCCGTACCGCATCACGCAGGCGGGGCTTCGCGCCGTGCGCGCGCAACCCGACAATCGTTGAGACAAGGGAGCGCGGCGCCTGCCGCCGCGCTCCTGGCATGCAGCCCGGCTTCACAGCATTTGAAGCCGGGCCGCATTCTGGATCGTTGAGCGCGGGTCGCGCCGCTGCTAGGGCCGATGCGATGGCCAGCCAACCCGATCCTTCCGCCGCGCAAGCGACCGCCGCGCCCCGCCGCAAGCTCGGCAGCCTGCGCATGGTGTGGCACTATGCCAGCCGCTATCCGTTGCAGCTGGTGATTGCCGGAATCGCACTGGGGATTGCCGCACTCGCGACGCTCGCTATCCCCTACCAGTTCAAGGCAATGATCGACAGCGGCTTCATCGCCGGCGGCGGGGACGTCGCCCCGCATTTCCGCCTCTTCTACGCCATATGTGTCGCGCTCGCCCTCGCGACCGCGCTGCGTTTCTATTTCGTCAGCTGGCTCGGCGAACGCACCGTCGCCGACATCCGCCAGGCGGTACAGCGCAACCTCTTGGGCCTCGCCCCCGGTTTTTTCGAGGAGAACCGTCCGTCCGAAATCGCCTCGCGCATGACGTCGGATACCGCGATCATCGAGCAGGTGGTCGGCACCACCGTCTCGGTCGCGCTCCGCAACACCGTGATGGGCATCGGCGGCATCATCTATCTGTTCAGCCTCTCCCCCAAGCTTACCGCGGGCATATTGCTCGGCATCCCCGTCATCATCCTCCCGATCGTGTTGCTCGGCCGCCGGCTCCAGAACGTATCGCGCACCAGTCAGGACCGTGTCGCCGACATCGGCGCGACCACCGCCGAACAGATGGGCGCGATGAAGATCGTGCAGGCATTCGGTCAGGAAGCGCGCGAGGCCGCCCGTTTCGCCGCCGCGGTCGAGGCCAATTTCGCGACCGCCAAGCGTCGCATCCGGCTCCGCGCGATCATCACCGCGACGGTGATCGGCTTGCTGTTCGGCGCGATCACGACCCTGCTCTGGTACGGCGCCGAGGGCGTTGCGGCCGGCACGATCACCGGCGGCACGATCGCCGCCTTCGTCCTCACCGGCGGTCTCGTCGCGGGCGCATTCGGCGCGCTCACCGAAGTCTATGGCGACCTGCTCCGCGCGGCCGGTGCAGCCGAGCGATTGAGCGAACTGCTCAACGCCGAGGCGAGCATCGCACCGCCCGCGAACCCGCGCGTCTTTCCCGAAACGCCCGTCGGCACGCTCGACTTCGACCATGTCGAATTTCACTATCCGACCCGCCCCGACGCTCCGGCGCTACATGATTTCTCGCTCGCCATCCGCCCGCGCGAGACGGTTGCGATCGTCGGCCCTTCGGGCGCCGGCAAGTCGACGCTGTTCCAGCTTGCCGAGCGCTTTTACGATCCGCAAGGCGGGCAGATCCTCCTCGACGGCATCCCGCTAACCGAGGCCGATCCCGCCGACATCCGCGCGCGTATCGCGATGGTGCCGCAGGAAACGGTGATCTTCGCCGCCTCGGCGCGCGACAATCTGCGTTACGGCAATTGGGATGCCACCGACGAGGAACTATGGACGGCCGCACGCGCCGCCAATGCCGAAGAGTTCTTGCGCAAGCTTCCGCAGGGCCTCGACACCTTCATGGGCGAAGGCGGCGCGCGCCTGTCAGGCGGTCAGCGCCAGCGCGTCGCGATCGCGCGCGCTCTGCTCCGCCGCGCGCCGCTGCTCCTGCTCGACGAGGCGACATCGGCGCTCGATGCCGAATCCGAAAAGCTGGTGCAGGACGCACTCGAAACGCTGATGGCCGACCGTACGACGATCGTCATCGCGCACCGGCTCGCGACCGTCCGCGCCGCCGACCGCATCATCGTGATGGACGACGGCCGCATCGTCGAAGAGGGCAGGCACGACGATCTCGTCGCCGCCGATGGCCTCTACGCCCGCCTCGCGCGGCTCCAGTTCCAGGACAATCTCGCCGCGGCCTGACGCCGCCCAACCCCGAGGAAAAACGATGCTCTACGACCTGACCGTACCAGCCTGTCAGAATGGCCTGAAAGCGCTGTCGGGCGAGCTGTCGCGCGCGCTCGTCTGGGGCACCGGCAACGGTATCGGCGAATTGCAGTTCGCGGTCGCACGGCTCGCGCCCGACATGTTCCCGCTCGCATCGCAGGTCCGGTTTTCGTGCGTACAGGCGCTTCAGCCGCTGACGCGCCTCGGCGGTATGGCGACTCCGGATTTCGCCGAGGATGCGACCGACTTCGCGGGGATGCAGGAACAGATCGCCACGGCGCTCGCTTTTCTGGGCGACGTCGACCCTGCCACGCTCGGCAACGACATCGGCCGCGCGGTCAGCTTCGAATTGCCCAACGGCATGGTCTTCGACATGAACGCCTTCGAATATGTCCGCGACTGGGCGCAGCCGCAATTCGCCTTCCACCGGATGGCCGCCTACGGCATCCTGCGCCACATGGGCGTCCCGCTCGGCAAGGCTGACTATGTTAGCTACATGATGCGCTATCTGCGTCCCGGGACGGCGCCTGCCGGCTGACGCGGGCAAGGCAACCCGGATCGGATCCAGGGTCAGATCAGGCTGGCGTAATTCTGGATGCCCGGAAAGCCGAGCTTCGACCCGCCGTTGCGGCGGATCGCCCCGATTGCTTCATCGACACGCAGATAGCGCGCCCGGGCGTCGGGTTCGAGCAGGATCGCGGCCGGCTCGGGGCGCCCGGCCGCCTGCTTTACCAGCAGGCCGAGTTCGGCAAGATCGACCGCCTCGTCGTTCCACCGGATCACATTGGCCGTGTCGATCGTTACGCGATTTTCGTCAAGCACCGCCGTGTTCGGAGGCGGCCCGGCGGGCAGCGTCACATCGACGCTGTGCGTGGGCGGCGGGATGGTGATGATGAACATCACCAGCATCACCAGCATGACGTCGATCAGCGGCGTGGTGTTGATGTCGGGATCGCCATTGGGGTCCGCACGAAAAATGCTGCGATGGAACATGCTGCGTTTGCGCATCGTCTCTCTCCCGCTCGGGGAGAAGCGCCGCGTTCGATCGACGGGCGCCCTTCCCCGCATCAACGGCACAAGGTCATCTCGCGCCATTTAGTTATGGTATATCATAATATAAGCAAGACAAGAGGAAAATGGCATGGCGCCCGGCTGCGCAAAACCCGCATAAAGAAAGGGCGGCACCTTTCGGTACCGCCCCTCTTTTTCTTCCAGTCCCCGTCGGGGATGGAAACCGGTCTTACATGCCCGAGTTCGGACCGTAAGTGATTTCCACGCGACGGTTCTGGTCGTTGCGGACGCCATCGGCGGTCGCAACGGCCGGACGGGTTTCGCCGAACGCCTGCGCGCTGATCGAGCCATCCGAGATACCGCGAGCGGTCAGGTAGCTGCGAACTGCAGTGTTGCGACGTTCCGACAGGCCGACGTTGTACTTGGCCGAACCCGAACGGTCGGCGTGACCGGCGAGCATGACCTGCGTACCCGTGCAACCACGGTTGTAGGCGCTGATGGCGTTGTCGAGCGTCGAAGCCGCTTCCGGCGTGATGTTCGACTGATCCCAGTCGAAGTACACGATGTACGGCCCAGGTGCGCATTCCACGACCGGCGGGGGCGGCGGAGGCGGCGGGGGCGGCGGGGGCGGTGCAACGACCGGCTCCGGAGCGCCACCGAAGTTGTACGTCAGCGTGCCGAGGATCGAGTGCGAACGGAAGCGCGTCGAAACGTCGCGACCGATCTGGTCGACCAGGTCCAGGTTGTTGACGTTGAAGAAGCGATACTTCAGGCCGACATCCCAGTTGCTGCTGAGCGGAGCGCGGATACCGGCGATCGCCTGCCAAGCGAAGCCCGTGTCCGAATCGTCAAGGAACGGACCGGCATAGACGGGTGCGACCGATACGCGGGCAACACCGGCACCACCGCCGATAAAGCCCTGCAGGCCGTCGTCGTCACCGAAATCGAGCAGGCCGTTGGCCATGAAGCTCAGGACGTTCGAATCGCCGTTCAGCGGAACCGAACCGGTTGCGAGCGTACCAGCGCCGTTAGCCGACTGCGGGATACCCGGAGCAGAGAAGGTGCCCGACTTGATGTCGGCTTCGCGATAGCCGACTTCGACTTCCGCGCGGAAACCACCGAAGTCGTAACCGACGGTGCCTTCGACGTCATAGCCAGCGCGATGATCGAGCGTACCGGCATTGCCGATAGCACCGATATCGAGATCCATGTCTTCGACGAGCATTGCGCCAGCACCGACACCAACATACCAGGAGTTGTCGCGCGCCAGAACAGGCGACGCCAGGGTGGTGGAGGCCAACGCCACAGCGACGGCAAGCTTCCTCATAGTAATTCCCCTTTCAATTTGAGATATACGTCTCGGCAGACGTCCTACTCGCCGCTTTGGTTCCGTGCAAGCTAACAAATCGTCAATCTGTTGCCAAAAAGTCGCACTTCGAAGGTCAATGTGCGGAAATTCAGCCTGAAATCATAAGACCCTGCGTCTCGAAGTGCAGGATCAATGCCGTGATTGCCGTACGCGCCTCGGAATCGATTGTCGACCCGCCTGAAGGGGCCGCGACAGTTGCCGGTTCCAGCCAGTTTTCTCCGTCGAACAGCAGCCGCGCTCCATCCGATATCCGGGTCACCGCGGTGCCGCTGCGCGGCGTGGCGAATCTCCAGCCTCCCGCAGTCCAGATTGCGATCGCCTGCCCCTGCCCCGCCCATGCGCCCGCCGCAGCCGCGCCGACGATCCAGCACTGGCCCTCGGCGGGGACCAGCGGCGGCTCGACAAGCGGCCCCGCCTCGACCGCCGGATGAACCAGCGCATCGAGCAGGGTCAGCGCCTCATTATGCGTTATTTCCTTCTGCGCCTGCGACACGGCAAGTAACGGCAACGCAAACCGCGGCGTGATCGGCAAATCGGTCATGATTCAATCCTCTTCGATCAGGGTAGGGGCAGGAAAAGGGGCTCGGAGAGAGCGAAATCTCCGACCTGGCGGATCGACAGCGTGCACCCGGCGGGCAGCGCCGCCATTTCGGACGCGTCGATGCCCAGAACCGGCGACGCGCTTTCCCACGGCCCCACACCCGCAACTGGTGGCAACAACGCAATGCGCCACCTTTCCCGGCTTTCGCCCGGCGGCTGGTCGACATGATCGCGCCAGCCGGCATCGACACGGCTGCGCCGCAGCCAGCTGGCGATCACACCGCCTGCGCCCTCCGGTCGCACCCGGCCGTGAACGGGCGAGAGCGGCCGCAACGCCAGCGCCGCCGACGGCACCTCGATCCCGGTCATCGCAGTGCCGCCGCGCGGCGCCCATTGCAGCGCCGCTCCGCCGCTCTCGGCTACAAGCGCAAGTTCGTCGGGAAGCATCAGCAGCGCCGCATCGTCGAGCAGCACGAAAGCTTCGCCCGACGCATGGACGACGTCGCCCGCAGTCCCCGCACGGCCCCGCAACAGGCGCGACAGCCGCCAGATACCGGGCTCCAGCAACTCGGCGGTTCCGAACTGCAGCAATTCATTACCGATCATCGCGCGGTTCGCGCCGCCGAGGAGCGCGGCATCGCCGACCGTTTCCAGTGTCATCGCGGAATTGGCCAATGTCACGACCGCCGAACGGGCAAGGTCGAACAGGCAATCGCTGCCCGCCGGCAGCGGCTCGGCCAGTTGCCCCAGCGCTGCTGCCGGACGGATCGTGCCGACCGGGACGGGCTCGGCCCCCGGCGCGGGTACGAACCAGCAATC
>NZ_DATMST010000003.1:0-14000 GCF_035565275.1 Sphingopyxis sp.
AGCACCTTGACATCGAACAGCGCCTCGACGGCGGCCTTGATGGCGGGCTTGGTCGCGTCGTTCGCGACCTTGAACACCACCGCGTCATTTTCGCTGAGCAGCGTCGACTTTTCGGTGATCACCGGAGCGAGGATCACGTCATAGTGACGCGCGTCGATGGTTTTTGCCTTAGCCATTGCAGCGTGCCTCCAGCTTTTCGACCGCCGCGCGGGTCAGGACCAGCGTGTCGGCACGGATGATGTCATAGACATTGGCACCGATCGCCGGCAGCGCGTCGACACCGATCAGGTTGGCCGATGCCATTGCGAAGCTTTCGTGCACCGCGTCACCGTCGATGAAGAGCGCGCGATTGCCGAGTTCGAGCTTGCCGAGCTTGCCGGCAAGGGCCTTGGTCTTCGCGTCCTTGAGCTCGAGCGTGTCGATGACGACGAGCTTGCCGCCCTTCGCCTTGTCGCTCAATGCCATCTTCAGGCCGAGGGTGCGGATCTTCTTGTTCAGCGAGTGGCCGAAGGTGCGGGCCCGGGGGCCATGCGCCTTGCCACCACCGATGAAGATCGGCGCCTTGCGATCGCCGTGGCGTGCGGTACCGCCGCCCTTCTGGCGACCGAACTTCTTGCCGGTGCGCGACACATCGCTGCGTTCGCGGGCGGCGCGAGCCGGACCACGGCGCTTTTCGAGCTGCCATGCGACGACGCGGTGCAGGATGTCTGCACGGGCATCGACACCGAAGACGTCGTCGTTGAGATCGATGTCGGTGCCGGCCTTGCCGTCGAGGGTCTGAACCTTGACCTTCATGATCAGGACTCCTGTGCGCCGTCGGTGCCGGCGGTGTCGACGACGGTCTCTTCGACCGGCGTTTCGACCGGCGCGTCAGCCGGGGCTTCGTTGGTGTTGGCCGCGCTCTTGACGCCCGCAGGGTAGGGGGCTTCGGGATGACGCGGCAGCTTCACCGCATCGCGGACGAGCAGCCAGCCACCCTTCGAGCCAGGGACCGAGCCCTTGACGAAGAGAAGGCCGCGCTCGACGTCGGTGCGGACGATTTCGAGATTCTGCTGGGTGCGGTTGCGCGCGCCCATGTGACCGGCCATCTTCTTGTTCTTGAAGACGCGGCCCGGATCCTGACGGTTACCGGTCGAACCATGCGCACGGTGGCTGATCGAAACACCGTGGGTCGCGCGCATACCGCCGAAACCCCAGCGCTTCATCGCACCGGCAAAGCCCTTGCCCTGGGTGACACCCTGGATATCGACGATCTGGCCGGCAACGAAATGGTCGGCCGACAGTTCGGCGCCGACGTCGAGCGTCGCGTCGTCAGCGACGCGGAATTCGACGAGCTTCGCCTTCGGCTCGACTTCGGCCTTGCCATAAGCGCCACGCTGCGGCTTGGCGACGTTCTTCGCCTTGGCCGAGCCAGCACCGAGCTGAACGGCCACATAGCCGTCACGTTCCTTATCGCGCACAGAGACGACCTGGCAGCCTTCGAGGCTCAGGACGGTGACGGGCACGTGGCGGCCGTCGTCCTGAAACAGGCGGGTCATCCCCATTTTCTTCGCGATCACGCCAGTACGCATGATCATACTCCTCAACAGAGGCCGGGCGGACCATTCCGCACGGCGTGTGGGACCCCATCAAGGCGAACCTCGACGGGAACCCTCCCAGCCCGAAATTTCGATGCATCGCCCCGTCCGGGCTGAGGTGCCGCCTTCCCGGAGGAGAGCGGCGAGACGGGGGACGCAGCCCGGACCATGCTTCTTCCGAAGAAGAGGTCCGGCGGTATCCACCCTATCGTCGGTCCGGATCGCTCCGGACGATGCAGGCACCGAAGTGTCCTGCCGATAGAGACCCCGGTTTTCACCGGGGCTTCGCTGACCTCAGGCCAGCTTGATTTCGACGTTCACGCCCGCGGCGAGGTCGAGCTTCATCAGCGCGTCGACCGTCTGCGGGGTGGGCTGCACGATGTCGAGCAACCGCTTGTGGGTACGCACCTCGAACTGCTCGCGCGACTTCTTGTCGACATGCGGGCCGCGGTTCACGGTGAATTTTTCAATACGCGTCGGAAGCGGGATCGGGCCGCGAATAAGCGCTCCGGTACGACGTGCCGTATCGGCAATGTCGGTGGTGGCCTGATCGAGCACGCGGTGATCAAAGGCCTTCAGGCGAATGCGAATATTCTGCGTTTCCATGACTGTTCCAGTCGAATCCCGTCTAACGATGCGAAAGAGCCGAAATGGCCTGCTCCGACTTCCGCAGGGAAGCCGGATCGGCCATCAAAATTCTTTAAGCTACGAGCCGCGCGAATCGGTTCCGAATCGCGCGGCTCGCGGCCCTATATTACTTTGTGATGTTCGCGACAACCCCTGCGCCGACCGTACGGCCGCCTTCGCGAATTGCGAAGCGCAGACCCGGATCCATGGCGATCGGAGCGATCAGCTTGACCGACAGCTGGACGTTGTCGCCCGGCATGACCATTTCGGTGCCCTCGGGGAGGATGACCTCGCCGGTGACGTCCGTGGTGCGGAAGTAGAACTGCGGACGATAGTTCGCGAAGAACGGCGTGTGACGGCCACCTTCGTCCTTCGACAGAACGTACACTTCCGAGGTGAACTCGGTGTGCGGCGTGATCGAGCCGGGCTTTGCCAGAACCTGGCCACGCTCGACTTCTTCACGGCCCACGCCGCGGATCAGCGCGCCGATGTTGTCGCCGGCCTGGCCCTGGTCGAGGAGCTTGCGGAACATTTCGACGCCGGTGACGACGGTCTTCTTGGTGTCCTTGATGCCGACGATTTCGACTTCTTCACCAACCTTGACGATTCCGGTTTCGACGCGGCCGGTAACAACCGTACCACGGCCCGAGATCGAGAACACGTCTTCGATCGGCATCAGGAAGGGCTTGTCGAGCGGACGTTCCGGCTGCGGGATCCACTCGTCAACGGCGGCCATCAGCTTCAGGATCGCGTCCTTGCCGATGTTGTCGTCCCGGCTTTCCAGCGCGGCGAGAGCCGAACCGGCGATGATCGGAATATTGTCGCCGTCGAAGTCACGCTTCGAAAGTTCTTCGCGGATTTCGAGTTCGACGAGCTCGAGCAGCTCGGGATCGTCGAGCTGGTCGACCTTGTTGAGGAACACGACCATCGTGGGAACGCCGACCTGCTTCGCGAGCAGGATGTGCTCCTTGGTCTGCGGCATCGGACCGTCAGCGGCCGACACGACGAGGATCGCGCCGTCCATCTGGGCGGCACCGGTGATCATGTTCTTCACATAGTCGGCGTGGCCCGGGCAGTCGACGTGCGCATAGTGGCGACCTTCGGTTTCATATTCGACGTGCGCGGTCGAAATGGTGATGCCGCGCTCGCGCTCTTCGGGAGCCTTGTCGATGTTGGCGAAGTCGACGGCCGCGTTGCCCGCGACGTTTTCCGCCAGGATCTTGGTGATCGCTGCGGTCAGCGAGGTCTTGCCATGGTCGACGTGACCGATGGTGCCGATGTTGCAGTGCGGCTTCGTCCGCTCAAATTTAGCCTTGGCCATGATTTAACAACCTTCTTGTTCAATGTTTGCGTTGATCAGTCCTGGACGAGCCTGCTGAATCAGGCGCCGCCCTTAGAGGGTCTTGCCGCGCGGTGCAAGCCCGCGCGGCTTCGACCTATCAGGCCATCTTGGCCTTCACTTCTTCGGCGACGTTGGTCGGCACTTCTTCATAATGCGAGAATTGCATCGAGTAGCTGGCGCGACCCTGGCTGAAGCTGCGCAGCTGGTTCACATAGCCGAACATGTTCGCCAGCGGAACGATCGCCTCGACGACCTGGGCGATGCCCCGGCTGTCGGTGCCCTGGATCTGCCCGCGACGGCTGTTGAGATCGCCGATCACGTCGCCCATGAATTCCTCAGGGGTAACGACCTCGACCTTCATCACCGGTTCGAGCAGCTTGATGCCGGCCTTTGCCGCCACTTCGCGCATCGCCGCACGGCCCGCGATTTCGAACGCCAGCGCCGACGAGTCGACATCGTGGTACGCGCCGTCGGTCAGCTTGATTTCGAAGTCGATGATCGGGAAGCCAATCATGTGACCGTTTTCGGCCGACTCGCGCATGCCCTTTTCAACCGACGGGATATATTCGCGCGGAATATTGCCGCCCTTGATCTCGTCGATGAAGGTGATGCCCGCGCCGCGTTCGCCGGGAGCGACGCTGACCTTGACGCGGCCGAACTGGCCCGAGCCACCCGACTGCTTCTTGTGGGTATAGTCGACATCGACAGCCTTGGCGAGCGATTCGCGGTACGCCACCTGCGGTGCGCCGACGTTCGCTTCGACCTTGAACTCGCGCTTCATGCGATCGACGAGGATGTCGAGGTGAAGCTCGCCCATGCCCTTGATGATCGTCTGGCCCGATTCATGGTCGGTCGAAACGCGGAACGAGGGATCCTCGGCGGCCAGACGGTTGAGCGCGATGCCCATACGTTCCTGGTCGGCCTTGGTCTTCGGTTCCACCGACAGCTCGATGACCGGTTCGGGGAATTCCATCCGCTCGAGGATGATCGGCGCGCTGGTGGCGCAGAGCGTGTCCCCGGTGGTGGTTTCCTTGAGGCCGGCGAGCGCGACGATGTCGCCCGCATAGGCTTCTTCGATGTCCTCGCGGCTGTTCGCATGCATCAGCAGCATGCGGCCAACCTTTTCCTTCTTGTCCTTCACCGAGTTCAGATAGGTGCCCTTGTTCAGGGTACCCGAATAGATGCGGGCGAAGGTGAGCGAACCGACGAACGGATCGTTCATGATCTTGAAGGCGAGCAGCGACAGCGGCGCCGCGTCCGACGTCTCGCGCGAGTCGGGCTGGTCGTTCGACGGGTTGATGCCCTGCACGTCAGGAATGTCGAGCGGCGAAGGCAGATAGTCGACGACCGCATCGAGCAGCGTCTGCACACCCTTGTTCTTGAACGCCGAGCCGCAAAGGACCGGAACGAACGCCTGGGCCAGCGTACCCTTGCGGATCAGCTTCTTGAGCGTGGCGACGTCGGGGACGGTGCCTTCGAGATAGGCTTCCATCGCATCGTCGTCCTGCTCGACGGCGAGTTCGACGAGCTTTTCGCGATATTCGGCAGCCTTGTCGGCGAGATCGGCGGGGATTTCCTCATAGAAGAATTCAGCGCCGAGGCTTTCATCCTTCCAGATGATCGCGCGTTCGTTGACGAGATCGACGAGGCCCTTGAAGTCGCCTTCGGCGCCGATCGGCAGATAAAGGACAGCCGGGGTCGCACCGAGACGATCGATGATCGTCTGGACGCAATAATAGAAATCGGCGCCGGTACGGTCGAGCTTGTTGACGAAGCACATCCGCGGAACCTTGTACTTGTCCGCCTGACGCCACACGGTTTCCGACTGAGGCTCGACGCCGGCAACGCCGTCGAACGCGGTGATCGCGCCATCGAGCACGCGCAGCGAACGTTCGACTTCGATGGTGAAGTCGACGTGGCCGGGGGTGTCGATGATGTTCAGGCGATGCTCGGGGCCATTGCCCTCTTCAGCCTTCCACAGGCAGGTGGTGGCAGCCGACGTGATCGTGATGCCGCGTTCCTGTTCCTGCTCCATCCAGTCCATGGTCGCGGCGCCGTCATGGACTTCGCCGATCTTGTAGGACTTGCCGGTGTAGTAAAGGATACGCTCGGTCGTCGTGGTCTTGCCGGCGTCGATGTGCGCCATGATCCCAAAATTGCGATAATGTTCGAGCGGATGGCTGCGTGCCATGGTCTTTTCCTTGGATTTGGGGGGCGGCCCTTGGGGCCACCCCCGATATAGGAAGGATTGTTACGATTGCGAGACGCGCCCCACGACGTGCGGGCGCGCCCGTGCAATTACCAGCGGTAGTGCGAGAAGGCGCGGTTGGCTTCGGCCATGCGATGGGTATCTTCGCGCTTCTTCACGGCATTGCCACGATTGTTCGACGCGTCGAGCAATTCGCCCGACAGCCGGGCTGCCATGGTGGTTTCGCTGCGGTTGCGCGCGGCGGTGATCAGCCAGCGGATCGCGAGCGCCTGTGCACGTTCCGGACGGACTTCGACCGGAACCTGATAGGTCGCACCGCCGACGCGGCGACTGCGGACCTCGATGTTCGGACGAATGTTCGCCAGTGCTTCGTGGAACACGCCGAGCGGCTCCTTCTTGGCACGGCTTTCGACCGATTCGAGTGCACCGTAAACGATGCTTTCGGCAACGGACTTCTTCCCGTCCAGCATAACGCTGTTCATGAACTTCGACAGCACCGTATCACCGAAGCGGGGATCGGGCAGGATTTCGCGGCGTTCAGGACGACGACGACGAGCCATAGGTAATTCCTTTTAACAACAGCATCCCGGCGCAGAGCGCAGCGGGATGATCAAAAGCCGAAAAAGCGGTCCTTACTTCGGACGCTTCGCGCCGTACTTCGAACGGCTCTGCTTGCGGTCCTTCACGCCCTGCGTATCGAGCACGCCGCGCAGGACGTGGTAACGCACACCGGGAAGATCGCGGACACGACCGCCGCGGATCAGCACGACGCTGTGTTCCTGGAGGTTGTGGCCTTCGCCGGGGATGTAGGTGATGACTTCGCGCTGGTTGGTCAGGCGGACCTTCGCAACCTTACGGAGCGCCGAGTTCGGCTTTTTCGGGGTCGTCGTGTAGACACGGGTGCAAACGCCGCGCTTTTGCGGGTTTGCGTCCATCGCCGGGACCTTGGACTTCACCTTCTGGGGAGTCCGGCCCTTGCGGACCAGCTGGTTGATCGTGGGCATGAATGCTTCACCTTTAAATGTCCGCCCATCAAAGCGAACGGTTACTGTACTGCGGTGGATGAAGCTCCGGTCCGTATCCCGCCGAAAACGGCGAAAAACGGCCGACCTGATAACAGCAAAAGACCCCGGCGGATCGCAATGATCTTCCGGAGGCTCCATCCGCGCCAGCAATGTTCAAGCGCTGTTGCAACTGAAAGAGGCGGCAAACCGCCCTTTTCGGTCGAGCGCGCCCCTAGACCCGATTCCTTTCGCGGTCAAGGGGTGGGCAATATTGTTGCGCCGGTCCGGGCGGGCTATCGGGAGCCATGCCCGCCGTCCGCCACGCCAGCTTCGCGCCCCACGCCGCGCCCGATACCCGGCTGCTGATTCTGGGAAGCCTGCCGGGCGTCCGTTCGCTCGCCGAACAGCAATATTATGCACACCCGACAAACCAGTTCTGGCGCTTGCTGGGCGAGGTGGTGGGCCAGCCGCTTGCCGACATGCCCTACGACGACAGGCTGGCCGCACTCCGCGAAGAAAAGGTCGGCTTGTGGGACGTGATTCGCAGCGCCGAACGGCACACGAGCAGCGACTCGCTGATCCGCGAAGCCGAAGCGCACGACCTCGCAGCGCTCATCGCGGACCTGCCCGACCTGCGCATGATCGCCTTCAACGGCGGCAAGGCCGCGACGATAGGACGAAAGCAGCTTCCGCCGCTCGACCGGATCGCCGTCGTCGACCTGCCGTCGAGCAGCGCCGCCAATACGATCGGTTTCACGGCGAAGCGCGATCGCTGGCAGGCACTGCGCGGCGCATTCTGATCAGTCGACCACCATCCCGCGCGCCATCACGAAATCGACCTTCTTCAGCACACGCACGTCAGCGACCGGATCGCTTGCCACCGCGATGATATCGGCGCTCTTGCCGGGCGCGATCGTACCGATCTCGCTCGACAGGCCAAGCAGATCGGCGGCGTTCACCGTCGCCGCCCTGAGCGCCTCCACCGGCGTCATGCCGTGCTGGACCATCAGTTCGAACTCGTCGCCGTTGCGGCCGTGCTTCGAGACCCCTGCGTCGGTGCCGAAGGCGATGCGCACGCCCTTGGGCACGAGCGTTTCGAGGCTTTTGCCGGTGATCGAGATGCGCCATTTGATCTTCGCCAGCACGTCGGGTTCATAGGCGTCCGGATTCGCAGCGAGGCGTTCCTTGTAGCCGTTCACCGTCGAGAGCGTCGGGACATAATAGGTTTTCGACTTCGCCCATGCGGCGATCGTCGCATCGTCGAGGATCGTGCCATGTTCGATCGAGTCGGCACCGGCATCGATCGCGAGGCGGATGCCGTCGGCGCCGTGCGCGTGGACCGCGACCTTCTTGCCGAACAGATGCGCGGTCTCGACGATCGCCTTGGCCTCGTCGTCGAACATCTGCTTGCCGAGGCCTGCTCCAATTCTGCTGTTGACCCCACCCGTCGAGGCGAATTTGATCACGTCGGCGCCGCGCCCGATCTGGAGCCGCACCGCGCGGCGGCAATCGTCGGCGCCGTTGCAGGTGTTGCCCGCGCCCGCGAAAAAGGGGCGAAGCTCGTCGCGATAGCCCAGCGAACCGTCCATATGCCCGGCGCTGCCCGAAATGCTGGCGCCGGCATCGACGATGCGCGGGCCCTGCACCTTGCCCGCGGCGATCGCGTCGCGAAGCGCCAGCGTCGCCCCGTCGCCGTCGCCGAGGTTGCGCACGGTGGTGAAACCCGCGCGCAGCGTCTTCATGCCGTTGACCTCGGCATTGAAGGCCTGCGCCGCGGGGCTGAGCGTGATTTCCTCGAGCTGGCCGGCGATGCCGCCCGCGTCGCTCGTCAGATGGACGTGGCTGTCGATGAGGCCGGGGAGGACATATTTGTCCTTGAGGTCGATCAGCGTCGCGCCGGGTTCGGCGGGTTGATGGCCGTCGGCGATGCTCACGATCGTGCCGCCCTCGACAATGATCGTCGAGGCGTCGCGCGCGGGCTTGCCGGGTTCGGCGAGCAGATGGCCAGCGTGGATGACGGTGCGCGTTGTCTGCGCCGCGACGGAGGTAGCAAGCGCAGTGCCGAGCAAAAGGAGCGGAAGGAAGGTCGTCGGTTTCATTTGGCGTCCCCTGTCGTTTCTATATTTCGTCATCCCGGACCTGATCCGGGGTCCCGCCGTTTTGAAGTCCAAGCGGGACCCCGGGTCAAGCCCGGGGTGACGGAAAGAAAGGATCACGGCTTGCCGCCCATGCGCCAGCCCAGTATGCGCGCGCCCATGCCCGCCGCGCTCGACCATATCGACAGCTGGATTTTCGATCTCGACAACACGCTCTACGCGCCGTCGGCGAGGCTGTTCGACCTGATCGACGAACGCATGGGCGCCTTCATCATGCGTCTCCTCGACGTCGACGCGGTCGAGGCGCGGCGGGTGCAGAAGCAATATTTCCACGATCATGGCACGACGATGGCGGGGCTGATGCGCCACCACGGCGTGCACCCCGAGGATTTCCTGGTCGACGTCCACGACATCGCGCTCGACCGCCTGACGGTGGACGCGCGGCTCCGCGCCGGGCTCGAGCGGCTGCCGGGACGCAAGCTGATCTTCACCAACGCCGATGCCGATTATGCGGCGCGCGTGCTCGACGCGCGCGGGATCGCCGACCTGTTCGACGGCATCTGCGACATTCGCGTCACCCGCTATACGCCCAAGCCCGACGCGGCCGCCTATGACATGATGGTCGCCCACCTCGGCGTCGATCCGGCGAAGAGCCTGTTCGTCGAGGATATGGCGCGCAACCTGACACCCGCCAAAGCGCTCGGCATGACGACCGTCTGGCTGGACAATGGCAGCGAAAGCGGCCATCGCGACCACCTGCCGGACCATGTCGATTTCCACGCGACCGACATCGCCGACTGGCTCGATACCTTGCCTTCACCTTGGGGAATTTCATGACGACCGACCTGCAGAGCACGATCGAAGCCGCGTGGGAGACGCGCGACACGCTGGGGCTGACCACGACCGGCGCGGTGCGCGAAGCGGTCGAGAGCGCGCTCGCCGGGCTCGACGACGGCAGTTACCGCGTCGCCGAGCGCGACGCGGGCGGCACCTGGCAGGTCAACCAATGGCTGAAGAAGGCGGTGCTGCTGTCGTTCCGCCTCAACGACATGGAGATCATCGAGGGCGGCGCCGGCGGCGCGACCTGGTGGGACAAGGTGCCCTCGAAATTCGCCGGCTGGGGCGAGAACCGTTTTCGCGACGCGGGTTTCCGCGCGGTCCCGGGATCGATCGTCCGCCGCGGCGCCTTTATCAGCAAGGGCGCGGTGCTGATGCCGAGCTTCGTCAATATCGGCGCCTATGTCGGCGAGGGGTCGATGGTCGACGCCTGGGCCACCGTCGGCAGCTGCGCGCAGATCGGCGCGAACGTCCATCTGTCGGGCGGCGCGGGGATCGGCGGCGTATTGGAACCGCTGCAGGCTGGCCCGGTGGTGATCGAGGACGGCGCCTTCATCGGTGCGCGCGCCGAGGTCGCCGAGGGCGTGATCGTGCGCGAAGGCGCGGTGCTGTCGATGGGCGTCTATCTCGGCGCGTCGACCAAGATTATCGACCGCGCGACGGGCGAGGTCTTCATGGGCGAAGTCCCCGCCTATTCGGTCGTTGTGCCGGGTTCGCTGCCGGGCAAGCCGCTGCCCGACGGAACGCCGGGGCCGTCGCTTTACTGCGCGGTCATCGTCAAGCGCGTCGACGCCAAGACGCGCGCGAAGACCGGAATTAACGAGTTGCTGCGCGACTGATCATTTTATCGTCGCCCCCGCGCGGAGACGGGGGACGACGATTTTTAACGTTCGCTGAGATAATAGCGTTCGCGCGCACTCAGATCGTCATTGAGGTCATAGACGATCGGCTGGCCGGTCGGGATTTCGAGGCCGGTGATGTCGGCGTCCGAAATGCCCGAGAGATGCTTGACGAGCGCGCGCAGGCTGTTGCCGTGCGCCGAGATCAGCACCGTCTTGCCCGCGGCGAGTTCGGGGACGATCGCGGCTTCATAATAGGGGAGCACGCGCTCGATCGTGTCCTTGAGGCTTTCGGCCGACGGGATATCGATACCGGCGTAGCGCGGGTCGGTCGACAGGTCCCATTCCGAGCCGGCTTCGAGCGGCGGCGGCGGGATGTCGAAGCTGCGGCGCCAGATCTTGACCTGATCGTCGCCGTGCTACGCCGCGGTCTCGGCCTTGTCGAGCCCGGTGAGGCCGCCATAGTGGCGCTCGTTGAGGCGCCAGTCCTTGGTGACGGGGAGCCAGAGGCGGCCCATCGCCTCGAGCGCCAAGTTCAGCGTCTTGATCGCGCGCGTTTGGACCGAGGTGAAGCAGGTGTCGGGCGCGAGGCCCTTCGCCTTCATCAGCTCGCCCGCCGCCCAGGCTTCGGCCGCGCCCTTTTCGGTGACATCAACATCCCACCAGCCGGTGAAGCGGTTTTCGAGATTCCACTGCGACTGGCCGTGACGGATGAGGATGAGCTGGGGCATTTGGAATCCTTGCGCTGGAGGAGAGTCGCCGCCCTTTAGCGCGGCTTTTCGGCAAAGGCCAACCGCGCTCTTGAAATGGTTTCAGCTGCACCCAGATTTGGATCATCCGGCCGCCGATACGGGGCCGGATGGCGATCGCGGCGCGCGCCGCGGTCCCTTTGCTTCGCTTTTGAAAAGGAAGAAAGACCCATGCGTAACAGCTTTGACTGGACCCCCTATCGCCGTTCGACCGTCGGGTTCGACCGGCTTTTTGATTTCCTCGAAACCGGCGGGTCGGGCGCCGAAAATTATCCCCCCTTCGACATCGAGAAGGTCGCCGACGACCATTTCCGGATCACGGTCGCGGTCGCGGGATTCAAGGCGGGCGAGATCGACATCACCGCGCAGCAAAATATGCTGACCGTCAGCGGCCGCAAGGCGCCGGTGGCCGAGGGCGAGGCGCGCCAATTGCTCTATAGCGGCATCGCGACGCGCGCGTTCGAACGCCGCTTTCAGCTCGCCGACTTCGTGCGGGTGAGCGAAGCCGACCTCGCCGACGGGTTGCTGGTGATCGACCTGCTACGCGAGGTGCCCGAGGCGATGAAGCCGCACAAGATCGCGATCGGCGGCGCGCAGCCGGTGATCGAGGACAAGAAGGCCGCGTAAGCGCCGCCTTCCGGCTTGACCGAATTGCGGGGTCCGGAGTCCCTTCCGGGCCCCGTTTTCGTTTCTAGAGCGCGCGCGTCATGAAGCGGCTGAACGGATCGGGCTTATAGTCGGCGAAGGGCTCGCAATCCTCGAACCCGTGACGCGCATAGAGTGCGAGCGCGGGCTGGAAAGCGGGCCCCGACCCGGTTTCGAGACTGAGCCGTTCGAGGCCGCGGGCGCGCGCTTCGTCGACGATGTGGACGAGCATGCGCGCCGCGACGCCCTGCCGCAGGAAGGCGTCGGCGGTGCGCATCGACTTGATCTCGCCATGGCAGTTGTCCAGCGCCTTGAGCGCGCCGCATCCGGCGAGGTTTTCGCCGCAATGGATCGACCAGAAAGTCACCTCGCCCGCGCGCAGCCCGTCGAAATCGAGAAAATGGCAGCTTTCGGCGGGGGAGTTGGCGAGCATGCCCGCGAAATGCTGCTCGAGCAGCGCGCGGATCGCAGTGCCCGACAGATCGTCCTCGACGATCCGCCAGCCGCCGCTCGTCACAAAAGCTGGTCCAGCGTCGCGAGGCACGCGTGCGCGAGCAGCTTCGAGCGTTCGGGCGACCAGCCCTGCACCGGATCGGGGAGGTCGCGATTGTCCTTGAACGGCATTTCGAGCGTCATCGACACCGCGCCGAAGCGTTCGGCGAGCTGCGTCGTCGACATCGAGAGATTCGCCTGCCCCGGTACCGATTCCTCATAGCCGAGGTCGACCTGGAAATCGGGGGTGTTCGCCGCGAGCGCGGTTTCGAATGCCTTATACTTCGCCGTCTGTTCGGGTTTGAGCGACGGGATGCCCTCGAAACCGGCGAGAAAGACCGCGGGGATCGCCTCGTCGCCATGGACGTCCATTGCCCAGTCGACGCCGCTTTCGTCCATCGCGTTTCGCACGCACAGTACTTCGGGGCTGCGCTCGGCTGTCGGATCGTTCCATTCGCGGTTGAGGTTCACGCCCGCGAAATTGGTGCGCAGATGGCCGCGGCGCGAGCCGTCGGGATTCATGTTCGGGACGATGTGGAAACGGCATTTGGCGAGCAGCGAGCGCGTGTGCGGGTCGGCGGTGTCGGTGAGCTTTTCGAGTGCGCCTTCCATCCACCATTCGGCCATCGATTCGCCGGGATGCTGACGCGCATAGAGCCAGACCTGCGTGTCGCCGCTGCCCATTTCGAGGCAGTCGATCGGCTGGCCTTCGAGGCTGGTGCCGAGGCAGCGGTAGGTGACGCCCTCGCATTCGGCGACCGAGGCGATGAGGTCGTGGTGGCGTTCCATCGAGTAAGGCGCGAAATAGGCGACCCAGAGGAGCGGGCTTTCGGCATTGTGGCGAAGCGTCAGCGTGCCGGCATCATAGCTGGTGTCGAGACGGAACCAGGTTTCGCGGTCATAGCTCGCGCAGGCGGCATAGCCCGGCCAGCCGTCGGGATAAGCCGATTCCGCCAGCCCGGCGATCGCGAGTTCGAGCGCGTCGCCGACGCTGCACGCAACGCGAAAGTGGAACCACTGGAAAAAGTCCGATTCGCGATCTTTGCGAATCGAAAGGCGCGCCGACGTGCCGTCGACATTTTCCACGACGATATTGCCGCTGTCGAAAGCGGCGTTGATGCTGATGGTCATTTGACGCTGATAGTGCGTCCTGATTCGCCGGGGAAGTCCTTGAATAGGGCTTCGGCCAATTTCGCCGCCGCGAGGCTCGGCTGGTTGGCGGGGGCCTTGACCGGAACCGCGGTCAAGGCGCGGCCTTCCCACAGCGCCTGGCCGGACGCGGCATCGTCGATGCGGACGAACAGCTGGAGATCGGCCATCCGCTTCGGACCGCCGCCGAGATTGATGCCGATCCCGAGCCCGACTCCCGAGCCGTAGCTGCCGGTCGAACCGCCAACCCCGACCGACACGGGCGAGCGGCGGCCTTCGGGCAGCTGGTCGACACGGTCGAAGGATATGCGGACGAGGAGCGGCGCGCGTTCGCCCGATCCGGCGGGGACCAGCCCCACCCGCTGGAGCTGCTGGTCGACCGCGGCGCGGTAGCTGTTCCATTCGAGCGAGGGCATCGCAGCGCCCGGGGGCCG
>NZ_DATMST010000004.1:0-1572 GCF_035565275.1 Sphingopyxis sp.
GCAGCGGGGCCCGGGCTCGCCGACATCTGCTGGCGCGTGATCTGCGCGGGCGAGGGGATCGGCGGGGCGGAGAAGGCGCTGGGGTGGCCGGCGCGGTCGGGCAAGCTGGTGCTTGGCTTGGCGCTGGACCGGTTGACGCGATTTTACGGGACGGGGTGATCAGCCCAGCGCTTCAACCTCTTCGGCCAGCGCGAGCCAGCGATCTTCCGCCGCCGCCTTTTCGTTGCGGAGCTTGTCGAGCTTGGCCGTCAGCGCGCTGAAGCGCGCATTGTCGCGCGTGAAGAGAGTGCCGTCGGAGAGGTCTGTCTCGATTCCCGCCATTTCCGTCTCTATCTCCTCGATCCGGACGGGGAGCAGGTCGTAGTCGCGCTGGTCCTTGTAGCTGAGTTTCTTGCGCGCGGTCTGCGGGGGCGGCGGGGCTGCCGCCGATGCCTTGGCCTTGATGCTGTTCGGCCTCGTGCGCTTGGCCTCCCAGTCGGCATAGCCGCCCGCGACGATATCGACCTTGCCCGACCCGTCGAGACCGAGCGTCACGGTGACGGTGCGGTCGAGGAAGTCGCGGTCGTGGCTGACGAGCAGCACGGTACCGGCATAATCGGCGATGACTTCCTGCAACAGGTCGAGCGTTTCGAGATCGAGATCGTTCGTCGGCTCGTCGAGCACGAGCAGGTTCGATTCGCGCGCGAACTCGCGCGCGAGGAGGAGGCGTGAGCGCTCGCCGCCCGACAGCGCGCCAACGCTGGCCTCGACGACGCCAGGGTCGAACAGGAATTCCTTGAGATAGCCCTGGATATGCTTCTTCACACCGCGCACCTCGACCCAGTCGCCGCCGTCGGCGAGGATGTCGCGGACGGTCTTGTCGGGCGAGAGCAGGCTGCGCTGCTGGTCGATGATGATGCCGTCGAGCGTCGGGGCGAGGGTGATCTTGCCCTCGTCGGGCTGGATTTCGCCGGTGAGCAGTTTCAGCAACGTGGATTTGCCCGCGCCATTGGCGCCCACGATGCCGATGCGGTCGCCGCGCTGGACGCGGAAATCGAGGCCTTTGATGATCGCGCGCTCGCCGAAGCTTTTCGAGACGCCTTCCGCGACGATCACCGATTTCGAGCGCACATCGTCGTTGGCGAGGCCGAGTTTGGCGACGCCGGGGCCGCCGATCATCGCGGCGCGAGTCGCGCGCATTTCCTTCAATTTTTCGAGGCGACCCTGATTGCGCTTGCGACGCGCGGTGACGCCGCGCTCGAGCCAGTGCGCCTCGAGCCGCAGCTTCGAATCGAGCCGTTGCGCGGCGCGCGCTTCTTCCGCCGCGACGGCATCGCTCCATTCCTCGAATCCGCCGAAGCCGATTTCCTTGCGGCGGATGCTGCCGCGGTCGAGCCACAAGGTTTGCCGCGTCAGGCGCGTCAGGAAGGTGCGGTCGTGGCTGATCGCGACGAACGCGCCGGTGTAGCGCGCGAGCCAGCTTTCGAGCCAGTCGATCGCCGCGAGGTCGAGGTGGTTGGTCGGCTCGTCGAGCAGCAGCACGTCGGGGTTCTGCGCGAGCGCGCGGGCGAGCGCGGCGCGGCGGCGCAGATC
>NZ_DATMST010000005.1:0-15568 GCF_035565275.1 Sphingopyxis sp.
GGCAAAGGCGCTGCCGCCGCCGCGCCCGACCGCGCCGCCGCGGCCGTGGAATAATTGCATCGCAGTGTCGGCCTCTTCGAACACCGGGGTCAGCGCCTGCGACGCCTGATGCAGCCCCCAGGTCGAGGTCAGATAGCCGCCATCCTTGTTCGAATCCGAATAGCCGATCATCACTTCCTGATGCCCGCGCTGCCCGATCTGCGGGCCGATTTCGGGCATCGCGAAATAGCGCGCCATGATCGCGGGCGCGCGATCGAGGTCGGCGATCGTTTCGAACAGCGGCACGACCATCAAATTGGATTTTCCGGCATCGCCGCCGCTGCGCCACAGTCCGGCTTCGCGCGCGAGAACATGGACCTCGAGCAGGTCGGACAGCTCCTGCGCCATGCTGATGATCCACTGGCAGATTGCATCATTGCCCAGCCGCGCGCGCACGTCGGCGGCGGCGTGGACGATCGCAAGTTCGCCCGCGGTCTCGTCGCTCCACTGGTGCCAAGGCGCGGCGAGCGGCCGGTCGCTCGCGAGTTCGGCAGTGAGCAGCGCGACGCGCGCTTCCTCATCGAGCGCCAGATAATCGGCGCACACGCCCGACACCGACAGCAATTCGGCGAGCACGCGTTCGTGCACGGCGCTGTTCTGCCGCATGTCGAGCGTCGCGAGGTGGAACCCGAACACTTCCACGGCGCGGATCAGTCGCCCCAGCGCGCCGATCCCGCCGAACTGGCCCTGGCTGTTCGCCGACAGGCCGTTGGCGATGGTGACGAGGTCACGGCGGAAATCGGCGGGCGTGTCATAGGCGACGCCCTTCAGCGCCGAAGGGCGCGGCGGGGCGCGGCCGACGATCTGCGCAAACGTCGCGCATAGCCGCGCATAAATCCCCGAAAGCGCACGGCGATAGGGTTCGTCGCGCCGGCTCGGTGCAGCGTCGCCGCTCGCCTCAGCCAGCGCATCGACGGCTTCGGGAACCGCGGCAAGGCTCGCCGACACCGACAGTTCGGCGCCCAGCCCGTGGACCGCGTCGATATAATGGCCGAGCACCGCGGCGGCGTTGCGCCCTGTCGCCATGTGCATCGTCTCGGCGGTGACAAAGGGGTTGCCGTCGCGGTCGCCGCCGATCCAGCTGCCGACGCGCAGGAAGCTCGCGGGGCGCTGCCCCAGCTCGGTTTCCCAGCGTGCGTAGAGTTTTGGCACGACGGGCAGGAAGACGTCGCGGAGATAGGTCAGCGCATTGTCGATCTCGTCGGCGACGAACAATTTCTCGGTGCGCAGCGGGCGCGTTTGCCAGAGCAGCACGATCTGCCGACGGATTGCATCCTCGACGACATCGCCCTCGGGCGTCTCGTCCGCCCCGGCATCGCGCAGCAGCATCAGCTCGGCGATGCGGTTCTTGTGGTCGAGCACCGACTTGCGCCGCACCTCGGTCGGATGCGCGGTCAGCACCGGCGCGACGAGCGACGCGTTCAGCAGCGCTGCGATCGCATCGCCGTCGATCGCGTCGCCGCGCAGCTTTTCGATCGCCGCCGCGACCGTGGCTTCGGGCTCGGCAGCGACGCCCTGCCGGTCCTCGGCGAGGTTCGCGAGCATCGAGAAGAGCATGAAACCGCGCACGAACGCGACCGTGTCGTCGAGGCCGAGCGCATCGAGCCCGGGGTCGATCGCCTCGGCCCCCGCGATCCCGCGGTGGCGGTCGACGCTGGACGAGCGGATATATTCGGTCTGGCGGAACAATTTATCACCGCCATAGGCGCGAATGACGTCACCGAGAATCCGCCCCAGATAGCGGATGTCGGGATTTTGCGAGATCTGGATAGGCGGGCCCATAAGCGCGCTTGCTGCACCTGCGAACACGCAGGGTCAAGCCGCGCATAGCTATGCTTCTATAAGATCAGTGCGTCTTGACGAGGTTCAACACGCCAAGATCGATCTCCGACGCGCCATCGAACGTAACAGAGTTGCGCGTGTCGGTGATGAACATCAGCCTGCCGTCGTCGCCGGTGATGCGCGCCGACACAGCATAGCTGTGCTTGGCGTCGATGGCACTGCGGTCGAAACGGAGCAGGAAGGCGATCGGCACCTGCTGCCCGTCGGCACCGAACGCCTGCCTTGCAATATTGCGCGCGGGCGCATCGGCGAGGCTGACGTCGTCGAGCCGTACCTCGATCTGCGCATTCGGCGGCAGCGCGATGCGCTCGCGATAGGCGATCTTGCCGCTGACGGTGTATTGCTGGTTCGCGGCCTCGCCCGTGGCGGCGCAGGCGGAAAGCGCTAGGGCGGAAAGGCCAAGGGCGAAAGCGGCGAAACGGCGCATCGGTCTTCTCCTTCTGGATCCAGCGAGCCTGAACCGATCAGCCTTCGAGTTCAACATCCCAATAAAGCCAGTCGATCCAGCTTGTATGCAGATAGTTGGGCGGGAAAGCGCGGCCATTGTCCTGCAGCTGCCAGCTCGTCGGACGCCACGGCTGGCGATACAGCGGCATATGCGCCTGTTGCGGCGTCCGGCCGCCTTTTTTCAGGTTGCACGGCGCGCAGGCGGTCGAGACATTCTCCCACGTCGTGCGTCCGCCGAGCCGGCGCGGCACGACATGGTCGAAGGTCAGATCCTTGCCCGATCCGCAATATTGGCACGCGAAACGGTCGCGCAGGAACAGGTTGAAGCGCGTGAACGCCGGATGCTCCGATGGCTTCACATATTGGCGCAGCGCAATGACGCTCGGGATCGGCATCGTCTTCGTCGGCGAATGAATCTCGCGTTCGTAATTTTCGACGATGGTGACGCGGTCGAGGAAAACCGCCTTCACCGCGGTCTGCCAAGGCCAGAGGCTCAAGGGATAATAGCTCAGCGGCGTATAATCTGCGTTGAGGACGAGGGCCGGACAGCTATCGGGATGCCGGGCAAGATCGGGATGGAACATGGCTTCGTAACGCTGCCCCCTTTGATCGCGGGATGGCGCGCCACTGCCGTTCCTGCATGACACCATCATTACATGCCCCATCAGATTCTGACGTCAAGAGCCTTGTGTCCGCAAGATATGGAATGATTGCCTTTGACTCGGCACAGCATATGGATTCATGGACAAAGGATGCTGACGCGTTTCGCCCCCAGCCCGACCGGCGAGCTTCATCTCGGCCACGCATACAGCGCGGTGCTCGCGCACGATGCGGCGCGCAGCGCGGGCGGGCATTTTCTGATCCGCATCGACGATATCGACGGCAGCCGTTCGCGCGAGGAATTTGTCGGCGCGTCGCTCGCCGATCTGGCGTGGCTCGGGATCGGCCGGGACGGCGATCCGGTGCGCCAGTCTGCGCGGCTCGGCCCCTATGCCGCCGCGCTCGACGACCTCCGCGCGCGGGGCCTCGTCTATCCCTGCTTTTGCACGCGCGCCGATATCGCCGCCAGCCTGTCGGCGCCACACGGGCCGTCCGGCGCCATCTATCCGGGCACCTGTCGGAGTCTTCCGGATGCCGAACGTCAGCGGCGCATCGTCGCCGAACCGCATTGCTGGCGGCTCGACATGGCGCGTGCGGTAGCGGAGACAGGCGAACTCGCATGGGAAGAAGCGGAGCGGGGGACACGCGTCGCCGACCCGCTCGCGCATGGCGACATTGTCCTGGCGCGCAAGGATGCGCCCGCCAGCTATCATCTCGCAAGCACGATTGACGATGCCGATATGGGGGTGACGCACATCATCCGCGGCGCCGACCTGATTGCCTCGACCGACGTCCACCGGCTGCTTCAGGCGCTGTTCGACCTGCCGACCCCGCTCTACCGCCACCATGCGCTCGTCTGCGGTCCCGACGGAAAACGGCTCGCGAAGCGCGATGCCGCCGCGTCGCTGGGATCGTTGCGGGCGGCAGGGATCGACGGCGCCGCGCTTGCCGCCGATTTGATCGCCGGCCGGCTTCCCGCTGGCTATTCGCTCCAAAATCCCTAGATAGGGGTCATGGAAATCCTGCTCATCCTTGGCGTCGTGATTGCCGCCGGCTTCGTCCTCTTCTCGCTCGCGCGGGGGCTCTTCTATTTCTCGCAGGGACACAAGGCCCAGATGGACGGCAGCGCGCACGAAAATCAGGTGATGCAGAACAAGATGATGATGTCGCGCGTCAAATGGCAGGCGATCACCATCATCCTGCTCGTGCTGATCGGCCTGCTCGCCGCCGGCAAGTAAGTTCGCGCCCGTGGTCAAACTCAACAAGATCTACACGCGCACCGGCGACGACGGCACCACCGGTCTCGTCGACGGCTCGCGCATCGCCAAATCGGATGCGCTGATGGCGGCGATCGGCGACGTCGACGAAGCGAACAGCGCGATCGGTCTCGCCGCCGCCGCGCTCGACCCGGCGAGCGGCGAAGCCGCAATGCTGTCGCGCATCCAGAACGAGATGTTCGACCTCGGCGCCGACCTCGCGACTCCGCCCGACATCCAGTTCGGCTTCGGTCCGCACGACATGGCGCTGCGCATCGTGCCCAGCCAGATCGCGCGGCTGGAGGACGAGGTCGACACGATGAACGACGATCTCGAAGCGCTTCGCAGCTTTATCCTGCCCGGCGGCACCGAAGCCGCGGCGCGGCTTCACCTCGCGCGTGCCGTGACGCGCCGCGCAGAGAGAGCGGCCGTTGCGGCGGGCAGCGCGCGCGACCTCAACCCGCTCGCACTCAACTACCTCAACCGCCTTTCGGACCATCTGTTCGTGCTTGCCCGGCACCTGAACGCTGCGGCGGGCGGCGACATCCTCTGGAAACCCGGCGCGACGCGCTGATATCCCGTCGTCACCGTGAAGGCGGGATCCGCCGTCAGCCTTCCACGACTCTCCAGCGCCCCCGAGCTGGCGAGGGCGACGAAGTTTTGTTCCCTAAACGTTCTGGACAATTCCGCACGCTGTAACCATAATCCGACGAACCGCGAAACCGAATCGCACCCCCGGGGATTGTCTCACCATGGCCAGCCGAACCGACGCTTCGCTGACAACCGATACGCTGGAAGAGCTGACGCGGCGCTTCGCCGCGACCCGGCGGCTGTCGCTTGATCTGGTCGCAACCCTTTCCGATGCCGACGCCAGCGCGCAGTCGATGCCCGACGCCTCGCCCGCCAAATGGCATCTTGCGCACACGACCTGGTTCTTCGAAACCTTCATCCTGCGCGATCATGTCGCGGGCTACCGGCTTTTCGACACCCGCTACCCCTATCTGTTCAACAGCTATTATGAGGCTGAAGGGCCGCGCCATGCGCGTCCGCAGCGCGGCCTGCTGACGCGGCCGTCGCTTGACGAGCTGTGCGTCTGGCGCGCGCATGTCGACGTCGCGGTCCAGACTGCGCTGCCCGGTCTGTCGCCCGCGGCGCTGGCGCTTGTTGAACTCGGCATCCATCACGAGCAGCAGCATCAGGAACTGCTCCTCACCGACCTCAAGCATCTGTTCGCGCAGAACCCGCTCGGCCCCGCCGTGTGGGAAACGCCCATCGCGAGTGGAGTTAAGCAGTTTTCCGCGATGACATGGGTGAAGGGTGCCGAGGGCGTCGTTGCAGTCGGGCATGCCGGCGAAGGCTTCGCCTTCGACTGCGAAGGTCCGCGCCACGATGCGCTGCTCACGCCCCATGCGCTCGCCAGCCGCCCGGTCAGCAACGGCGAATGGCAGGAATTCATCGCCGACGGCGGCTATCACACCCCGTCGCTCTGGCTGAGCGATGGCTGGGCATGGGTGCAGGCCGAAAATATCGAAGCGCCCGCCTATTGGGACGGCGAGCGCCAGTTCACGCTTTCGGGCTGGCAATCCATCGACCCCGCCGCGCCGGTCACCCACATCAGTTTTTTTGAGGCCGACGCTTTCGCGACCTGGGCCGGCGCGCGCCTTCCGACCGAGTTCGAATGGGAAGCTGCAGCGGCGATGTTCGATCCGCGCGAAGGACAGCAGCTGGACACGGCGGGGGCAACGCAGCCTGCTCCGGCCGAGGACGACACGGACCTGCAACAGATGTTCGGCAGCGTGTGGGAATGGACTGGCAGTGCCTATCGCCCCTATCCCGGCTTTCGCGCCGCGCCCGGCGCGGTCGGCGAATATAATGGCAAATTCATGAGCGGCCAGTTCGTCCTGCGCGGCGGCAGTTGCGCGACCCCGCGCGGTCATATGCGCGCTTCCTACCGCAATTTCTTCTATCCCCACCAGCGCTGGCAGTTCACCGGCCTCCGCCTCGCGAAAGATCTCTGATATGGGCGTCGTCCGCCAGCTCCGCCAAGTCGATGCCGACGCGACCGGAATCGACATCGCCTTTCGTGCCGATGTCCACGCCGGATTGGGTCAGAAGCAAAAGGCGATCCCCGCGCGCTGGTTTTACGACGCAACTGGCTCGGCGCTGTTCGAGGACATCACGTCGCTTCCTGATTATTATCCGACACGCAGCGAAACGGCTCTGCTGAGCCGCCACGCCGCCGGCATCTCGGCGGCGGTCGGCCCCGGCCGTGCGGTTGTCGAACTCGGGTCGGGCAGCTCGACCAAAACGCCGCTACTGCTCGATGCGATCGCGCCGGCCGCATATGTTCCGGTCGATATTTCGGGCGATTTCCTGCGCGACAGCGCATTGGCGCTCGCGGCGCGCTACCCGGCGGTGCCTATCTATCCGGTCGAAGCCGATTTTACCCAGCGGGTCAATCTGCCGCGCGAAATCTGCTCGTTGCCCAAGCTCGGGTTTTTTCCTGGCTCGACGATCGGCAATATGGTCGCGCGCACCGCGATCGACCTGCTTCGGAACTGGCGCGCCGCTCTTGGCGACGGGTCGTTAATGCTGATCGGGGTCGATCGCATCAAGGACACTGCGCTCCTCGAACGTGCCTATGACGATCCGGCAGGAGTCACGGCGGCCTTCAATCTCAATCTGCTCGAGCGGATCAACCGCGAGCTTGGCGGCGATATTCCGGTCGAAAATTTCATCCATCGCGCGGTTTGGGACGATGTCCACGCGCGGATCGAAATGCATCTTGTCGCCGCGTGCGATCTCGACTTTACGATCGACGGCCGTGCCTATCATATGGCGAAGGGCGAGACGATCCACAGCGAGAACAGCCATAAATACGGTCCGCGCGATGCGAACCTGCTGCTGCGCGCCGGGGGCTGGACGCCGGTCGCGACGTGGGACGATGTCGACCCCGCATTTGCTTTGATCCTGGCCGAAGCGACCGAGTTCCGCTCGGCGCCCTGACGCTCTGCCCTTGACGCATAGGCCCGAGGCCGTAGGGGCACGGGACGGGATTTCCAGCGAAAGGGCATATCATGATCGTCGGCGTTATCGGTGCGGGACAGATGGGCGCGGGCATTGCGCAGGTTTCGGCAGGCGCCGGCCATGACGTGCTGCTCTCCGACATTGATATCGCGCGCGCCGAGGCAGGCAAGGCGGGCATTGCCAAGGCGCTCGGCCGCCTCGTGTCGAAGGAAAAGATGACGCAGGCCGATGCCGATGCGCTGCTTGATCGGATCACGCCGGTCGCCGACCACAGCGCTTTCGCGCCAGCCGATCTCGTGATCGAGGCGGCGACCGAGCGCGAAGAGATCAAGCGCGCGATCTTCGCCAGCGTCGGTCAGCATCTCTCGGCGACCGCGATCCTCGCGAGCAACACCAGTTCCATCCCGATCACCCGTCTTGCGCAGGCCGCGCCCGATGCGGCGCGCTTCATCGGCGTCCATTTCTTCAATCCGGTCCCGGTGATGGGGTTGATCGAACTGATCCGCGGCCTCGCGACCAGCGACGATACGCTGGCGAAGGTCGAGGCCTATGGCCGCGGACTCGGCAAGGAAATCGTCCACGCCAACGACGCGCCGGGCTTCATCGTCAACCGCGTGCTGATGCCGATGATCAACGAAGCCGTGTTTGCGCTCGGCGAGGGCGTCGCGACGATGCAGGACATCGACGCCGGCTGCCGCCTCGGCCTCAACCATCCGATGGGCCCGATCACGCTCGCCGACTTCATCGGGCTCGACACCTGCCTTGAAATCATCCGCGTGCTCTACAGCGGGACCGGCGATCCGAAATTCCGCCCGGCACCGTTGCTCGTCCAATATGTTGACGCCGGCTGGGTCGGCAAAAAGGCCGGCCGTGGCTTTTACGACTGGACGGGCGAGGCTCCCGTTCCGACGCGGTGACGATGACCCCCGGCGCCGCCTCGCGCTCGAACAGCGCGGCGTGGCACGGGGCCGCTTTGGCGGCGACCATCACCTGTCGGTGCTGACCCTCGCCTGGCTGTCGGGCGATCGACAGCAGCCGGGCGATAAGGAGCAGGGAGCCGACCGGACGGTTGTGCGTTGATTTCATGCGCCGATCGGGCGCGCCAACAGAGGGAAAGATCATGCGCAGAACCTTGTTGATGAGCCTGGCCGTCGCGGCCTCCATCCTTCCGGCCACTTTAAGCGCCCAGCAGGGCGCGCCCGAAGATTCGACGATCAAGGGCACGGCGAATTCGGTGACCGAGCCGTTCGACGGCAAGGAAGTCCCTCCGAAGCTATTGGCGATTCAGGAAAATCCCTATTCGCTCGCCGGCCTCGGAAAATGTGCCGCGATCATCGGAGAGGTGAACGAGCTCAATGCTGTATTGGGCCCTGACGTCAATGAACAGGTCGACAAGGACCGCGCCAAGAAACGCGAGGAAACCGCGGGCCGTGTCGCCGGAACGGTGGCGGGCGGGATTATTCCGTTTCGCGGGCTGATTGGCGAGGTGACCGGTGCCAATGCCGAACGGCGACGTTACGCGCTCGCCGTCTATGCGGGCACGGTACGGCGCGGCTTCCTCAAGGGCGTCGGGCTTCAGCGCGGCTGCAAGGCGCCCGCCCGGCCCTGATCCTCTTCCATCGGTCAGAGCGGCGTGTAGACGACCCGGCAGCTTTCAGCCGCGGAGCGCAGCGCGGTATTCCACGTCACCTCGTTGCCGTTGCGCTGCAGGCGCGCGCCGCTCTTGTTTTCGTAAATCTGGCCGCGGTTGGCGGGAGTCGATTTCAGGACCATCGTCCGGCCGCCGTTGACGCGGACGATGGCGCCATCCCCGACATAGTCGACTTTCAGCCGCGTGCCGCGATTGCACTCGTAACTGGTGCCGGTGTTGCGCGGGACCGAGGAACAGCCCGCGACCAGCATCGTCGTCGCGGCGGCGCATATAGCGATCGTCGTTTTCATGACACTTCCCCCTTCAATAACCCGACCGCACACACAGCACGTCGGCGAGGTAGATCCGGCCGTTGACCGTCTCCATATGCTCGCGCGCCGATCCGTTCCATCCGATCGAACGGCAATAGGTGTCGGCGGTGCGCGCCGCGCAGTTCGCGGTGGCCGAGCCCGCTTCGCAGGCGAGGATGCGATTGTTGCCGCGCGCCGGCTGGGTGTGGAACTCGGCGAAATTGCCGCGCGCGACCTGATCATTGGCGGGCGGATTCCAGCCGCCGCCACCTCCGCCGCCGCCAGCGGGGCGGATCGACTGGATGGTCAGACCGCGCAGGACATTGTTCAGCATCGGGGTATCACGATCGATCGTCCGGCAATTGCCGCGATAGCGGGTCTTTTCGCAAAGCTCCCAGCGGCCGCGCGGTACACGGATCGAATTGACGGGCCAGGCGAGGCCGAGGTTGGGCTTTTCCTCGCCGATGAAGACCGCGGGGCCGCGATAGCCGGCGTCGCGATAGATCGTCGCCTCGGGCGGACGATATCGTTCAGTTTCGACGGTCTGGGCGTTCGACGTGGCGAGGAAACCCGCCCCCATCGATGCCGCAGCCGCGGCAAGGATCGACAAACGATAAGCGGTTTTCATGACATCCTCCCTGTTGACGAACGCGACCTGGGATTCGTTATGTTCCCGAAGTTTACGTCATTGCGAGGCGGCTTGCAAACTCTCACGGCTGCTGGCCCGGCGCAGGCGATGTCGTGGCGGCAGGTCGGGGCGTCTTCGGTAGTGGAACCGATACGGCGGCATCGGCTGCTGCTGCAGGAGCCGTAACGGCCACGGCAGGTTCGGGCGGGGCCGCCAGCGGCGGGGCGATCCCCAGCATCAGTCCCGCGAGCGCAGCCGACATCAGGTTCGACAGGCTGCCCGCGAGCAGCGCCTTCAGGCCGAGCTTGGCGATCATCGGCCGCTGGTTCGGCGCGAGCCCGCCGGTTACTGCCATCTGGATCGCGATCGAGCTGAAATTGGCGAAGCCGCAAAGCGCAAAGGTCGCGATCGCGACCGCCGCCATCGACATGTCGCCCTGCGCCTTGCCGAGGTCGATGAACGCGACGAATTCGTTGAGCACGACCTTGCTGCCGAACAGCCCGCCGACCGTCGCGCTTTCTTCCCACGGCACGCCCATCAGCCACATGACGGGACGAAAGATCGCGCCGATGATCGCCTGAAACGACAGGCCGTCGACGCCGAACCAGCCGCCGATCCCGGCGAGCAGCCCGTTGGCGAGCGCGACCAGCGCGACGAAGGCCATCACCATCGCGCCGACCGCAACCGCCAGTTTGACGCCGGTCTGCGCGCCTTGCGCCGCTGCCATGATGATGTTCGCGGGCTTTTCCTCGTCGTGGCTTGCCTCGGGCATGACGACGGGTTCGATGCCGATATCCTTTGGGTCGTCGGGCATCATGATCTTCGCCATCAGGATCCCGCCGGGAGCCGACATGAAGCTCGCGGCGAGCAGATAGGGAAGGAGATGCGGGCCGATCATCCCCGCGTAAGCGCCAAGGATCGTTCCCGCGACCCCCGCCATCCCCACCGTCATTACGGTGAACAGCTGCGACGGGGTCAGGCCTGCGAGGTACGGCCGGATGACGAGCGGGCTTTCGGACTGGCCGACGAAGATGTTCGCGGCGGCGCCAAGGCTTTCGACCTTGGTGATGCCGGTCACCTTCTGGATCGCGCCGCCGACCCATTTGATGATCAGCTGCATGATGCCGAGGTAATAGAGCACCGAGATGAGGGACGCGAAGAAGATGATCACGGGCAGCGCGCCGATCGCGAAGACGGCTTTACCATATGGGGCCTGCGTCAGTACCTCGCCGAACAGGAATTTCGTGCCTTCGTCGGCGTAGCTCAAGAGATTCGACACGCCGTTCGACATTGCCTGGATCACCGCACGGCCCCACGGCGTGCCGATGACGAGCACCGCGAAGCCCGCCTGAAGCAGGAAGGCGGGGAGGACGATACGCGGGCGGATCCAGCGACGGTTCGACGAAAAAAGCACGGCGATCGCAAGCAATGCGACGATGCCGAGCAGACCGATCAGGCGTTCCATAATTTCTGTGCGTCCCCCGCAAATTTGATACTCGTGTCTAACGGCGTTTGACGGCGGGGCAAGAGGCGCGCGGCGGGCCGTGTTTCTCGGACTTTCCAGCATCTGCAAAACCGACTATCGGGCGGCATGACCGACACCACTTCGGCGGCGTTGCCGCGCACCCTTTCACCCTCGCTCTTTCTTTTCTCGATCGTTTACGGCGGAATGGTCGTGCTCGCCGGGGTGCTGGGGAACAAGCAGGTCGCGCTGGGTAGCTGGCTGGCGGTCGAGGCGGGCATCTTCGCCTTTCTGCTGCTCGTCGCGCTGTCGAGCGCAGTGTCCGAACTGCACGGACAGTCGGTAGCAAACCGGCTCGTGTTGTGGGGATTCGTTCCGCTGGTCCTGTCGATCATGCTGACCGCGCTGGTGCTCGCGCTGCCGGCGTCGCCCGAAATGCAGCCCGAACGGCTCGCGGCATTCGATACGATCCTGGGTCAAAGCCCGCGCCTGATGGCGGCGGGAATCGTCGCTTATGGCACCTCGCAATTCCTGAACGTCACGATCTTCAGCAAGCTTCGCGGACGCGAGGGAGCGGGCACGACCTGGCTCGCGATCCGCGGCGCGATCGCCAGCGCATTGAGCCAGATTGTCGATACGCTGCTGTTCGTGACGATCGCCTTTTACGGCGTGTTTCCGATCGCCAACCTGATGGGCGGGCAGATGCTCGCCAAGGTGACGCTGTCGATCGTCGTCATTCCCTTCGTGATTACCGGCCTTGTCGCGCTTGGCCGCAACCTGGATGCAAAGAACGCCGGATGATGTCGATGACCGATCCTTCGAAAATGCCCGATCTGCTTGCCAAGGCCGAAACGCTCGTCGAGGCGCTGCCCTATCTGCAACGCTACGCCGGTGAAACCTTCGTCATCAAATATGGCGGTCATGCGATGGGTGATCCCGAGGCGCAGCGCGACTTCGCCGAGGATGTCGTGTTGCTCAAGGCTGTCGGGATCAATCCGGTCGTCGTGCACGGCGGCGGGCCCCAGATCGGGCGAATGCTGAAGCAGCTCGGGATCGAGTCGACCTTCGTGGGCGGGCTGCGCGTCACCGATGCAGCGACCGCCGAGGTCGCCGAAATGGTGCTGGCGGGCAAGATCAACAAGGAAATCGTAAGCTGGATCGCCGCGCTTGGCGGACGGGCGGTCGGCATTTCGGGCAAGGACGCCAATCTGGTGCTCGCCGAAAAGGTCAGTCGCACGGAGGCGGACCCCAATTCGGGGATCGAGCGGCATGTCGACCTGGGGTTCGTCGGCGAACCCGTCGCGGTTGACCCGACGATCCTCGTCAACCTGACCGATGATAATTTCATTCCGGTCGTTGCACCCGTCGCGCTTGGCGCCGACGGCGCGACCTATAATATCAACGCCGACACGATGGCGGGCGCGATCGCCGGGGCGCTCGGCGCGAAACGCTTTTTCCTGCTCACCGACGTTGCCGGGGTGCTCGACAAGTCGGGAGCGCTGCTCACCGACCTCGACCGCCCGGCGATCGAGGTGCTGAAAGCCGACGGGACGATTACCGGCGGCATGATCCCCAAGGTCGAGACCTGCGTCGCCGCCGTCGATGCGGGGGTCGAGGCGGCGGTCATCCTCGACGGGCGCATCCCGCATGCGATGCTGCTCGAAATTTTCACCGCGAGGGGTGCGGGCACACTCATTCACCGCTAAGAGAGCCGAAGCGAACCCGCTGGCCGGAGATATTGATGTACCTGATGCTTCTGCAAATCCTGTCGATCCTGCTCAACATCCTGTGGTGGATCATCATCGTCCAGGCGGTGATGTCGTGGCTGATCGCGTTCAACGTCATCAACACGCACAATGATTTCGTCGGCCAGCTCTGGCACGTGCTCGAGCGGATTACCGAACCGCTTTATCGTCCCTTCCGGCGCATCATGCCCGATTTCGGCGGCCTCGATCTGACGCCGATGGTCGTGCTGATCCTGATCATCATCCTGCAGGGCCCCGTTATCTCCTACCTTTATACGCTCGGCATGAACACGGGAGCGATCTGACGTGACAGGGGCGGGGCATGTGATCGACGGCAAGACCTTTGCCGCCGGCCTTCGGGCCCGCATCGCCGGTGCGGTTCCGGCGTTCGAAAGGGCTGCGGGTCGCGCGCCCGGACTAGCCGTGGTCCTCGTCGGCGACGATCCGGCGAGCGCGGTCTATGTCGGGTCGAAGGGCAAGGCGACGGTCGCCGCGGGCATGGAAAGCTTCGAGCATCGCCTGCCCGCGAGCGCCTCGCAGGCTGAAGTCGAAGCGCTCCTGCGCCAGCTCAACGACGATGACGCCGTTGACGGCATCCTCCTCCAGCTGCCGCTCCCAGGCCATCTCGACGAACAGGCGGCGGTGGCCACCATTCATCCCGACAAGGATGTCGACGGCCTGACCCCGGTCAGCGCGGGGCGCCTCGCGCTCGGCATCCCGGGCATGGTGCCGTGCACGCCCTATGGCTGCCTGCTATTGTTGCAGGACCGGCTCGGCGACCTGTCGGGCAAGGACGCGATCGTCGTCGGGCGCTCGATCCTTGTCGGCAAGCCGATGGGGCAGCTGCTGCTCGGCGCGAACTGCACCGTGACGATGGCGCACAGCCGGACGAAAGATTTGCCCGATCTGGTGCGCCGGGCCGATATCGTCGTTGCCGCCGTCGGCCGCGCCGAAATGGTGAAGGGCGACTGGATCAAGCCCGGCGCGGTCGTCATCGACGTCGGGATCAACCGCCTGCCGCCCGCCGACGGTGCCGCGAAAGGCCGGCTCGTCGGCGATGTCGATTATGACAGCGTCGCCGCGGTCGCCGATGCGATCACCCCGGTGCCCGGCGGGGTCGGTCCGATGACCATCGCCTGCCTGCTGCGCAACACGCTCGTTGCCGCCCACCGCCGCGCAGGTCTGGCCGATCCGGAGGGTTTTTGATGCGCCGTCTGGCCGTCGCTGCCCTTTTGCTTTCGGTGATTGCGGACGGTGCTGCAATTGCACGTGAACGCGACCCGCTCGCAGCGAATCCCAGCGCGTTCATCGCCGCCGAAATCGGCTTTTCGCGGCTCGCGCAAGAAAAAGGACAGTGGACGGCGTTTCGCGAAACCGCGGCCCCCGAGGCGGTAATGTTCGTGCCGCAGCGCGTGAAGGCGCGCGATTGGCTCAAGTCGCAGAAGGACCCCGCCGAGGCGGTGAAGTGGCAGCCGCATGCGGTCTATACCAGCTGCGACGGCAATGTCGGCGTCACCACCGGTGCGTGGCAGAAGGGACCGGCGAACGGCTATTTCACGACCGTCTGGCTGCGCGATCCCAAGAAGGGCAAACTAGCCTGGACCCTCGACCATGGCGATACGTTGGCGACCCCGCGCGAAGCCCCCGAATTTATCGGATCGAAGCAGGCGGTCTGTGGTTCGCGGCCCGCGGTGCCGGTCGAAGCGGGGGCCGAAGGTGACGATATGGCGGTCGGCCTGTCGCCCGACCAGACGCTCAGCTGGACGTCGACTGTCCACGCCGACGAGTCGCGCCGCGTCACGATCCGCCTCTGGGACGGCAAGGCGATGGCGACGGTCATCGACGATCAGGTCGCGGCGCCGAAGAAGCAGCCGTGATCGACCTCTTCATCTCGGCCTTCGTCACGCTGTTCGTGGTCATCGACCCGCCGGGTTGTGCGCCGATCTATGCCAGCCTGACGACCGGCGCGAGCGCGCAGCAGCGCCGCTCTATGGCGATCCGCGCGACGGTGATCGCGGGCCTGATCCTCGTTTTCTTCGCGATGTTCGGCGAAGCGCTGCTGAGCTTCCTTCACATAGATCTCGACAGTTTCCGCATTGCGGGCGGGATCATGCTGTTCATCATCGCGATCGACATGGTGTTCGAAAAGCGCACCGAACGCCGTGAACAGCGCGCCGAAAAGCTGATGGCAACCCCCGAGGTCGAGGATGTGTCGGTGTTTCCGATGGCGATGCCGATGCTCGCGGGGCCGGGCTCGATCGCTTCGGTGATGCTGCTCGTGTCACAGAACAACGGGCTGGACCGGGCTTTCGTCATCTTCGGTGCGCTGTTGCTCGTGCTGCTGCTGACGCTCGCCGCTCTGCTTTCGGCGGGGCCGTTGATGCGGTTGATCGGCAACAAGGGCGAAGCGGTGATTACCCGCCTGCTTGGCGTGCTGCTCGCAGCGCTCGCGGCGCAGTTCGTGATCGACGGGCTGAAGGCAAGCTTTCCGAGCTTGAGTTGATTGCTTTTCGCTTTGCGAAAAGCGGCGGCACCGGCCCGCTCCCCCTCCCGGCCTCCCTGGGTTACTATCGTCGGGGAG
>NZ_DATMST010000006.1:0-25515 GCF_035565275.1 Sphingopyxis sp.
GCAGCAACCCCCGCCGAGGCGGCAGCGGGCGCCGATGTCGTCCTCGCCTGCGTCGGCAACGACGACGATCTCGCGCAGGTGACGCTCGGCCGCGACGGCGCGTTCACCGCGATGAAGAAGGGCGCGCTGTTCGTCGACCACACCACCGTTTCCGCGCGCATCGCACGCCAGCTTTCGGTCGAGGCCGACGGGCTCGGCCTGCTCTGCCTCGACGCCCCCGTGTCGGGCGGCGAAGCCGGCGCGCAGAACGGTACGCTCTCGATCATGTGCGGCGGGACGAAAGCGGCCTTCGACGCCGCCGAACCCGTGATGCAGGCCTATGCCGCGCGCATGGTGCATATCGGCGGCCCCGGAGCGGGGCAGACGACGAAAATGGTCAACCAGATCGCGATCGCCGGCGTCATTCAGGGCCTGTCCGAAGCCCTGCGCTTCGCGCAGGCTTCGAAGCTCGACACCGACAAGGTATTCGAAGCCGTCTCGGGCGGCGCCGCGGCGAGCTGGCAGATGCTCAACCGCTGGGGGACGATGGCGAAGGACGAGTTCGACTTCGGCTTCGCGGTCGACTGGATGCGCAAGGACCTCGGCCTCGCGCTCGACGAAGCCCGTGTCAACGGCGCGACGCTGCCGGTCGCCAGCCTCGTCGACCAATTCTACGCCGATGTGCAAAAGGCCGGCGGCGGACGAAAGGACACCAGCTCGCTCGTGACGAGGTTGCCCAAGTGAAGCGCCTGATCCTGACGGCCCTCGCGCTGGCCCTCGCCGCCCCCGCGCACGCCGACACGCTCGTCGATAACGTCAACGGCATCACGCTCGACAAGGACGGCAAGCTCGTCCGCTTCACCGGCCTCGTGATCGATACCCAGGGCAAGGTGAAGCAGCTGCTCGACCGCAAGGACAAGCGCCCCGAACGCCCCGACTTCAAACAGGACGGCCAGGGCAAGACCCTGATCCCCGGCCTGATCGACGCGCACGGCCATGTCATGGGTCTGGGCTTCCAGCTCATGCTGCTCGACCTCAGTGGCACCAACAGCCTTGCCGAAGCGCAGGCGGCGATCCGCAAATATGCCGCCGAGAATCCCGAAATGCCGTGGATCATCGGATCGGGCTGGAATCAGGAAAAATGGGGCCTCGGCCGTTTTCCGACCGCCGCCGACCTCGACGCCGCGGTGCCGAACCGCCCCGTCTGGCTCGAACGCGTCGACGGCCACGCCGGTTGGGCGAACACGGCGGCGATGACCGCCGCGAAGATCACCCCCGCGAGCAAATCGCCCGAAGGCGGCCGCATCGAGATGGAGAGCGGCAAGCCGAGCGGCGTCTTCGTCGATGCCGCAATGAGCCTCGTCGACAGCGCCAAGCCCCGGCCGCTCGCCCGCGACCTCGACCGCGCGCTGTATCTCGCGCAGCAGAAACTGCTCGAACAGGGGATCACCGCGATCGCCGACATGGGGACCAGCATCGCCGACTGGCAGGCGTATCGCCGCGCCGGCGACAAGAAACAGCTCGCGGTGCGGATTCTGAGCTATGGCGGCGACATCGACAATATGGCGCTGATCGCCGGGGGCGAGCCCACCCCTTGGCTCTACGATGATCGCCTTCGCATGATCGGGGTGAAGCTCTATCTCGACGGGGCCCTCGGCTCGCGCGGCGCGTGGCTGAAGGCGCCGTACAGCGACGCGCCGGGGCAAAAGGGCCTGCCCCTCCTTACCCCCGCGCAGCTTCGCAACAAGATGGTGCGCGCGTCGATGGACAAGTTCCAGGTCGCGATCCACGCGATCGGCGACGCCGCGAACGCCGAGGCGCTCGACGCGATCACCGATCTCACCGCCGACCTCCCCGGCGAACGCCGCTGGCGGATCGAGCATGCGCAGATCATCGACCCCGTCGACATCCCGCGCTTCGCGACGCTCAAGGTCATCGCCTCGATGCAGCCGATCCACCAGCCCTCGGACCGCGCGATGGCCGAAGCGCGGCTCGGCCCCGACCGCCTCAAGGGCGCCTATGCGTGGCGCAGCCTTGAAAATGCAGGCGCGCGGCTTGCTTTTGGTTCCGACGTCCCCGTCGAAAGCGCCAACCCCTTTCCCGGCATCGCCGCCGCGATCTCGCGCACCGACGCCAGGGGCGAGCCCTTCGGCGGCTGGCGCCCCGAAGAAGCCGTCAGCCGAGAAACCGCGCTCGACGGTTTCACGCGCACCGCCGCTTTCGCCGGTTTCGCCGAGGATCGCATCGGCACGCTGATGCCCGGGATGCGCGCCGACTTCCTGATCGTCGACGCCGATCCGATGATGGCGAGTCCGGACGAGATTCGCCGCATGACCCCGCTCGAAACGTGGATCGGCGGCTATCGCTATTACAAGAAGAACGAGGGCGCGACCGTTGGCCGCTGACACGCCGACCCGTCGCGCGCTGCTGACCGGCCTCGCCGCGCTGCCGGTCGTGGCGAGCGCGGCGGCGGCCGAGCGCAAGGAACGCCGCTCGAAGAAGCGCAAGCCCGCCAAACCCAGGGTCCAGCATGTCGATGTCGCGATCATCGGCGCGGGTGTGTTCGGGGCATGGACCGCATGGCATCTGCTCCGTGCGGGCAAGTCGGTCCGGCTGTTCGACGCCTATGGCGCGGGCAATGCGCGCGCGTCGTCGGGTGGCGAAAGCCGCGTCATCCGCATGGGTTACGGCGCCGACACCATCTATTCGGAGATGGCGCGCGATTCGCTCAAGTATTGGAAAGACCTCTCCGACAGCGCGAGCGCACCGATCTTCCACAACACCGGCGTGCTCTGGTTCGCGCCGCAGGGCGACGCCTACACCGCGCAATCGCTCGCCTGGCTGCAGGCGAACCGCGTCGGGCACGAGCATGGCGACGTCAGCTGGCTCCAGAACAAATATCGCCAGATCCAGTTTTATCAGGGCGAGACCGGCATCCTCGAGACCGAAGCAGGCGCACTGATCGCCGCGCGCGGCGTGCAGGAACTGATCGCCGATGCGCAGATCGAGGTCGAGCGCGTCGTCATGCCCGCGCCGCTTTTTTCGAAAAAGACGAAGCTCCACACGCTGCCCGACGGCGGCACCGCGGACCATCTCGTCTATGCCGCGGGCCCGTGGATCGCCGAGCTGTTTCCGCAGCAACTGATGAACAGGATCGTCGCAACGCGGCAGGAGGTCTATCATTTCGGCGCGCCGCAGGGCGACACGCGCTTCGCCCCGCCCGAACTGCCGGTGTGGGCCGATTTCAACAACGGCCGCATCGTCTATGGCATCCCCGATCTCGAAGGCGCGGGGTTCAAGATCGCGATCGACGTCCATGGCCCGACGGTCGATCCCGACACGATGGAACGCCAGCTGAGCCCCGCGGGGATCGCCGAGGCACGCACCTACATGCAGCGCCGCTTCCCCGGCCTCGCATCGGCGCCGCTGCTCGGCGGGCGCGTCTGCCAGTACGAGAACAGCTCGAACGGCGATTATCTGATCGACCGTTTTCCGGGACAGCAGCATGTGTGGCTCGTCGGCGGCGGATCGGGGCACGGCTTCAAGAACGGCCCCGCGGTCGGCAAGCGCGTCGCCGCGCATATCCTCGACGCGAACCTCGCGGTCGAACCGCGCTTCAGCTTCGCGACCAAGGGCACGGTCGCGGCGCGGACCGTTTTCTGATCGGGGCAAGCATGAAACTCACCGACTGCCATAATATCGACGACTTCCGCGCGCTTGCGAAGCGCCGCCTGCCCTGGCCGGTGTTCGACTATATCGACGGCGCCGCCGACGACGAGGTCACGCGCCGCCGCAACCGTGCCGCGTTCGACGATTGCGACCTCATCCCGCGCGTCCTCGCCGGCGTCGAAAACGTCGACATGAAGACGACGCTGTTCGGGCGCGAGATGGCAATGCCGCTCTTTCTCTCGCCGACCGCGCTCCAGCGGCTCTTTCACTGGCAAGGCGAGCGCGCGGTCCTGCGCGCCGCCGCGAACGCCGGCACGGTCGCGGGCATCTCCAGCCTTGCGACGATCAGCCTCGCCGAAGCCGGCGCGCTCACCGATGGCCCGAAGCTGTTCCAGCTCTATGTCCACCACGACGAGGGCCTCAACCAGGCGATGCTCGACGCCGCGCGCGACGCGAAGTTCGACGCCGTAGCGCTCACGGTCGACACGATCGTCGGCGGCAACCGCGAACGCTGCCTGCGTTCGGGCTTCACCTCGCCGCCGCGTTTCACCGCGTCGAACATGCTGAGCTACGCCGCCAAGCCAGGCTGGGGTCTCAACTATGTTTGCCGTGAAAAATTCAGCCTTCCCAACCTCGCGACTCACGTTTCCGAGGGATCGAGCGTCCCCAAGTCGGTCGCCGAATATTTCACCTCGATGCTCGACCAGAGCCTCGACTGGAAACGCGCCGAGGCGATCCGCAAGAAATGGGACGGCCCATTCTGTTTGAAAGGCATCGTCGCGGTCGAGGATGCGAAGCGCGCCGCCGACATCGGCGCGACCGCGATCATGGTGTCGAATCATGGCGGGCGCCAGCTCGACGGCAGCATCTCGCCCTTCGACGCGCTCGCCGAGATCGTGGATGCCGTGGGCGACCGGGTCGAGGTGATCTGCGACGGCGGCATCACGCGCGGGACGCATGTGCTGAAAGCCTTGTCGGTCGGCGCCAAGGCCTGCTCGGGCGGTCGCCTCTATCTCTACGCACTCGCGGCGGCGGGCGAGGATGGCGTCGCGCGCGCGATCGCGCTGCTCCGCGCCGAGATGGAAAGGGGCATGAAATTGATGGGGGCCAAGACCCTCGCGGATCTCGGCCCCCACAATTTGCGCTGGCGGTAAGAAATCCTCCCTGCGACGCAGTCGTGGGGAGGGGGACCGCCGAAGGCGGTGGAGGGGCCGCAACCTCGCAGCCCCTCCGTCAGCCCTGCGGGCTGCCACCTCCCCATCGCTTCGCGACAGGGAGGATTTAAGGATCAGGCGACAACCTCTTCCTTCTTGCCGATCCCGCCCCAGTCGATGTTGCGCGTCATGTACATCACCCCGGCAAGGGCGAAGAACATCAGCACCGACCCGATGAGCAGCGCATAGGCTTCGAGGTTGAGCAGCGTGTAGAGCAGAGCATAAAGCCCGATCAGCATCGCCGCGAGGAAACGCGCGCGCTTCCAGCTCTTGAGCACCGCCGCGCTGTAAAAGGTCAGCAACCCGATAATCGCCGCCGACGCGACCATATAGGCGGGCATGAACCCGATCACCTCCGCAAACGCCAGCAGCAGCACGAAGAACAGCACCAGCGCGATGCCCGTGAGCAGATATTCGGCCGGCGCCACGCGCGCGCCCGCGATGATGTCGAACATCAGAAAGGCGACGAAGGTGAAACCGATGAACAGGAAGCCATATTTGATGCTGCGATCGACTTGGCTGTAGAGGTCGACGGGTTCGATCAGGCTGATCGCGACGGCTTTGGCAGTCCCGCCCGACGCTTCGCCTGCGGCGTCGGCGGCCGCCACGGCAACCTCGACCGGCACATCGCTATAGGAGTCGCGCCGGCCATAATTGGTCGTGACCGGGGGCGACAGATCGCCGGTGAGCACCTGCGCCTGCCCCAGCGCGAGATTCGGGATAGCATAGGAGGCCGTGAAGCCGCTTCCCTTCACCTCGCGCTTCGCGGGCAGGAAGTCGCCGCCGAAGCTCGGATTTGGCCAGCTCGACCTGACCGTCCAGCGCGTGTCGACCCCGCGCGGGATCAGCCTGAAATCGCCGAGCCCGCGCACGCCGATCCTGTAATCGACCTTCATCGGCGCCGCGGCGCTCCAGTCGACGAAGGCGAAGGTGCCCGAATTGCCGGTCGAGAGCAGTCCCTTGCCCGGCTGCAGCGCGAGCGGGGTGCCGTCGACGGTCAGACTGTTGCCATCGACCAGTCCGCGCGCGTCGCTGATCCCGAGCCGCACTTCGGCGCGGTCGAGCATCAGCGCTTCGCGGCTGACGCCGTACCGCGCGATATCGGCGGGCAGCACGAACTCGGCATGCCCCGCGATCTGGCTTTCATAGACGACCGTTTCGTAAATCGCCTTCTTCCGCTTCTCGGGCTTGATGACGACGTCGGCCCTGTTCGTCTGCGGCGAGAGGTAGAGGTTGCGGATCATATTCACCGTCCGCGTCACATCCTTGCCATTTTCCTGCACCGTCGTCGTTTCGGTCGCGCGATAGGGGATGACGATCACCGGTCCGGCGATCGTCTGCTGGCCGCCCCAGCCCTGCCCGATCGAGGCCTGCGCGGTTTCGGCCTGCTGCTGGCGGTCCCATAGCAGGCCGTAGATCATCAGGAGAGGGACCATCAGCGCGACCGCGATCAGCACCGCGACAACCAGTTTGACCCCGGGGCTGCGCTCGCCGCGCGCCGGAGGAACGGGGGGAACCGAAACGCTTTGAGGGGATTGGGGAGCTTGAGGCATGGGGGATCACTCTCCGTCTTCTTCAACTCGTCGATGAAATTGCACGGTTCGCCGACATGGTCAAGCGCCTTGCGGCAAAGCGACGGGGCATCGAAAAGGCGGCCTTTCGGGCCGCCTTCGTTCCGATAGCGATGTGATGGGGGGCGGCCTCCCCCTGAGACCGCCCCCGGCCCGGCGTCAGAAAGACGCGCCGAGCGAAAAGACCACCGCGCCGTCTGCGCCGACCGACTCCTTGTAGCCGCCGAACTTCGGAGCATCGGTGTTGATATAGGCGACGCCGAGCGTAAGCATTTTCCAGCTGAAATCGACCCCGACCGAGTAATCGATAACCTCGCCATCGAGGCCGCCGAGAAAGCTGTCGCTCTTCGAAAAGCCGATATGGCCCTTCAGCTTTACGGGCGTGTCGGGAATCTGGACCCCGGCATCGGTGTAGATATAGACGCCGCTGGCATCGCCCAGCGAATTCTGCCCGCCGGGCGCCCATGCGATGCCGGTCTTGACCGATGCGGGGCCAAGGTCTCCGGAAACGGCCAGATAGGGTTCGATGACGGTCGTGTTGTCGACGCCGGGATAAAGATAGACCGTGGCGCCGATATCGGCGGTCAGGCCCGGAACGACTTCCCTGGCATAGCCCGCAAAGACGTCGATCTCGGTGCCGTTGTTGAACCCGATGCTCGACCCCCATGTGCCGACGTAAAGGCCGCTGTCGTGGCCGATGGTGAAGCCCCCCTGAATCGCGGCCTCTTCGTTCGACTGGCTGAAGCCGCGGAAACGGTAATCGCTGACGACCGTGGCGCTGCCGGTGATGGTGATACCATCTCCGGCCTCTTCTTCCTGGGCAAAAGCGGGGGTGGTGGAAATCGCCGTCGCGGCGACAAGCGCGCCAATGCACGCGCGTACGAGAGTTTTCATGGACAGATCCCTGTTAGTTGATGGATCGTCCCTGCCTGCCGCACGGCTGGCCTGCCTCGGTTCGGGTCTGGTCCCGCCGTGCGTGGTGTCGATGTTCACCAGATTGGTGCGGCGCACAATAAAAAACCGCACCCGCCGTGTTAAAACGGCGCGATGCGGCTTTCGTGCAACAGTTGATTACGAATTATATTCTTGGTGAGAAATTATATTACGCAAACTTGTTCGCGCAGGATCAGAACGAAACGCCGAGTGTAAATACGACCGTGGGATCGTAAAGCGTGTCGATCGCCTTGACGCCGGTCTTCCTGATATCGGTGTCGACATAACGCGCCGACAGCGTCGCCGGGCCGACGACATAGGACGCACCCACCGACCAGTCGAAATAATTGCCGGCAGGCGCGGTCAGCGCGAGCGAGCCATCGGAATAGCCGACCCCCGCGCGCAGCGTCACCGGGGTGTTCGGGATGCCCGACGAGACGCCCAGATTATAATACCAGCTGTCGCCCTGCGACTTCTGGTCGGGAGCATAGGCCACGGTACCCGTTGCCGAGAGCGGTCCGATGTCGTGCGACAGCTTGCCGATGAACTCGACATAGTCGGCGGACCCCGCCCAGTCGCGGTTACCCGGATAGGTATAATAGATCATCCCGACATCGACCGAGGTGCCCGACGCGATCCCGGTCGTATAGCCGCCGTAGAGGTCGAGTTCGAACTTTCCGGAAAGCGGTCGGTCGGGCATCGTCGACCCCCAGATGCCCGCGTAAAAACCGCTTTCGTGGCTGAGCGTCAGCGTCGGCTGCAGCGCGATTTCTTCATCCGACAGCGAGATGCCCCGAAAACGGTAATCGCTGACCACCGAAATGCCGCCCGACAGCGAGACCGGGCTGCCGACCCCGGTCACATCTTCGTCCTGCGCGAAAGCCGGGGTCGAAACGGCTGCCGCCGCGAACAGCGCGCCCATGCAGGCCCTGTTGAAAAACCTCATCGATAACTCTCTACATGCTTTGCCGAAATTGCCGGTCGTGACGACGCGCGAGCGGAATGAAGCGGGATATTCATCCAGCATAGGGCGGCGGCTTTCCCGCCACAACCCGCGCGCCGCATGCCTGGCTTTGCCAAGCGGCTCCGGCGCGGCTAAAGAGCGGCACATATCTCCCTTCAGTCGAGCCCGATCATCATGAGCGATCACAACCCCGGCCTGCGCCCCTGGCGCGACATCGCACGGCGCACGAGCCGCCAGATCATGGTCGGCGCCGTCCCCGTCGGCGGCGGCGCGCCGATCAGCGTGCAGACGATGACCAACACGCTGACCAGCGACGCCGCGGCAACGATCGACCAGATTCGCCGCTGCGAGGATGCGGGCGCCGACCTGATCCGTGTGTCTTGCCCCGACACCGAATCGACCGCCGCGCTCGGCCAGATCGTGCGCGCATCGCGCATCCCGATCATCGCCGACATCCACTTCCACTATAGGCGTGCATTGGAAGCCGCCGACGCCGGCGCCGCGTGCCTGCGCATCAACCCCGGAAACATCGGCTCGTCCGAACGCGTCGGCGAAGTCGTCCGCGCCGCAAAGGCCAACGGCTGTGCGATCCGCATCGGCGTCAACGCGGGCAGCCTCGAGAAGGACCTGCTCGAAAAATATGGCGAGCCCTGCCCCGAGGCGCTCGTCGAAAGCGCGCTCGATCATATCAAGCTGCTGCAGGACCACGACTTCCACGAATACAAGGTCGCGGTGAAGGCCAGCGACGTCTTCCTCGCGGTCGCCGCCTATGCGCAGCTCGCCGACGCCGTCGACTGCCCGCTTCACCTCGGCATCACCGAGGCCGGCGGCCTGATCGGCGGCACCGTCAAATCGGCGCTCGGCATCGGCAACCTCCTCTGGGCCGGCATCGGCGACACGATCCGCGTCAGCCTCTCGGCCGAACCCGAAGAGGAAATCCGCGTCGGGTACGAAATCCTGAAATCCCTCGGCCTGCGCACCCGCGGCGTCCGCGTCGTGTCATGCCCCAGCTGCGCGCGGCAGGGCTTCGACGTCATCCGTACCGTGCAGGCGCTCGAAGAGGCGCTCCAGCACATCAAGACCCCGATGTCGCTTTCGGTCCTCGGCTGCGTCGTCAACGGCCCCGGCGAGGCACGCGAAACCGACATCGGCATCACCGGCGGCGGCAACGGCAAGCATATGGTCTTCCTGTCCGGGGTCACCGACCATCATGTCGAGGATGCCGACATGATCAGCCACATCGTCAGGCTGGTCGAAGCGAAAGCGGCCGAGATCGACGCGGGCAGTTCGGTGAGCATGGACACGCTCCACGGCAAGGCGGCGTGAGCGTCACGATGGAACCGGAATCGGCCGACACCCCAAAGCCCAAGAGCTCCGCGCGCCAGCGTGCCGACGCGATCAAGGCCTATCGTTGCAAGAACCTGATTGTCGTCATCGAGAATCCCGACGAAATCAGGAATATCGGCACCGTTGTTCGCAACGTGAATGCTTTGGGCGTGGAGAAGGTCTATGTGGTCGACTCGCGTAAATCGCTGCCCGATGACTGGCAGGAAATGCGCGAAGCCAAACCCATTTCCAAAACCTCGGTGTCCGCAATCAAGTGGAGCTTCGTCAAGCGGTTCGACAGTACGGAAGATTGCCTTGCCCACCTGGAGAAGAACAGCTTCGTGTCGATCGTCACCTCGCCCCACATAAAAGGCAAGCGGAACGAACTTTTGCACGAAGTCGATTATACCGAACATGCCAAGCTGGCGGTGTGGTTTGGAAATGAGGCTCGCGGTATCAGCGATCTCGCAGTCGAGCGCAGCTCGATGTGCATCAGCATTCCCATGTTCGGTATGATCGAGAGCCTGAATCTCGGCACGTCTTCCGGGATTGTTTTGTATGAGGTGACAAAACAGCGTCGTGAGTATCAAAGCCGATATTTGAAGCGAAACAAGCGCGTCCCGGTGCGGCCTGCTGACGATATTTGATACCGCCATGACCCTCTCGATCCGTCCCGCCACCCCCGTCGACCTGCCGCTCATCGCGCAGTTCATCCGCGACCTCGCCGACTATGAAAAGCTCGCGCACGAAGTCCGCTTCGACGAGACGAAGCTGGGCGAAAAGCTGTTCGGCCCGCGCCCCTATGCCGAAGTCCTGATCGGCGAGATCGACGGGCAGGCGCAGGGCTTTGCGCTCTTCTTCCACAATTTCTCGACCTTCGAAGGCAAGCCTGGCATCTATCTCGAGGATCTGTTCGTCCGCCCCGAAGCGCGTGGGTCGGGGCTCGGCAAGGCGCTGCTCGCGCACCTCGCGAAGCTCTGCGTCGAACGCGACTGCGCGCGCCTCGAATGGTGGGTGCTCGACTGGAACACGCCGTCGATCGGCTTTTACCAGAGCCTCGGCGCGAAGCTGATGGACGAATGGACCGTGATGCGCGTCGATGGCGCGGCGCTGACCGGCCTCGCGGCGACCGCTGATCGCTAAAAGACAGGGAGGGTCCTGCAAGGTCGGACCCTCCCCTGCCCCTCCCGCAAGCGGGAGGACGCGAAGTCACTTCGGTTTCTTGAACCGCAGCACGAACTGGTCGGTCTTGCCCTGCACTTCGGGATCGAACACCGGTTTCGTCCGGTCGTCACCGGAGTTCGCGAGCAGGTCGCTTTCGCCGTCGAGCACGAAGCCCGCGGCCAGCACCTCGGCCTTCACCGCCTCGGCGTCGATGCGGTGCAGGCTGCCGACATCGCGCAGCCCCGACCCTGCTGCCGCGCTATGGTCGAGCACGAAATAGACGCCGCCGGGTTTCAGCGCTGCGAAGGCGGCCCGGTTGACCGCGTCGGCAAGCTCCGCGGGCGCCTTGTCCCCCTTGAAATCATGATAGTTGCGCGAGGTCCAGACGACGTCGGCGGGTCCTGCGCGCGCGAGGTCGGCGAGCGCGCCGATCTGCAGCTTCACATTGGCCCGGCCGGGTTCGCGCGCAAGCTTGCGAAGCGCATCGGAGTCACGCGGGACGACCGCGACGACGGTGCCGCGGGCACCGACCGCCGCCGACAGGACCCGGGTGAAATAACCCTCGCCGGGCAGGATCTCGATGACGCGCTGGCCCGGCTTGATATTCGCGAAGCGCAGCATCATCCCGGGTTTGCGCGCCGCATCCTGCGCGATGTCCGCGGCGGGGCGGCCCGGCTTGGCGGTGCCCATCATCTCGGCCAGCGCGGGCGCCGAAGGCAGCAGGACCGCGCCGGCGAGCGCGAGGCCGAACCCCGCAAGGAAATGCATTCTGCGGCGTGAAAAAGCGGATTTCGGCATGATGGCCCCCTCGATGCAAATGGACATCGACTGGACGCCGCCAGCCGTACGATCGGATGCAGCGGAGAGGATAGGGTAGCGTCGCAAAAGCGATGCGTATTATTCGATCAACACAGCAAGGATGCCGATGAACCGACGAACGGCGGAACGATGCGTACCGACGCCGCGTTTTCCGGCCCATGATCGACCATAGCGGAATCGTCGTTACCGACCTTGCGCTCGCGCGCGCCTTTTATGATGCAATTGCGGCGCCGCTTGGCCTTGTCACCGTCGACAACAGCCCCCAATCCTTCCTGCTGGGCAAGAGCAAGGAAGAACCGATCCCCTATCTGTGGATCGGCACCCCTCGCCCCAGCTACTGGATCGAGGGGTCGCGCGCCGGGATCAACCAGATGCACGTCGCGCTGATCGCGCCGTCGAAAGACGCGGTACATGCGTTCCACGCGGCAGGCGTCGCCGCCGGCGGCAAGGATCATGGCGCGCCCGGCCCGCGCGAAGGGGCCATGGGCTATTATGGCGCCTTCCTGCTCGACCCCGACGGCAACAATATCGAGGCCGCCTTTCGCGACAATCTTCCCTATCTGCGCAAGGCCTAGCGCGCGGGCCGGGGCTTCCGCCGTTCCATCGGGCGGCTCGGCATATGCGCCTCGGACAGGCGTTCGGCCTCGTCCGGCTCAATCCCGAGATCGGTCAGCACGCGCAGCAGCGCCTCGGCGGGCGCGACCGCAATGTCTGGCGCGATGCCGTCGCCTTCCCAATCCTTGCCGGTCGCGGGATCGTAGGTGCGCCCGACGGGGATGAAGGCGCCGTAACCGCCGCCCAGCTCCTCGCCGCGACCGAAATGATTGGCGCCCGCAGTCGGCGCACCGACCAGCGTGCCGCGCCCCGTGTGCTTCATCGCGAGCGAGAAATGCTCGGCCGCCGACGCGGTGCCGCCCGATGTCAGCACATAGATTTTGGCATCGCGCAGCCGCGGGTCGGCGTTCGGCGTCACCCAATGTTCGCGCGCGACCATACCCGCGTCGCCCTTCACCGTGCGCAGCGAGGCGATGCCGTCGATCGGCGACCCGCCCTCGGCGTCGACCGACGCGCGCGTCGCCATCGTTACGAGCCGCGTCGGCTCGGCGAACAGCCAGGGAAAGATCACGTCCATCTGGTCGAGCCCGCCGCCACCGTGGGTACGGATGTCGAAGATAATCGCCTTTGCGTCCGCATGGTCGGCCATGAACTTCTCCGCGGCCGCGGTGACGGCCGCGTCGTCGGGAAAGATATTGAAGCGCACGAAGGCGATGCCGGGTGCGATCCACCCCGGCTGCTCGATCGGCACGCGCGGCGGATAGCGCGTCGGCGCGGCCTCGCCCGGCTTTGCCGCGCCTTCGGGAATCCGCACGCGCAAATGCCCGTCGGGCGCCACCGCGGCCACATCGGCATCGATCGCCGCACCCAGCGCCTCGCCGGTCAGCATGGTGTAGCGGCCGGAGGCGATCGCCGCGCGGATCGCGGCGGCGTAGCGCTTGCCGGTTTCGGGATAGACATAGTCGCGTTCGAGCAGCGCGGCATATTTTTCGGCGACGCTGTTGGCAGCGACCTCGTCCGCAGCGACCGCCGGGGGCGCTGCGACAGTCGATGCCGCAAGCAGTATCGCAGGTAAAAGCTGCAAGGAACGAATCATTTCTGCCTCCAGTCCGGCCGTTGTGACCGAGGGTGTATCATGCCCACAACACAGATCAACTACATTTGTAGTCGTTATGGCGATTCAACGCTTTCGCGCAAACCAGACAAGGAAAATCCCCGCTACCGCCAGCACCACGCCATTGCGCGTCCATGTCGTATCGCCCAGCATGAAACTGCTCGCCGGCCAGCGTATGATGTCGAGCCCCTGCAAGGCCCACAGCCCGCCGACGAGGATCATCGCCACGCCGATGATCGCCAGAATCCCCTTCACTGCACTCATGCCCGCTCTCCCCTGCGTTGCAGCCCGATCAACGGCCGCAGCCAGCCGATGCTGCGCCCGATCGCATAGAAAAGCCAGCAGCCGGTCACCGTCACGGCGATCAGGATCAGGAAAGACGGCAGCGCAGAGACACGCTCTTGCAGCAGATACCAGCCGATGACGACGATGATCGTCTGGTGGACGATGTAAAAGGGGAACACCGCCTCGGCGAGCATCGCGCGCCGGGGATGGTCGCGGTTCGCATAACGGTCGGCGATCCCGACCAGCGCAATGATCGACGCCCAGCCCTGTATCAGCCGCACGACCATGAAGGGCGTCACGATCCCCGACGGCGGCGGTCCTTCCCCCGGCGCCATCCACATCGCCCAGACGATCCAGGCGTAGGCCGCCACCGCGAGCCCCGCCGCGACCGGCCAGCAGCGTGCGACCGCATCGAACAGCACCGGCCTTACGCGCAGCAGCCAGCCGATGAAGAAGGGGACAAGGAAATGGAGATGCGCCGGCCCGTCGTCGAACAGCGCATGCGTATCGCGGTGCCCGGGAAAGGCGAACAGGATGACCAGCCACACCGCAAAGGGCACGGCGAGCATCCCCCACCCGCCAAGCAGCCGTGCCGCCGCGTCGGCGATCCGCGCGCGCGCCGCCGCGGGCAGGATCGCCAGCAGCACGGCAGCAAGCGCCGTATAGACGAACAGATAGACGACGAACCACAGATGCTGCCATGTCGGCAGCACGATGCCCTCGAGCGTCCCGAAGCGGAAATAGTCATGAAGCCAGAAATGGGCGAAGCCATGGGCATAGCCGTGCTGCGTCACCAGTTCGATCCACGGCTGCACCGGAATGATCACGATCATGCCGAAGACGAGCGGGATCAGCAGCCGGGCGCTGCGCGAGCGCATGAACGCCCCCGCCCCGCCGAGCTTCGCGAACAGCGCCGCACTGGCATATCCCGACACGAGGAACAGCAGCGGCAGCCGCCAGCTGTTCGTCGCCACCATCGGGATCTGGACCCAGTCCATCGGCTGGGCGATCTTCACATGCCAGCCCCACGGCACGAAATACATGCCGATATGATAGAGGATCAGCAGCGCGAAAGCACCGATGCGCAGCCAGTCCATGCCATAATGCCGTGTCGCCTTCATTTGCCCAATCTCCTTTGGCGGCCCGAATCTGCTTTGCCGGGCGGTCTCGCTGCGGCTAATCGAAAGCGCGGATGGCGGGCGATCCCGGCGGGACGAGCAGCGGGGCCGATGTGACGGACGATCAAGGCACAGGGACGAGCGGCGGCACAGCGGGGACGGGCGGCATGACCGCGCGGACCCTGACCGCACTGCTGCTCGGCGCGATGCTGCTGTTCGGGATCGTTCGCATCACCGCAAACGTCTATTCCTATATCGCCGACCGGCACGGCACGGGGGTTGAGGTCGCCGCGTCCACCGCATGGATGCTCGAAGGCACCGCCCTCGCCGCATGGGTGATCATGCTTGTTCCCTGCTGGTTCACCGTGCGCACGATCCGGCCGCCGCGCTTTGGCCTGCCGGCGACCGTCCTGATCCACGCGCTGCTCGTCATCCCCGTCTCGCTCGGACACATCGCGCTGATGGTCGCCTTTCGCACCGCGGCATGGTGGCTCACGGGGGGAAGCTATCATTTCGGCTCGCCCGAGGGCGACCCCGTCCTCTACGAATTCCGCAAGGATGTTTCGACCTACGCCGAACTGATCTTCATCCTCTTCCTCGTCCAGTGGCTCGTCGCACGCTACGCCGCCCCGCCCGCCGAAAAGCCCGCGCCGGCAACGCTCGCGGTCGGCGATGGATCGATCACCCATCATCTGCCGATCGCCGAGATCGAGCATGTCGCGGCGGCAGGAAATTATGTCGAGATCGCATGGCGCGGCCAGCGCCTGCTCCACCGCGCGACCATGACGGGGATCGAGGAGGAACTGATGAGCGCGGGCTTCGCGCGCATCCACCGCAGCCGCCTCGTCCGCCGCGACGCGGTGCGCCGCGTCGTCACCCACAAGAGCGGCGATTTCGACGTCGAGATGGAAAGCGGCGAAACCTTGCGCGGCAGCCGCCGGTTTCGAGGGAATCTCGAAACCGGCTGACTATCGCCGCTTGCCCGCCTCGCGGCATTCGACGCTGCCATAGGCTTCAAGATAAGGCCGGTCAAAACAGGCGATCAATCCGTCGACCACACCCAGATTGGGCGGCCAGCTCGCCGCGATTCCGGTCGCCGCAGATATGTCGTTTTTCGAAAAATTGCCGGGAACCGGCGATGCCGCAAGCCGCTCGCGCGCCTTGGCCAGGCCATCCGCGTCGCGCTTCAGAAAGGCGATCGTCGCCTTCACATAGTCATTCCACGGCAGCGCATAGGCGGTCCATCCCTCGAACGCCTCGGGGCCGACCTCGGGCTTGAGCGATTGATGCATCAGCCCGATTGCGCGCGGCGTATCGCCCGCGAACGCACGCGTCGTCGCTTCATGCCATTTGAACGAGGGTATCTGCCATACGCGCGCCAATTCCTCACGATGCGCTTCGATATACAGCGCGATCAGATCCGCCGCCGCAGTACGACATTCGGCGCGGTTGCCCAGCTTTCGCCATCCGAGATTGTCGTCCTGATCGAACGTGTTTCGATCGAGCCGCAACATCGCCGCGCGATCATGGTCGCATGATCCGCTATCCGGCTGCGCGGCATGCGATGCGGCCGGCACCGACACGGCGCAAAATCCGAGTGCGACCAGCAGCATCCGCCTCATGTTCACCTCCTATGCGAGCACCCGCCACGCCAGTTCGGCAAATTCGCACAGGAGCGGGCGCGTGTCGCGCGGGTCGATGATGTCCTCGACCCCGAATTTCTCGGCGGTGCGGAACGGCGAGCGCACGCGGTTCAGCCTTTCGCGGATCGCCTCCAGATGCGCCGCCGGATCGTCGGCCGCCTCGAGCTCGCTCTTGTACGCGACTTCGACCCCGCCCTCGATCGGCAGGCTGCCCCAGTCGCCCGACGGCCAGGCGAAGCGGTACTGGAAGCGCTCGGCGTTCGACATCGCGCTCCCCGCGATGCCATAGGCACGCCGTACCACCACGCTCGCGAGCGGCACCGTCGCGCGATAGATCGCGTTCATCGCTTGCACGCCGTAACGGATCGTCCCGGTCCGCTCGGCCTCGCCGCCGATCATGAAGCCGGGGTTGTCGACGAGATGCACGATCGGCAACCGGAACTGGTCGGCAAGCTTCACGAAACGCTCGGCCTTCTCGCTCGTCTTCGCATCCCACGATCCGCCAAGGTAGCTGGGATCGCTCGCGAGCACCGCGACCGGATATCCGTCGAGCCGCGCAAACGCCGTCATTACCGCGCGCCCCCAGCGCGCGCCCATTTCGAAGAAGCTGCCCTGATCGAATACCGCGCCCGCGATACGCCGCATCGAATAGACCTGCTTCGCCTCGCGCGGGACGACCGACAGCAAGGCCTCTTCGCGCCGGTCGACCGGATCGCTGCACGCGGTGCGCGGCGCCCGGTCATGGATCGACGACGGCAAATAGGACAGGAATCGCCGCGCCGCCGCGAACGCCTCGGCCTCGCTCGCGACCTCGTCATCGACGACGCCGTTGCGCGTATGCACGTCGCTGCCGCCCAATTCCTCGCGGTCGAGCGTGTCGCCGATCGCCGCCGCGACCGCCGGACCCGCCGCGAACAGCTGCGACAACCCGCGCACCATGATGCTGTAATGGCTCGCAACCACGCGCGCCGCGCCAAGCCCGGCGGTCGGCCCCAGCGCCAGCGCGACCACCGGCACCGTGTCGAGGTTCGCGATAATCTCGCCCCAGCCCGGAACGTGCGGGATATAGGTATAGCCCATATCCTCGAGCGTCTTGACCGACCCGCCGCCGCCGGTGCCGTCGATCATGCGGATCAGCGGCAGGCGATATTCGTGCGCCATCGCCTCGCACTGGACGAACTTCCTGTGCAGCGCCGCATCGGCCGCGCCGCCGCGCACGGTGAAATCGTCGGCCGAAGCGACCACCGGCCGGCCCTCGATATTGGCGCGGCCGAAAACGAAATTGCTCGCAGCAAGGTCTTCGAGCTCACCGTCCGCACCATATTTCCCGCGCCCCGCGATCTTGCCGATCTCGCGAAAACTGCCTTCGTCAACGATGGCGTTCAGCCGCGCCCGCGCATCCATCTTGCCGCGGCTGTGCTGGCGCGCGACCTTTTCCTCGCCGCCCATCTTCTCGGCCATCGCGCGGCGCCGGCCAAGCTCGTCGATCTCGTTTTTCCAGCTCATGGATGCGAGGCTAACTGACGTTGACGGAAACGTCATGCAAAACCTATCGTCGGTGCATGATGCACAAACCTGCCTTCGCCCTCGCCGCCGCCCTGCTCGCATTCGCACCGGCTGCGGCCAGCGAGACGCGCACGATCCCGGGGGTCGAAAATCCATACAGGAGCGACGCCTTCGTCGCCGATCCGATGCCCGCGATCGATGCTGCGCTGGCGCGCGCGAAACAGTCGGGCAAGCCCGTGCTGCTCGTGATGGGCACCGGGGGTTGCCACGACAGCGCCTGGCTCGCCAACATCCTCGTCACCGACCGCTTCGCGCCAGTCCGCGCGCGCTACGAGATCGTCCATGCCGACATCGGCATGCCGCATGTGAAGGGCTGGGGCCGCAATCCCGAGGTTGCGAAACGTTTCGGCTTCCGGATCAAGGGCACGCCGACGGTGGCGATCCTCGATGCCGACGGCAATGTCCTCAACCGCAAGGCCGCCCCCAAATGGCGCAACGCCGCAAGCCGCAGCGACGACGACATCTATAATGAACTGATGCAATAGGGAGAGAGCATGACCGGGATGAACCTTGCCGGGCGCGTCGCGCTCGTCACCGGCGCCTCGCGCGGCATCGGGCGCGGGATCGCGATCGGGCTTGCCGAAGCGGGCGCCGACGTCGCGGTGAATTATACGCGCGGCGAAGAGGCGGCCGCCGAGACCGTCGCCGCCATTCGTGCCCTGGGCCGCAACGCGAAGGCCTATCAGGCCTCGGTCACCGACGAAGCGGCGTGCGCCGCGATGGTCGCGGCGGTCGAGGCAGAGTTCGGCCCCATGTCGATCCTGATCAACAACGCCGGCATCGCGAGCCGCGGGCTGTCCGTGGCAGACACGACGCCCGGGGAGGTCGACAAGCTCTTCGCGGTCCACGCCGCCGGCCCGCATCGCCTGTCGCGCCTCGCGCTGCCGCAGCTCCGCACGCATGCGCGCAGCGACATCATCGTCATCTCGAGTATCGCGACCTGTGCGAACGCGCCGAACGGCGCGCCCTACACGATGGCAAAGGCGGCCGGCGAAGCGCTCGCTCTGACCCTCGCCAAGGAGGAACTTCGCAACGGCGTCCGCGTCAACATCGTCGCCCCCGCACTCACCGTCAGCGACATGGGCGAAAAACTGTCGCGCGCGGTCACGGGCAACGACGACATCCACCATCTCGATACCCGAATGCCCTTTGGCCGCGTCCCCGTCCCCGCCGACGTCGCGGCAGCAGTCGTGTGGTTCGTCAGCGACGCGAACCCCTATTGCTCGGGGCAGAAGCTCAACATCGACGGCGCGGGACAGGCGACGTTCCGCTAAGGCGCCTTCATGCGCCCCGATTCGCCCTCTCCCGTCGTCCCCTTCCTGATCGCATGCGCGGGCATTGCGACCTTTTCGGCGATGGACGTGCTGATGAAGGGGCTGTCGATCGGCATCGGCGCATATAACGCGGTGCTCTGGCGTACCGGGACCGGCGCGCTCATCGCCGGCCTGCTCTGGTTCGCGAGCCGCCCCGAATGGCCGGGCAAGGCGACGATGCAGATTCACGCGTGGCGTTCGCTGTTCGTCGCGGGGATGGCACTCAGCTTCTTCTGGGCGCTCGCGCGACTGCCGATGGCGGAGGCGATCGCGCTCGCCTTCGTCGCGCCGCTGATGGCGCTCTACATGGCGGCGATCTTCCTCGGCGAGAAGATCGGCCCGCGCTCGATCGCAGCGTCGGCCCTCGGGCTCGCGGGGGTGATCGTGATCGTCGCGGGGAAGCTCGGCGGCGATTATTCGGACGAGGCGCTGCTCGCGGTCGGCGCGGTGTTCCTCTCGGCGATCTTCTATGCCTACAACCTCATCCTCGCGCGGCGGCAGGCGAAGATGGCCGAACCGATGGAGATCGCCTTCTTCCAGAATTTCTTCGTCGCCGCGATCCTAGCGCTTGGCGCGCCGTGGTTCCTCGCGGTGCCCGATGCCGCCCACGCGCCGCACATCGTCGGCGCCGCGGTCCTTGCGACGACATCGCTCCTGCTGCTCAGCTGGGCCTATGCACGCGCCGAGACGCAGATCCTCGCAACCACCGAATATACCGGCTTCCTCTGGGCGATGCTGTTCGGCTGGTATTTCTACGGCGAGCCGGTGACGCTGCCTACGCTCGCGGGCGCGTGCCTGATCGTCGCGGCCTGCCTGATCGTCGCGCGCAAGGCGCCGCACGGCGACCCGATCGAGCCGGCGGCTGCCTAAACCGCCGCGCGCGCCAGCCGGTCGTTGATCGCCGCGCCGAGCCCGTCGAACGGGATCGCCGCCACCGCGATCCTCAGCTTGGCACTTGCCGCCCCGGCATGCAGCGCATCGAAAAGATGCGCCGCCGCCTCGGTCAGATCGCCCGCGACGCTCAGATCATAATCGCCCGCAACCGCGCCAAAGCCGATCCCATACTCATCGTCCGCAAACCCGGTCGCGCCGAGCCGCACCGGCTTGCCCGGCGCATAATGGCTCGCGAGCATCCCCGGCGCGACGATCTCCGAACCTTCGACGCCGGTCACCGCCAGCCCGCTTGCTTCACCCAGCATCTCCGCGGTCACCGGCCCCGGCCGCAGCACCTCGATCACTCCGTCCTTCGCACGTGCGATGGTCGATTCCACGCCCGCCGTCGTCGGCCCGTCGTCGATCACCAGCGCGATACGGCCATCGAGGCTGGCGAGCACATGGCTTGCCTTCGTCGGGCTCACCCCGCCGCTCGCGTTGGCGCTCGGGGCAGCCAGCGGCGCCCCCGTTTCCGCCAGCAAAGCCTGCATCGCGCGGTGTCCCGGTACGCGGAGAGCGATCGTATCGAGCCCCGCCGTGGCGATGCTCGCCACGGGACAATCGGACGTACGTGGCACCACCAAAGTCAGCGGCCCCGGCCAGAAATGTGCCGCAAGCTTGCGCTCGACCGCACCGAACACGCCCAGCCGCTCGGCCGCCGTCAGGTCCGGCACATGCACGATCAGCGGATTGAAATCGGGCCGGCCTTTTGCTGCATAGATGCGCGCGACCGCCTCCGCATTGCGCGCGTCGGCGGCGAGGCCATAGACCGTCTCGGTCGGCACCGCGACCGGTTGCCCCTCCCCGATCAGCCCCCCGGCGCGCGCCATTGCCTCCGGCCCGAAAGGGCGGATATCGGTTGTCATGCGCGTTTGACCGTCGGCCATGCCGCGCTATAGCGCCCGCGCAACGATATTCACCAGGAAAGTCGGCTTTCATGTCTTACACGCCGCCCACCACCGAACAGCTTTTCGTCCTCAATCATATCGCGCGCGTCGATGCGATGGCCGCCCACGACAAATTCGCCGCCGCGACCCCCGACATGGTCGAGGCGATCGTCACCGGCATCGGCGAGTTCGCCGCCGACGTTTACGCGCCGCTCAACCGCGTCGGCGACACGGCCAACCCCAAGTGGGACAATGGCAAGGTCACCATGCCCCCGGGCTTCAGGGACGCGTACAGGCAGTTCGTCGAGGCCGGCTGGGGCAGCATCGACGGCCCCGGCGAATATGGCGGACAGGACCTGCCCTTCACCCTCGCGACCGTCGTGATCGAGGCGCTCGGCAGCGCGAACATGGGCTTCTCGCTGTGCAGCATCCTCACCCCCGGCGCGATCCACGCGCTGATGGCCTATGGCACCGAGGAGCAGCGCCAGACCTGGCTGCCGAAGCTGATCACCGGCGAGTGGAACGGCACGATGAACCTGACCGAACCCGCCGCGGGCAGCGACGTCGGCGCGCTGCGCTCGACCGCCGAAAAGGTCACCGAGGGCGAGCATGCCGGCCTCTACAAGATCAAGGGGCAGAAGATCTTCATCACTTTCGGCGAGCATGACCTCACCGACAATATCGTCCACCTCGTCCTCGCGCGCACGCCGGGAGCGCCCGAGGGGACGCGCGGCATCTCGCTCTTCCTCGTCCCCAAATATCGCCTCGATGCCGACGGCAAGCCCGCGCACTCGAACGGCGTCCATTGCGCCTCGATCGAGCACAAGCTCGGCATCCACGGCTCGCCGACCGCTGTCATGGTCTATGGCGAGGACGAGGATTGCCTTGGCGAGATCGTCGGCGACGAAATGGGCGGCATGCGCGCGATGTTCGTGATGATGAACAATGCGCGCCTGATGATCGGCTGTCAGGGCATCCAGATCGGCGAGCGCGCGACGCAGCAGGCGCAGCGTTTCGCCGCCGAACGCGTCCAGTCGGCGCTCGCGGGGTCGCCCGACCGCAATCCCGTGACGATCGACCGGCACCCCGACGTCCGCCGCATGCTGTGGCGGATGCGTGCGCAGACCGAGGCCGCGCGCGCGCTGACCTATTATGCCGCGGCGCAGATCGACTTCGGCAAGCTGGGCGACGAGGCCGCCGCGATGCGCGCCGACATCCTCATCCCGCTGGTCAAGGCGCACGCGACCGACATCGGTTGCGAGGTCGCGAGCCTCGGCGTGCAGGTGCACGGCGGCATGGGCTTCATCGAGGAAACCGGCGCCGCGCAGCATTATCGCGACGCGCGCATCGCCCCGATCTACGAAGGCACCAACGGCATCCAGGCCGCCGATCTCGTCGGGCGCAAGCTCGGCATGGCGGGGGGCGATCTTGTCCGCGGCCTCATCGACGATATCGCACACGGCGCCGCCGATTTCCCCGAGCTCCAGCAGCTCGTCGACGCCTGCCGCGCGGTCACCGACTGGATGGTCGGCGCGAACACCGGCGACCGGCTCGCGGGCAGCTATCCCTATCTCACGATGCTCGCGACGGCGACGTGCGGATGGCTGATGGCGATCCAGCACAGAGCCGCGCGCGCTGCGCTCGAAGAGGGCAATGGCGACCGTGCCTTCCTCGAAGCGAAGATCGTCTCGACACGCTTCTACCTCGAACAGATCGTCCCTGCGGCGACCGGCCTCGCCGCCTCGGCGCTCGCCGGCGACGCGGCGCTGGAGCCGCTGCCCATGATCGCCTGAAACACCTGGAATCCTGCGCCTGATGCTCCGGCGCGCGGCGCAGGATTTCATTCATAATTAACGCGATGATAACCATCTGGGACTAGGCACGGCCGGCAATTGCTGGAGACGTGCGTGCCCATCCCGGTCAAAAGTCTGATCATCAGCTGGCGAACCATCGCACTGTCGCTGCTCATCACGCTGGCGGTGGGCATTTCGTCGGCTGGCGAAATCGCCGACCGGGTGCTCGACGCGGTCGTCGGCCGTCTCGCCAATCGCGCGGTTACCGGGCAGGTCGTTGTGGTCGCGCTCGACGAGCGTACAATGGCGCAATCGCCCAACCGCAACTTTTCGATGACGCAATATGCAAACGTGGTCGACGCCGCGAACCGGGCCGGCGCCAAGCGCCTCCTGATCGATTTCTATTTCGACCGGCGGGAGGCGGACCGCGACTTCCCGCTATTCGTCGATGCGGTCAGGAATATGGGCGACCGCGTGGTGCTCGCCGTCTCGACGCGCCAGGTCCCCGGCAGCGACGAAAAAGTTACGACCTTTCCCAGCAAGCAATTTGGCCCCGATGTTCCCATGGCGAGCATCGCGATCGAAAGCGAGTTCTGGCAGGTCTGGAGCGCTCCGATCGCTTATCGCGCCGAAGGGCGGCTGCTTCCGACATTTGCCGCGATCATTGCCGGCCGGCATAGCGATACGCCGAAGAGCTTTCGCCTCGATCTCGGCTACAACACCCGGACAATCCCGGAGTATAGCGCAGTTGATCTGCTTTCGGGCAAGGTGGGCACGCGTGAACTGGCTGGCAAGGATGTGATCTTTGCCCCGACCGCGCCCAGCTTTCAGGATTATTTCTATCTGCCGGGGCATAATCGCATTCCCGGCGGCTTCCTTCACGTCATCGCCGCGGAAACGCTGAAGCGCGGAAATCCTGTCGACATCGGATGGATTCCCCCGCTGCTATTCGCTGTCGCGGCGATCGGACTGGCGCTGCTCCCCCGCTTTCAACGCGCCTTCGCTCCGATCGCCCTGGGCACAACGGCCACCCTCATCGGCGGCAAGATCTTCCTCGGCACCATGCTCGTCACCTCGTGGATCGGCGCCGCGCTCTTCTTCATCGCCGCTATCGCCGCCAACGTGTCGCGCACCCGCCGCCGCGCTTCGGCACAACGCGAAAATCCGGTCTCGGGCCTGCCGAATTTCGAGGCGCTGCGGTCGCAAGCAGCGTTCGGCAGCGCGACCGTCGTCGCGGCGAAAGTCGTCAATTTCGAGGATCTCGCCGCTTTCATTCCGGGCGACGGTATCGCCAAGCTCGTCGAACAGGTCACACGCCGCCTCCAGCTCGCCTCGCAGGGCACGACGCTGCACCACGATCTCGACGGCACCTTCGCCTGGCTCGTCCCCTATTATCAGCACAGCCAGATCGAAGGGCAGCTCGCGGGGCTTGCCGCGCTGTTCAACGCGCCGCTGACGATCGGCGAGCTGCGTGTCGACGTCGCGATCGCCTTCGGGGTCAACGACGAGTTCGAAGGGTCGAACGCCCAGCGCCTCGCCGCGGCGCTCGTCGCCGCCGAGCGCGCGATCCGCACGCGCTCGCTGTGGACCAAATATACTTCGCGCCAGAAAGAGGACGCCGGCTGGCAATTGAGCTTCCACTCGCAGCTTGAGGACGCATTGACCGGCGGCGACATCTGGGTCGCCTTCCAGCCGCAATATCAGATCGCGACGCGGCAGCTCGTCGGGGTCGAGGCGCTCGCGCGCTGGACGCACCCGACGCGCGGACCGATCCCGCCCGACGAGTTCATCGTCCAGGCCGAAAAGAGCCAGGACATCTATCGCCTCACCTTGTTCGTGATGGATCAGGCGATCCGCTCGGCCGCGCAGCTGCGCGAACGCGGGCTTCCGATCAACATGTCGGTTAACCTGTCGGCGAGCCTGCTCGACCACAGCGACCTCGTCGGCACGATCCGCGTCATGCTCACCGCACATCACCTGCCGCCCGAGGTTTTGACGATCGAGATCACCGAAACCGCGCAGATCGAAAACAGCCGCCAGGCGCGCCAGACGCTCGCCCAGCTCCGCCGCACCGGCATCCGCCTGTCGATCGACGATTACGGCACCGGCCAGTCAAACCTCGAATATCTAACCGAGATCGAGGCCGACGAGATCAAGATCGACAAGCGATTCGTGATGACGATGCGCGATTCGCAGCGGAACCTCGAAGTCGTCAAATCGACGATCGATCTCGCGCACCGCCTCGGCGCCGTCGCGGTCGCCGAAGGCATCGAAGACGCCGAAACCATGGCGCTTCTCGCCGGCCTCGGCTGCGATGTCGGACAGGGCTATCATCTTGGAAAACCTCAACTGTTTTCCGAACTAACCGCAACGCTCGCCGCGCCTCCCAAAGACCGCACCGCATAGCTGCCAAACTGGCAGCAATGCTTATAGTTAAGACTCGATTTACCTTACTAATTAAGGTATACGCTCCGTTAACTGTTCCTCGTGGGCAGTGCGAACAGGAGATTTATCATGGGTTGGTTTTGGCAATTCCTGGGCGGCACCGGTACGGACAGTGCTGGCGGTCAGGCCTAAGCAGAATTAGGTTTCAGGAGGGGCTCCGGCATCGCCGGGGCCCTTTCTTTTTGTCCAAAACCCGCATGACGGCCGCCGCCGAATGACCGCTT
>NZ_DATMST010000007.1:0-4893 GCF_035565275.1 Sphingopyxis sp.
GCCAAGGTCGGCGCGCGAACGCTGCGCCGCCGACGCTGCGCCGACCGCAGTCGCCGACACCTGTTCGGCGTCGCGCTTCGTCACAAACCCGTCGACGAGCAGCGCATTGTAACGCCGCCGGTCCTCGACCGCGCGCGCATATTCCGCATCGGCCGCAGCGATCTGCGTATTCACCGACCGGATCTGCGCCGCCGCAAGCTTCTGCTCGGCTCCCAGCGAAGCGAGTGTCGCGCGCGCGGTCGCGACCTGCGCATCGGCGTCGGCAACCGCAGCCTCGGCCGCCATCAGCCGCGAGTCATAGTCGCGCACATCGATGCGGACGAGCGGGTCGCCGGCCTTCACCGTCTGATTGTCCTTCACCAGCACCGCGGTGACCAGCCCGCCGACGCGCGGCGCGACCTCGCTCGCGTCGGCCTGCAGATAGGCGTTGTCGGTCGATTCCACCGTGCGCGGCGCGAGCAGCCACCAGATACCGATGGCTGCGATCACAAGCGCGATCAGTCCAATCTTCCACGCCTTTTTGGGAAGCGCAATGCGGCGGCGCGCCGGCGCTTCGACCTCGATGGCGGCCTGCACATTCATTGCTGGATCACCAGCAGCGTCGAGGTCGCGGTCGCGAGGATGCGCCCGTCCGCATCGGTCAGCTTCGCCTCGACATAGGCGACGCGGCGGCCGATCGAAATAACATGCCCCTCGGCGCGGACCTTGCCCGTCGTCCCCGTTATCGCCTTCAGATAGCTGGTCTTGAGTTCGAGCGTCGTCATCGCCTGATCGTCGGCAAGCTTGGTGACCACCGCGATGCCGCACGCCGAATCGAGCAAAGTCGCGGCATAGCCGCCGTGGACGAAGCCCATCGGGTTGAAATGCTCGGGTCCGGGTACGCCCTCGAACGCCGCCCAGCCCTCGCCCGCATCGACAAGCTGGAACCCCAGCGTCTCGCCAATCGGTGGGCGTCCGCCCGTCGCGATCAGCCCCTGCACCTTCGCGAGCGTCATTGCGCACTCTCCAGCCCATAGCGCGCCACGATGCTCGCGTGCGTGTCGGCAAGCATCGCATCCGACAGCGCCGGATCGCCGACCGCGCGCGCCAGAGCGACCCCGCCGACAAGCTGCGCCAACAAGGCATGCGATTCCGCCTGCGCGTCCGCATAGCCAAGCGTTGCCAGCGGCACCGCGAGCCGGCTCGCGATCCCCTCGACCCCAGCGCCGAAACGTTCACGCGTCGCAGGCTGCGAGCGCGCGAAGTCGCCGGACAGCGTCGGCAACGGGCACCCCCGGTCGCGGCTGTCGCGATGCTTCGCCGACAGATAAAAATCGACATAGGCGCGCAGCACCGCGCGCGGATCGCCATTTGCATCGATCCGTTCGGTGCGGGCACGCGCGTCGGCGAACATCGTCCCGATTGCTTCGTTAACCAGCGCGTCTTTCGACCCGAAATGCGCGTAAAAACCGCCGTGAGTCAGCCCCGCGCGCGCCATCACGCCCGCAACCGCGACATTGTCAGGCCCCCGCTCGCGAATTTCCTTCGCCGCCTCTTTCAGCACGCGCTCACGCGTCTCTGCCTTGTGCTCGGTTGAATAGCGCACTTGCGTCTCCTTTTATATGACGCATATAATATAAAGACGACAGGACACAAGACCCATGGCCTCCATCCCGCTTACCCCCGGCGCCAGCGCCGCTCCGTCCGACGCGCCGTTCAACCCGGCGGCGATGCCCGACGCGCAGAAATATCTGATTTTTGCGGTGATGGCGTTCGGCCAGTTCATGGCGCTGATCGACATCCAGATCGTCGCCGCGTCGCTGAACGAAGTGCAGGCAGGCCTCAGCGCCGGACCCGACGAGATCAGCTGGGTGCAGACTGCCTATCTGATGGCCGAACTGGTGATGATCCCCTTCTCCGCCTTCCTCGCGCAAGCGCTGTCGACGCGCTGGCTGTTCGCGGCATCGGCGGGCCTCTTCACGATCGCGAGCGTCCTTTGCGGCCTTGCGTGGAGCATCGAATCGATGATCCTGTTCCGCGCGGTGCAGGGCTTCGTCGGTGGCGCCATGATCCCGACGGTGTTCGCGACAGGCTATATGCTGTTCGAAGGCAAGCAGCGCGCGATGATCCCCGCGATCCTCGGCATGGTGTCGGTGCTCGCGCCCACGCTCGGGCCCACGGTCGGCGGCTGGATCACCGACGCGATGGGCTGGCGCTGGGTCTTTTTCATCAACGTGGCTCCCGGCGCGATGGTCACGCTCGCGATCCTCGCGCTCGTCCGCATCGACAAGCCGAACCTGCCGATGCTGCGCCGGATCGACTGGGTGCATCTCGCATCGATGGCGGTGTTTCTTGCGGGACTCGAATTCGTGCTCGAGGAAGGACCTAAGCATGAATGGTTCAGCGAACCGTCGATCACGATCGGCGCTTGGCTGTCGTTCGTCGCCTTCGGTCTCTTCCTCGAACGCTCGTTCCGTTCGGACGGGCCGATCGTGAAGCTGACGCCCTTTCGCAAGCCGACCTTCGTCTTCGCTTGCGTCTTCAACCTCGTGATCGGGTTTGGCCTATATGCGAGCACCTATCTCGTCCCGATCTTCCTGGGCCGCGTGCAGGGCTATAATGCGGCGGAGATCGGCACGACGGTTTTCGTCTCGGGCCTCGCGCAGCTCCTCGGCGTACCGATCGCCGCCGCGCTGTCGCAAAAGGTCGACCAGCGCATCGTCATCACTTTCGGGCTCAGCCTGTTCGCGCTCGGGCTCTGGATGTTCAGCTTCATGACCCCCGAATGGGGCTTTGCCGCGCTGTTCTGGCCGCAGGTCGTGCGCAGTTTCGCGATCATGCTCTGCATCGTCCCCTCGGTCGGCCTCGCGCTCGGCAATTTCGAAGGGCCCGAGCTGCGCTATGCGTCGGGGCTGTTCAATCTGATGCGCAACCTCGGCGGCGCGATCGGCATCGCGCTCGTCAACACCTGGCTCGGCGACAACCTCCGCATCCACGTGCTGCGCCTCTCGGAAGCGCTGGGCCGGTCGAGCGAAGCGGCGAACGAGGCCGCGGCCGGGCTCGCGCAGCATATCGGCCATTATGTCACCGACCCGGCACTTGCGGCGCAGATGGCAGAATCGACGCTGGCGCGCATCGTCGGGCGCGAAGCGCTGACGCTCGCGTTCGATGACGTCTTTCGCGTCATGGCCTATCTGTTTCTGGTCGCGCTGGTGATGGTGCCCTTCTGCAAGCCGCCGCCGATCGGCGGTCCGGCACCACAGGACGCGCACTAGCGGGCGTCGGCCTGCGAAAGCGACCCTTTAGGCTCTTGCCCGGTCCGCGGCCCTGAAATGAGCGATCTGGTCGGCCTCGGCCTTTTTGAAGGCGGCTCGCCCGGTCACGCGTTCCACATAGGCCTCTGCCGCGGGCCGGTCGCCGTACGCGCGGACGGTGGGGACGCGCAGCGCGTCCGCCATCAACAGATCGGCGACGGTGAAGCGGCCGGCTGCGAGCCATTCCCGCTCGCTCAGCACTTTTTCCAGCTGGTCGAGGCGTTTGCCCGCCCAACCGGCCAGAGCATTGTCATCGTCACCGGAAATCTTGAGGAACCACCACGGCACGGTGACCATCTCGATCGAATTGAGCGCGGCGCACGTCCATTGCAATGTTTCCGCTTCCCCGACCGGATCGCGCGGCATCAACCGGTCGCTTTTCCGGGCGAGATGCAGCAGCCCGGCGCCACTTTCGAACAGCTCGACTTCTCCGTCCTTCAGAAACGGGATCTGGCCGAACGGCTGATGCTCCAGATGATTGGTCTCGCGGTCCTCGAACGGAATCGTACCGACCGCATAGTCGAAACCGGCTTCCTCGCACGCCCACCGCAACCTGAGGTCGCGCACGAACCCACGAGGGCCTTCAGGGACCCAGTCATAGGTCCAGATGGTCAATTCGCTCATAACCGCGCGCTCTTCCTCTTCAGGTTGAAGAAACACCCTAACGGCGAATGACGTTCCTGCGCAAATATGAACCCGCTCCCGGGCCCATGTCCCCGGGAGCGGGTTCGCGACCCGTCGTCTTTGCGGCCGCCGCCGCCCCGCGGCATGATGCGGGGACAGCGGCGCCAGAAGATCAGGCGAGGTCGAAACGGTCGGCGTTCATCACCTTGGTCCAGGCTTTGACGAAGTCCTTCACGAACTTCTCTTCATGGCCGGTCTCGGCATAGACCTCGGCGACCGCGCGGAGTTCGGCGTTGGAGCCGAAGATCAGGTCGGCGCGGGTGGCGCGCCACGTCTCGCCGCCGCCCTTGCGGTCGGTCGCGACATATTCCTGATCGTCCGAGCCGTCGACCGCCTTCCACACATTGGTCATGTCGAGCAGGTTGACGAAGAAATCGTTCGTCAGCTGGCCCGAGCGCTTGGTGAAATGGCCGTGCCCGCGCTCGCCGTGATTGGCGCCGAGGACGCGCAGGCCGCCGATCAGCACGATCATTTCGGGCACCGACAGGCCGAGCAGCGATGCGCGATCGAGCATCATTTCCTCGATCTTCACCGCCAGCTTCTTCTTGCCGACATAATTGCGGAAGGCGTCGGCCTCGGGCTCCATCACCGCGAAGCTGTCGGCGTCGGTCTGCTCGGCGGTCGCATCGCCGCGGCCGCCGGTGAACGGCACATCGGTGGCGCCCGCTTTCTCCAGCCCGACCACGCCGCCGAGCACGATCGCATCGGCCAGCGACAGATTGCCGCGCAGACCGTCGAGCGTATCGAGCACCTTGGCGAGCATCGCCGGTTCGTTGACCTCCCAATCCTTCTGCGGGGCGAGCCGGACGCGCGCGCCATTGGCGCCGCCGCGGAAGTCGGACTTGCGGAAGGTGCTCGCCGAGGCCCAGGCGGTCTTGATCAGCTGGCTGACTGTCAGGCCGCTGGCCGCGATCTT
>NZ_DATMST010000008.1:0-3315 GCF_035565275.1 Sphingopyxis sp.
GACGACGGGCGCGGCGCGCGCCGGCTTCTCGCGCTGCCGCGCCCACGCCTTCGCGTTGACCGCATGAACGCGCTTCTGTCCCCAGCGCGGCCCGGCATCCTGCCAGCCGAGCCCCATATCCTCCATCACCCCGTCGACCGCCGCGTGCCAGCAAAGCTCGGGCAGCGAGCGATCCTCCTTCTTGGTGACGCCCGCGACGACCAGCAACTCCTCGGCGCGCGTCATCGCGACGTAAAGCAGCCGCCAATGCTCCTCGATCTCGGCCGCCGCCTTGGCATCGTGCGCGGCGGCGATCGGCCCGTGCCGTTCCTCCTTCGGCAGGCCGAAGACGGGCAGCCGGTCCCAGCCCTCCAGCGACAGGTCGAATCCGCGCTGGCGCTGCACCGGATCGTCGGTCGCGTCGGCGAGGATGACGATCGGCGCCTGCAAGCCCTTCGACCCATGCACCGTCATCACGCGCACGACGTCGCTGCGCGCCTCGGTCTGGCGCTTGATGTCGGCGCGGCTCGCCTCGACCTCGCTCAGAAAAGCGAGCAGCGATGGCGTGTGCTGGCGCTCGAAATTCAGCGCCTGATTGAGCAGTTCGTCGATCGGATCGCGCGCCTCGCGCCCAAGCCGCGCATAAAGTCGCCGCCGCCCCTGCATCGGCCCCGACAGCACGCGGTCGAGGAAACGATAGGGCGTCGTGAAATCGGCCATGCCGAGCAGGTGACGCAGCGCGGCCATCGTTCCCGCCGGCACCTCGGCCTCGCGATCGCGCAATCGCTCCCACAGCGCGCGTTTGCCGCGCCCGTGCGCGAAGGCGAAGAGATCGTCCTGCGACCAGCCGATCAGCGGCGACACAAGCAGCGAAGCGAGATTGAGATCGTCGAGCGGCTGCACCGCGAAGCGCATCGCCGACAGCAGATCCTGCACCCCGAGCGGCTGGGTCAGCGCGAAGCGGTCGACGCCCGCGACCGGCACACCCAAGGACTGCAACCGCGCGACGATCCGCGCCGCCAGATCGCGGCGGCGGCGGACGAGGATCAATATATCGCCCGGAGCGACGCTGCGTCCGTCCTTGCCGTGCACGATCCAGTCCTGCACCTCATCGGCGAGCGCGCGCGACAGGCGCAGGCTTGCTGGGTCGTTCGCGGGTGCGAGCGGATCGCCGCCCTCGCCTGCATCCTCATCGACCGGCTCGTCGCTCTCGCCTTCGGCCGCGAGTGCCCTGCCGACGGGCAGCGGCTGCCACAGTTCGACGCGCCCCGGATGCTCGCTGCGGAACGGCAAATGCGGCGGCTCGTCGCTCGCAAGGCCCATCAATTCGGTGCCGCCGCCCGCGACCCATGCGTCGACGACATCAAGCACCGCGGGGCTCGACCGGTAATTGGTGACCAGATCGACTTGCGCGAACGGCTGGCCACCGTCGGCCGCCCATTCGCCGAACCGGATGCGCGCCGCCTCGAACGACGCGGGTTCGGTTCCCTGAAAACCGAAGATCGCCTGTTTGCGATCGCCGACGGTGAACATCGTGCGGACGCGTTCGTCCTTTGCGCCGGTGCCCGCGAAAAACTCCTCGGCGAGCGCTGCCACGATTGCCCATTGGCGCGTATTGGTGTCCTGCGCCTCGTCGACCAATATATGGTCGGTGCGCTGGTCGAGCTTGAAACGCACCCATTCGCCGAACTGCCCGAGTCGCAGCAGCGACCCCGCAATCGCGATCAGATCGTCGAAATCGGCCAGCCCGTCCTCGCGCTTCGCCAGCGCATAAGCCTCGGCAAAGCGGCTCCCCAGATCCCACGCCTCCGCCAGCTCGTCGGCGACCTGCATTGCGCGCATCGTCGCCATCAACTCGCCAATCGCCGCCGCGACGCATTCGGCCGAGCCAAGGCAATCGCCCATCTGTTTGCCGGGGGTCAGATAATGGGCGGCGATGTCGCCGTCCTTCTTGACGATCGCGCCCAGCACATCGCCCAGCATCGCCGCGCGCGCAGCCACATCGGCACGCAGCCATGCCGCCATGGTCTCGGCACGCGCGACACCTGTCGCGCTGCCCCAGCCGCGCCCGACAGCGGCAATCGCCGCGATATCGGCATCGGCAATCGCGCCGGCACCGAGCCGCTGGATCAGCCATGCCTCCGCATCGCCATCGGGCAATCCCAGCGCCGCGCGCAGATCATGCCTGCGCGGCGGCAATATTCGTTCGCGAAACGGCGCGGCAAAGGCGTGGGCGCAGCGCACGAGGAACGCCATCGCAGCATCCTGCCCCATGCGCCGCGACAGCATTGCCGCCTGTCCGCGCATCGCATCGCCGTCGGCGCCGGCCTGCCCCAGCAGTTCGCCCATCACCTGCCGCTGCAACTCGGCCGCCTCGCCTTCTTCGAGCGCGCGGAACCCCGGCATGATCTTTGCCTCGAGCGGGAAGCTCGCGAGCAAGGTCTGACAGAAGCTGTGGATCGTCTGCACGCGGATTGCGCCCGGCGCGCTGTCGATCACGGTGGCGAACAGCGAGCGTGCACGGTCGAGGATGCCCGGCTGCTGCCAGTCAGCGCCGAGCGCGTTGAGGTCGACCCGCAGGTCGGCATCGTCCATCCGCACCCACAGCGCGAGCCGGTCGTGAATCCGGTGCGCCATTTCAGCGGCGCCCGCCTTGGTAAAGGTGATGCAGAGGATCGCGTCGGGCGCAACCCCGGCGAGCATCAGTCGCAGGACGCGCGCCGACAGCACCTGCGTCTTGCCCGTGCCTGCCGACGCACCGAGCCACACATGTTCGTCGGGCTCCGCCGCCGCCTGCTGCCCCGGATCGAGATCGTGAAGCCGCGTCATGGCAGGTCCCCGCCCCGCCCGAACCATTCGTCGCGGCGCATCAGCTGATCGTAATCGGTGAAACGTTTCGCATTGTCGCCCGGTGCAAACACGCCGTCGCCGAGCAGATAGGCGGCGGTCAGTTCGGCGAACGCGTCATAGGCGCGCGCGACGGCCTCCTCGGCGGTCTTGAGCTTGCGCCGGCTTCCGTGCGTCGGCGCAACGCTGCCGTCGCTGCCCTTGGCGCGGTCGGCCTTGAGGCTCCAATATTCGAGCGCGTTGATCGGTCCTGCGGCTACGCCGTCGACCTTTCCCATTTCGGCGAGCAGGCCGAGCAGGCCCAGCTGGTTGTCGAGCCCGTCTGCCGCCGCGCTGCCGCTCGGCGCCGCGCCGGTCTTGTAGTCGACGATCGCGAGGCTGCCGTCGGCCAGCCGGTCGATACGGTCGGCCTTGCCCGACAGGCGAATGCCATCGAGTTCGTGCACGCCCGTCACCTCGGTCGCGATCGGCTCGCGCCCCTCGGCCCGC
>NZ_DATMST010000009.1:0-12478 GCF_035565275.1 Sphingopyxis sp.
GACGGCGGCGCCCGGCTGCACTATCAGCGTCCGGGCGGCGGTACGGCGGACCGCGAAACCGGCGCCGAACTGATTGCGCGCTCGGGTCTGACCTCCGATCCCGAGCAGGTGATCGTCACCGCGGGCGCGCAGAACGGGCTGCACGCCATCGCATCGGCGATACTGAAACCGGGCGACCGGGTCGCGTGCGGCCGCTACATCTATCCCGGCTTCCGCGCGATCGCGCGGCGGATCGGCGTTACGCTCGTCCCGCTCGCGGAAATTACCGCCGCCGCGCTGGAAGCCGCGCATTCCGCCGCGCCGCTCCGCGCGCTTTACGTCGTCCCCACCAACGACAATCCGACGACCGTGACCCTGACGGTCAAGGACCGGCGCGAAATTGCCGCGTGGGCACGGGACACGAGGGTCGGGATCATCGAGGACGACGCCTATGCGCTGCTGCCCGGCGCACAGATTCCCGCGATCGCCAGCTTCGCGCCCGACATCAGCTGGTATGTCGCCAGCGTGTCCAAGACCCTGTCGCCCGCATTGCGCGTCGGGTTCGTCCGCGCACCGGGCGTGGCCGAGGCGATGGCGCTCGCGTTGTGGCAGCATGAAAGCGCGGTGATGGCGCCGCCGCTGAACGTCGCAATGATCTCGCTCTGGCTCGCCGACGGCAGTTTCGACCGCCTTGTCGACGCGGTCCGCAGGGAAGCGATGTGGCGGCAGAAGCTCGCTCGCACGGTGCTGGGCGAGGGGCGCCATGCCGCCGATCCGCAGGGCTATCACCTCTGGCTGTCGCTGCCTGACGACAGCAACCCCGACCTGTTCGCTGCCGCGCTCACGCTCGACGGGCTGTCGGCGGTACCCTCGGACCGGTTCGCGGTCACCGGGGATGCACCAAAGGCAATGCGCGTTTCGCTCGGCGGCGCGATCGACCGGCGCGGCCTGTCGCGCGCGCTGCACCGGCTCGCCGCGCAGCTATGGTCGCCCGGCGGTCAGGTCAGTCATATCGTCTGAAACCACCGATTGGATTGCGGCTACTTCCCCGGATGAAGGCGGATCGCCGCCCCGCCGCCGGGGGCGAGCCACAGCTTGTACGTGTCGCCCTTCTTCACCCTGATCGTTTCATAGGCGATCCGGTGGCGCGCGTCGGTGAGATAGGTCGCGCCCTCGCCGTCCTTCCAGATCGTCGCGGTGTAGCTCCTGCCCGCGTCGAGGAAATCGAAGTTCAGCGTCAGCGTGCGTTCGGTCGCATCATTGACCCCGCCGACATACCAGTCGAGGCTATTGCGGTCCTTGCGCGCGAAGATCGCATAATCGCCGACCTCGCCCGCGATCAGCCGGCTGTCGGACCAGTCGGCGGGGACCTGCCTGATGAACTCCAGCTCGCGCGGGTGGGCTTCAAGGCTTTCGATAAAGTCGGCCGCCATCTGGATCGGCGAATAGATGGCGAGATACAGGCCGAGCTGCTTGGCGAGCGTCGAGGCGAACGGCGCCTTGTTCGATCCCTCGAGGCTCAGCACTCCCGGCGTATAATCCATCGGGCCCGACAGCATGCGCGTGTAGACCAGCGTCGGTTCATGATCGGGACCGCTGCCGAAGTTGCTCCAGGCATTATATTCCATGCCGCGCGCTCCCTCGCGCGCAACCCAATTGGGATAGGTGCGCCGCAGCCCGGTATCCTTGACCGGCTCGTGCGGGTTGACCGCGATCTTGTACTTCGCCGCGGTCTGGACGACCTTCAGATGGTGCTGCACCTGCCGCTGGCCGTCGTGCCATTCCATGCGTGTCTGGTCCGGCGTGTCGCCCGGCGCGACGATACCGCCGGCGTCGGCGACATAGCCGGTCTTCACTGCCTTGACCCCGAGCTGGCCGTACAGCTTCATCGCGTCTTCGAGCTGCTGCTCATAGACCGCGATATTGCCGCCGGTCTCGTGATGGCCGATCAGCGTCACGCCCTTTTTCCGCGCGTAGTCGGTGACCGCTTTCAGGTCGAAATCGGGATAAGCCTCGGTGAAGCTGAATTCGTCACCATGCCCGAACCAGTTGCCGTTCCAGCCCTTGTTCCAGCCCTCGACGAGCACGCCGCCAAAGCCGTGCTTCGCCGCGAAGTCGATATATTGCTTGGTGCGCTCGGTGGTCGCACCATGCTCCGGCCCTTCGGCCCAGCTCCACGGCCCGCGGATCATTCCCCACCAGATGCCGATATATTTCATCGGCTTGACCCAGCTCACGTCGCCGAGCTTGTTGGGTTCGTTGAGGTTGAGTTCGAGGTCGCTTTCGACCAGCCCCGCCGCATCGTCGGCGATGCGGATCGTGCGCCACGGCGTGTTGAACGGCAGGTCGCGGATCACGCGCGGTCCGCGCGAAGAAGGCGACAGCGTCGAGCGGAACTTGCGCCCCTCGACACGCTTCAGCCACATGCCCGAATAATCGACGAGCGCCGCCTCGTGGAACGCGAGATGCGTGCCGTCGGCGAGGCGCATCGTGATCGGCGTGTGCGCGGTGGCGACCGCATCGATCGGCGTCTTCTGGTAGATTTGCTCGTAGCGGTTCCATTCGCCGCCAGTGATCCACCAGGCCGTGCCTTCGGGCGCGATGTCGAATTCGGTGACCTCGTCGGCGATTTTCGCGGTCTTCAGCCCGGCTTGCCCGGGCAGTTCGTAGCGAAAGCCGATGCCGTCGTCGAAGAGGCGGAAACGGACATTGATCATATGCCCGCCCCAGCTTTCATGCTGGCGGAAGCGGACGAGCAGTTCGTTGTAGTGATTGCGCACAAAGCGGCGCTCGCCCCACGGCAATTCCCATTTCTCGTCGGCACCGCCCGTCTCCGCGCCGTCGATGCGGAACCCGCGCTGCAGGCCGATGCCGTCGGTCAGCAGGAAGCCGAGCTTCGACGGCGCGATGAGCAGCTTGCCCTTGCGCGACAGCGACCAGATCGGCCGCTCGTCGGTGTCGGTCGCAACCGTCAGCACGAGACCGCCATCGGGCGACGCGGCGGTTTGCGAGGGCCGGGCGTCCTGCGCCATGGCGGGCGCGGCTGCGACCAGCGAGAAAGCGGCGATCAGGCTACGCATCATTTTTTCCTTCGAGATTGAGCCACAGCACGCCGCACGGCGGCAGCACCATTGCCTCCGCGCCGTTAAGGGCGACCAGTTCCGCGCCCGCCGCGCGATGCGCCGCGATATCGATCGTCCCGGCGCCCAGATTGAACAGGCAGCGGACGTGCCGGTTCCCGGCGATACGGTCGAACGCAAGCAAATCGCCTTCGGCAACCCAGCGATCATCGCGGCCAAGCCGCAGCGCCGGGTTTGCGGCGCGCAAGCCGACGAGCCGGCGCGTCAGGTTGAGCAAGGAGGCCTCGTCCACCTGCTGACGATCGACCGCGAGATCGCGGTGCGCGGGGCCAAGCGGCAGCCACGGATCAGCGGCGGAAAAGCCGGCGTTATCCTCCGCCGCGGCCCACGGCAGCGGGGTCCGCGCGCCGTCGCGCGAGAGCGTCAGCGGCCAGTTCTTGAGCGCTTCGGGATCTTTCACCAGCTCGAACGGGATCTCGACCTGATCGAGCCCCAGCTCCTCGCCGTTATAGATGATGATATTGCCGCGCAGCGCGCAGAGCAGCGCCATCTTCATCCGCGCATAGGCCGCCGGATCGACGCCTTCGGGGGTCCAGCGCGACACCGCGCGCGGCGCATCGTGATTCTCGAACGCCCAGCTCGGCCAGCCGAGCCCCGGCGTGTCGGGCCATTGTTCGGCCGCCTCGCGCACGAGCTGCGGCGTCAGGCGGTCGGCGTAGAGAAAGTCGAAGCCGTAGGCGCTGTTGAGCCGGCTTGTCCCCGCAGTGAACAGCTTCATCTCGCGCACCGCATCATCGCCGCCTACTTCGGCGACGGTGAAACTGCCCGGATATTGATCGGTCAGCGCGCGGATGCGTTCGAGGAACAGCGCGATGTCAGGGTGCGACTGGTTATGGATTTTCTGCTGGAAATCGAACGGCCGCGTGCGGACCTTGTTCGACGGCGGCGCGGGCGGGTTGTCGCGAAGTTCAGGGTCGTGCATCGAGAAATTGATCGCATCGATGCGAAAGCCGTCGACGCCGCGGTCGAGCCAGAAACGCACGACGCCGAGCAGCGCATCCTGCACCTCGCGGTTGTGGACGTTGAGCTGCGGCTGGGTGCCGAGGAAATTGTGCATATAATATTGGCCGCGCCGCGCATCCCACGTCCACGCCGGGCCGCCGAACACCGACTGCCAGTTGGTCGGCGGCGACCCGTCGGGTTTGGCATCGGCCCAGACATACCAGTCGGCCTTGTCATTCTCGCGGCTCGCGCGGCTTTCCCCGAACCAGACGTGCCGGTCCGAGGTGTGCGCGAAGACGAGGTCGGTGGTGACCTTCAGCCCCAGCGCATGCGCTCGTGCCACCAGCGCGTCGAAATCGTCGAGCGTGCCGAAGATCGGATCGACCCCGCAATAGTCGGCGATGTCGTAACCGAAATCGTCCATCGGCGAGGGATAGAAGGGCGACAGCCAGATCGCGTCGACACCGAGCGAGGCGATATAGTCGAGGCGCGCGGCGATACCGGCGAGGTCGCCGATGCCGTCGCCGTTCGAATCGGCGAAGCTGCGCGGATAAACCTGATAGATCACCGCGCCCTTCCACCAGGGCGGGGCGGCGACGTTCAAGGGGTCTTCCTGAATTAGGGGCTGGTTCGTCGTCACGCGGGCTTTCGCTTATTCGCTGGCCTGGCAGATGATCGTGCCGAAGGCGGGGAGGGAAAGACGGAGGCTGCCCGGCGCGGCAGGCGTTGCCGGGCAGTCGCCGTGGAGCGCGGTAAAGCCCGCGCTTTTCATATCGATGGCAATGTTCGCCGACAATCGCTCTGCAGACGTATTGAAGGCCAGCAGCACCTCGCGCCCCGTATCGGGATCGAAGCGCGATACCGCGAGCAGGCCCGGCTTTTCGGAAAAGGCGCGCACCTTTGTCGTGCCGCGGGTCAAGGCCGGGGTCTTGCGGCGGATTTCGGACAGCGCCGCGATATGGCGATAGAGCGGGTGCGCGGGATCGAAATTGGCGACCGCGGTCGTCGCGTCGCTGCCGATCAGGTCGTTATCATTATAGGCGGCGACCTTTGAAGCGAACATATTCTCGCGCGCGAGCTGGTCCTTGTCGTCGGAGACGAACCCTTGCTCGTCGCCATAATAGATCGTCGGCACGCCGCGCAGCGTCAGCAGCAAACTATGGCCCAGCATCACGCGCTGGAGCAGTTCGGCCTCGCTCGCACCCGGGTTCGCCGCCTTCACGAACATCGCAAGGCGGCCCATGTCGTGGTTGCCGAGGAACGTGGGCAGCTGAAGTGCCGCAGCCGCGCCGCCCTTGTAGAGCAGGTCGCCGTCGAACAGCTTCGCAAACTGATCGGTCCCCTTCGTGCCGCTCACCGCATCGATCGCGGCGCGCGCGAAGGCGAAGTCGAGCACGGCGGGCAATCCCGCCGCATGCGTGTGCCACGCGAGCGCGCCCGGATCGACCGCGTCGATATAGACTTCGCCGAAGATGTGGAAATTGGGGATACCGCGCGCCTTCGCGCGCGCCTGCATCGCGGGCACGAACGCCTGCCAGAATTCGGGATTCACATGTTTCGCGGTATCGATGCGAAAGCCGTCGATACCGAATTCATCGATCCAGCGGCCAAAGATGTCGATGAAACCCTCGACGACGCGCGGATTTTCAGTCGCGAGATCGTCGAGCCCGGCAAAGTCGCCATAAAGTGCCGACTCGCCGACCCAGTCGCTGTTGCCGCGATTGTGGTAATAGGCAGGATCGTTGAGCCAGGCCGGGACCTTCACGTGCTCCTCGCCCTTCGGTACGACGGGTGTATAGGCGAAAGCCGGATCGGTCAGTTTCTTCCAGTTTTCGGTATCGGCGACATGGTCGCCCGCGAAACCCGGGTTGATCGGCGCACCGCCGATCCCGCCGCGCCGCGAAAAGGGATAGTCGGCGATCGCGCGATAGGGGAACGATTCGGCCTCGCCTTCCGCGTAGCGAATGACATCCGCAGTATGGTTCGCGATGATGTCCATATAGACCTTCATCCCGCGCCTGTGCGCGGCATCGACGAAGGCCTTGAATTCGGCATTGGTCCCGAAGTGCGGGTCGACCTGCGTGAAATCGGTAACCCAATAGCCATGATAGCCCGCGCTCTCGTCGCCCTTCGGGCCCTGCACCGGCTTGTTTCTGAAGATCGGCGCGAACCAGATCGCCGTCGTCCCCATCCCCTGAATATAGTCGAGCCGCTTCGTCAGGCCCGCAAGGTCGCCGCCATGGAAGAAGCCCTTCGCTGCGGGGTCGTAACCGGTCTGGAGCCGGTCGCCCTTCAGCCCGCCGCGATCGTTCTTCGGATCGCCGTTCTCGAAGCGGTCGGGAAGCACGAAATAGATGATCTCGTCCTCCGGCGGCCGCTGGCGATAATCCCCGGCGGTCCCAGCCGCGGGCGCAGCGCCCGCGAGGGTCAGCGCGACAATCGATGCAAAAAGGCTCATGTGGCCGCTCCTGCCGCGCCATGCTGCGCGATGAAGTTTCTGCGGATCGGCGGGCGAGCCGGTCTGCCGGCCCGCCCTCCCGGTACATCAGAACTTGTAGGTGATACCGGCCATGAAGTTGCGACCATAATTCTGATAGTCGCGGATCTGGCGCGGGTCGTTGTTGTAATAGGTCACGAACGGCTCGTTCGTGAGGTTCGATGCCTGGAGCAGGATTCCCAGCCCTTCGAGCGTACCGCTCTGGAACGTATAGCCGACCTGCGCATCGACGACGAACTCGCTCTTGGCCATGAACACGTCGCGGGCAAGGCTCAGGGTGGAAACCTCCGCCAGGAATTTCGAGCGATAGCGGCCCGAGGCGCGCACCTGGAAACCGTCCTTTTCGAAATAGGCGGTGCCGTTGATGACCCATTTCGACAGGCCGGGCATCGAAATCGGGTCGGGCCCGGTCTCGCGCACGCGGCTCTTGGTATAGGAGGCGCTACCGAGCACGCCAAAGCCGTCGAGCGCCTGCGTGAAGGTCGCGAACGGCAGCGAGAGCGATGCTTCGGCGCCGTAAACGCGACCGGCGTTCCCGTTCAGCCACTGCCGGCTGACCCCGGCACGCGTGCCGACCGAGCCGCCATCGGGAACCTCGAATTGCGAGAAGTCGAACGGATTGACCTGACGGTAGACATAATTTTCGAGATATTTGTAGAAGCCGCCGACCGACACATAGCCGCCCTGCCCGAAATATTTCTCGAGCCCGACATCCACCGTATCAGCCATCAGCGGACGCAGTTTCGCATTGCCCAGATCGAGCGACCAGGGCGAGTCGGCGGGATTGGTGTTGTCGCGTTTCGTCACATCGAAATTGACACCGCCGCCGGGCTTCAGCTGGTCCATGCGCGCCCGCGCCAGCACACGCGCCGCGCCGAAGCGCAGGAAGGTGTTGTCGGCGAATTCGATCGACAGGTTCAGGCTCGGCAGGATGTCGGTATAGGTGTCGCCATCGGTGATCGGCGTCGACTGGGTCACGCCGCCGACGACCTGCGCATAGAAGCTCGAGCCCGTCTGGTCCGAATGGACGATCTGGACGCCGACGTTGCCGCGGACCGGCGTGCTTCCGGTATCGGCGTCGAAATTCGCCTGAACGAAGCCGGTCAGGACCTTTTCGCGGATCGTATAGTCGTTGAAGACGCGGGCCGGATCGAAGCCGGCGCCGTCGGTGAGCGTGTAGTTCCCGTCGTTGTAGAACCGCCAGCTGTCGAACGCGACCATGCCGGGGATGCCGATGAAATCGAGCGACACGGGGTCATCATAAAGATAGTCGGTGGGCACCGGCGTGTTGGCCGGATAATTTTTGCTGGTGAGCACGAAGCCGCGGTCGTCGAGACTCTTCTTGCGATCCGAATAATTGGCGCCGACGCGCAGGCTGCTGATAACGCCGTCCAGTTCCTGCGTCGCCTGCAGCCGCACCGATTTCAGCTCGTCCTTGATCCGCGGCGTGTTGATAAAGCCGTCCTGGCAATTGGGGACTGCTCCGCCGCAGTTGCTCCAGCCCTGCGGATCGGTGATCACGAACAGATCGGGATCGGTGTAGTCGAGCGACGGGTCGAAGATGATGCCGCCCTTGGGGCGCATTTCGAAACCCAGCGCGGTTTCGCGCGCACCGACGCCGGGCCCGCGGCCGGTACCGAGGTAGATTTCCAGATTTTCCTCGGTCTTCTTGAGCCGCGAATAACCAAGGTCGAGTTCAAGCGTCAGCTTTTCATTGGGCTTGAACCGGGTGTTCCAGCCGCCGGCGATGATGGTCGAGTTACGATGGACAACGTCGTTGCGCATCACGGCTTCGGTGCCCGTCCAGACACCCTTCGTCACGAGGCCGTCTTCGACCGTGAAACCCGGCTGCAACGTCGAATTGCCCCACGCGAGCGGGAACTCGATGCCGCGCAGGCGCTGCTCGTCCTTGAACCGCGACCAATATCCGTCGATCGTCGTGTGAAACTTGTCGCTCGGCTCCCACTCGACCACCGCCATCACGCCGTCGCGCTTGAGCTCGTTCGATTTAACATAGGGCTTGGCACCCCCGATGATGAACGCGGTGTTCGTGCCGTCTGTCGCCTCGGGATAGCCCCACGCGTTGAAGCGCTCCTCGGCCGTTGGCGACTGCATGCGCGCATAACCGATCGCCCAGCCGAGCGTACCGTCGGCATTCTGGTCGATATAGGAGATATTGGCGCGATAACCCTTGTTCGAAATATCGGGGTTGAGCTTGCCGAGATCGTTGATTTCAAAGCGGGCGCCCGCAGCGATCGCGCGCTTGCCGTAAGCGAGCGGACGCACCGTGCGCATGTCGATCGTGCCGCCAAGCGCCTGCCCGACCAGCGAGGCGTCGGGAGTCTTGTAGACAACAGCGCCATTGAGCAATTCGGAGGGGTATTGGTCGAGTTCGACCCCGCGATTGTTGCTCGCCGAAACCTGTTCGCGGCCGTTGAGCAGGGTCGTGGTGAAGTCAGGGGCGAGGCCGCGGATCGACACGACATTGGCTCGGCCGTCGAGACGCTGCGTCGCGAGACCCGGCAGGCGCGACAGCGATTCGGCGATCGACAGGTCGGGCAACTTGCCGATGTCTTCGGCCGAGACCACTTCGACGATCGAGGTGCTCGCCTTCTTCGCCTGCACCGAATTGTTGATCGCACCGCGGATGCCGCTGACGATGATTTCGCCGTCGACCGGCGCTTCGTCGACGGGTGCGGTCCCGGCGTCCTGCGCCAGCGCGGCGCCGGGCAGCAAGACGGTCAAGGCAAGGCCGAGCGCGATGGCGCTGGCACCCCGACGAAAATCGGGACGAAGGCTGTTGGATTTGGTCATTCGAAGTCCCCTGCTGCGACGGGCGGCCTGACCCGGGCGACAGCCAGAGGGGGCGGCGATCGCGCCGCGCAGCATCCTCTCGCTGAAGCCGCGGTTTTTCCCGTCGACGCATCGCAATTGGAGCCAATCGGCGGACGCGGCCAGTGGGTATACGTATACGCATATTATGCGTCCGGCCGGCCTGTCGCCCGAATGTCACGCTTTTTGCGGCGCAAAAGCGCCGTTTCGATCCGGTGCAAATTCTTGGCATTGACCGGGCCGATCGCTAGTGTCCGGACCCGGACCGTGGCCATTCGCAGAGCTGCGGCGGCAGGGAGAGACACATGGGGCGCCAGCCCTCGGCCAAGCCGACGAGTTTCGACATCGCCTATCTGGCGGGCGTGTCCCAGCCCACCGTGTCGCGCGCGCTGCGCGGCAGCAAATCGGTCAGCGCCGCGACCCGTGCCAACATCGAACGCATCGCGCGCGAGCTCAATTACACGGTCGACAAAAACGCCTCGAGCCTGCGCTCGCAGCGCACGCATACGCTTGCGCTACTCTTTTTCGAGGACCCGACCCCCGACGAATCGATGATCAACCCCTTTTTCCTGTCGATGCTGGGGTCGATCACGCGCGAATGCGCGCGGCGCGGTTATGATCTGCTGATCAGTTTCCAGCAGATGCACAACGACTGGCACGTCACCTATCAGGACAGCCACCGGTCCGACGGGATCATCCTGCTCGGCTATGGCGACTATCAGCTTTACCTCACCAAGCTCGAACACCTCGTCGAGATGGGGACGAAATTCGTGCGCTGGGGATCGGTCTCCGACGACGGCATCGGGCTGACGGTCGGATCGGACAATGTCGGCGCCGGCGAGCAGGCGGGGGCGCATCTGGTCGAGATCGGGCGGCGACGCATCGCCTTTCTGGGCGACGCATCGGACCATGCGCCCGAATTCCAGGATCGCTATAACGGGTTTTGCCGCGCGCTGCGCGCCGCCGGGCTCGATCCCGACCCGGCGCTGCAACATGATGCGGTGTCTTCGGAGGATTCGGGCTATGCGGCGGCACGGTCACTGCTCGCGAGCGGCGCGACCTTCGACGCGATCTTCGCCGCGAGCGACCTGATCGCGATCGGCGCGATGCGGGCCCTTGCCGAGGCGGGGCTACGCCTGCCGCAGGACGTCGCGATCATCGGTTTCGACGACATTCCCGCCGCCAGCCTGACCTCGCCGACGCTGACCACCGTCATGCAGGATATGAAGGGCGCGGGAACGCTGCTCGTTGACGCGCTGCTCGCGCGGATCGACGACCGTCCGGTCGAACAACGGGTTTTGCCCGCGCGCCTGATCCGGCGCCAGAGCACCACGGTTTGATCCCCGATCCGCTGCTACGTATTCGTATACCTGACCGCACGATACTTGCCCTGCCCAGCGCACGCTGCGACACCCTCGACCGACGAGAGCCGCGAACGGCGGCCCGGTGGGAGACGCGTGATGGACAAGCCGCGACAGGGCTTTGCCGGCCTGTGGAACATCAGCTTCGGCTTTTTCGGCATCCAGATCGGCTTCGCGCTGCAAAATGCGAACATGAGCCGCATCTTCCAGTCGCTTGGCGAGGATATCGAAAAGCTTCCCGGCCTCTGGGTGGCCGCGCCGCTCACCGGCCTGCTTGTCCAGCCGGTCATCGGCCATATGAGCGACCGGACCTGGCTCGGCCGCCTCGGGCGGCGGCGCCCCTATTTCCTTGCCGGCGCGATCCTTGCCGCGATCGCCTTGTTCGTGATGCCCGAAAGCCCCGCGATCTGGTTCGCCGCGATGATGCTGTGGATCCTCGACGCCTCGCTCAACATTTCGATGGAGCCCTTTCGCGCCTTTGTCGGCGACATGCTGCGCAAGGACCAGCACAGCATCGGCTATGCCGTGCAGACCGCCTTCATCGGAGCGGGCGCGGTCGTCGGATCGCTTTTCCCCACGCTGATGGAGGCGATGGGGGTCGCCAATGTCGCGCCGCCGGGACAGATCCCCGACACCGTGCGTTATGCCTTCTGGTTCGGCGGGCTGGCACTGTTCCTGTCGGTGCTGTGGACGGTCGTCTTGACGCGCGAATATGACCCCGCCGAAATGGCGGCGTATGAGCGCGACACGATCGCCGAAGCGCCCGCCGTCCGTGCGCTTGGCTCGCATAATTATGCGACGAGCCTCGGATGGATTGCCGGGGGGGTTGCCGTCGTCGTCATCCGGATCGAATTCGCGCTGCTGCGCGAGGTGCTGCTGCTCGGCGCGCTGCTGATCGGATACGGCCTCGCGAGCATGCTCGCCATCGCGCTCGCCCGCGCGGGCAGCGAGACGAACATGCTCTCCAGCATCGTCGGCGATTTCGCCGGAATGCCCGAGTTGATGAAGCGCCTCGCGCTCGTCCAGTTCTTCAGCTGGTCAGCGCTGTTCATCATGTGGATCAACACGACGCCGATCGTCGCCCAATATCATTTCGGTTCGGCCGATGCCGCGAGCGGTGCTTACCAGCAGGCAGGCAACTGGGTCGGCGAGCTGTTCGCGGTCTACAACGCCGTTGCGGCGGTCGCCGCGCTGACGCTGCTGCCCTGGCTCTCGGCCCGGATCGGACAGGCGCGCACGCATATCGTCGGGCTCGTTTGCGGTGCGATCGGTTACGGCAGCTTCTTCATCCTGCGCGACCCGACGCACCTGATCGCCAGCGAAATCTTCATCGGCATCTTCTGGGCATCGGTGCTCGCCATGCCTTACGCGATGCTCGCGACCAGCCTGCCGCAGGCGAAGCTTGGCATCTATATGGGGCTGTTCAACGTCTTCGTCGTCATCCCGCAGTTGCTGGTAGCGACCGTGATGGGGTCGATCATGACGGCCTTTTTCCCCGGCGAGCCGATCTATACGATGGCGTTTGCGGCGGCGACACTGCTGCTCGCCGCGCTGGCCATGCTGCGTGTCGTGCCGCTCACCCCTGCACCCCCGCCCCGGGCGGCGGCCACCTAGGTCGACCAGCCGCCCGCGAGCGCGCGGAACAGCGCGATCTGGCGCCGCGAAATCTGTCCGTCCTGCGCGGCGAGCACGGCTTCGGTCTCCGCAAACGTCCGTTCGGCGTCGAG
>NZ_DATMST010000010.1:0-11933 GCF_035565275.1 Sphingopyxis sp.
GCACCGCGTGCTGGGCATCAAGCGCGACAAGCTTGGCCTCGGCACGCTCGGCGGCGCGGGCTCCGGCACGCGCGCACTTGGCACCGGGCTTGAGGCCATGGACGTGGATGCGCACGGAGGTTTCGGCCCGTTCGGCGGCAGGCTTGCCGCCTGGGCCTCACCCGTTGCGCTCGCGATCGGCCTGATGACAATACCGCCGGCCGCCCATGCCCAGACTTCGCTCGGCGGCGCCACGACAACCTCCAATGGCGGCATCGCGATCGGTGGTGGCAATTTCTGCGATACGGAGCAGCCGACGACCGTCGAAGGGGGCGCGAGCACCGGCGGCATTGCTGTCGGATGCGACGCGGCGTCGGCCGGGGACAATTCCATTGCGATCGGCGTCGGCGCCGACGCGCTGGAGGCGGGCGCGACGGCGATCGGCGTTGCTTCCGAGGCGACCGCTGCATCGGCGACTGCGGTCGGCGCCGGGGCAAATGCCCAAGGTGCCGGTTCCAGCGCAATCGGCAATAACACCCTCGCTTCGGGCATGGGGAGTGCTGCGCTTGGTCTGGGCGCCAAGGCCACCGCACAGGGCACTACGGCACTTGGTGCGAGTTCCACTGCATCCGGGATGTTTGGTACTGCGGTTGGAAACGCAAGCGTGGCGGCGGCGCAGGCGGGGGTCGCCGTCGGTGTGAACAGCCAGGCGCAAGGCGCTTTTGCGACCGCGCTGGGCGCTGCAGCGACGGCCAACGCGACCAACACCACGGCGCTCGGTTCCAATACCACCGCCTCCGGAATCTTTGCTACTGCGATCGGAGACCGGAGCGTCTCTGCGGGGCAAAACGGGGTCGCCGTGGGTGTGCTCAGCCAGGCGCAAGGCGCTTTCTCGACCGCGCTTGGCTCCGCTGCGACCGCGGTGTCCGCCAGCACGGTCGCCATCGGCAACGGCACTGGCAACGGTTCTGTCAATAACGACCAGTCGATTGCCATCGGCCTTGCAACCGGCCGAACCGTCACTGGCACCGCGAACATTGCCGTCGGCACTGGCGCGGGCTCCACCGTGACGGGTGCCAACAACATCGCGCTCGGCAGCAATGCCGGCGCCGGTGTCACCGCCAGCGGAACGACTGCGATCGGCGCCAATGCGGTTGCCAGCACGGCCGATGCCGTGGCGATCGGTACGAGCGCTAGCGCGGCGGGCGGCAAGGCCGTGTCGATCGGCGCGGGCAACACCGCCTTCGGCGACGGTGCGGTGGCGATCGGCGACCCAAGCTATGCCAGCGGAACCGGCGCCTTCACGGGCGGCGCGAACAACATCGCTAACGCTGACGGCACGGCGACGGCAACCGCGGCGAATATGGCGGACGGCGCGGTCGCGATCGGCAATGGCAATATGGCGGTAGGCCAGGGATCGGTCGCGCTCGGCAACGTGAGCAGCGCGCTCGCCGCCGGAGCGCTCGCTTTTGGCGACACGGCCGTTGCGAACAATGCCGGCGATGTGGCGCTGGGCTCGGGTTCGGTGACCACCGCGGCGGTGCCGACGGCCACCATGGTGATCCGCGGCACGACTTATAATTTTTCCGGCGTCGCGCCGACCAGCGTCGTGTCGGTCGGCGCCGCGGGTGCAGAACGGCAGATCCAGAACGTTGCGGCGGGCCAGATCAGCGGTTCCTCGACCGATGCGATCAACGGCTCGCAGCTCTTCGCGACCAACCAGTCCATCGAAACGCTGGCGGCCACCGTCGAGGACAGCGCGGTTCACTACTTCAGCGTCAACGATGGCGGCACGGCCGGTGCCAACTACAACAATGATGGCGCGACGGGCCGGAACGCGCTGGCAGCGGGTGTCGGTACGTCCGCTGCAGGAACGTCGTCGGTGGCCCTGGGCGACGGAGCTGTTACGATCGCCATTCCGGGCCCGACTAGTGGCGGGCAGGTGGCGATCGGCAACAATGCCCGTGGCTATGGCCTGGACTCGGTCGTCGTGGGCAGGGGGGCAGCGGCCGGGACGACGGCCGATCCGAACAGCAGCGGGGCCAACGTTGCGATCGGCGCCAACGCCAAGGCCGATACCACCGGCGGCAACAGCAGCGTTGCGGTCGGCCAGTCCTCGGTCGCGCAGAACGTGTCGGTCGCCTTGGGCACGCGGGCAAACGCGCAAGGCCTGTCGGTGGCCATGGGGCTCGATTCCAGAGCTCAGAACCAGTCGGTCGCCATCGGCCAGGGGGCCAACGCCTTGGGCACGCTCGCGTCTGCGCTGGGTCAGGGGGCCACGGCGAGTCAGGCGGGCGCCGTTGCGCTCGGCTCGGGCTCGGTGACGGACACGCGGCATGCGGGTGCCTTCGTGCTCGCCGGCAGCGCGACGCCGGCGGCGGGGGTGAGCGGCACGAGAGTGGTCTCGGTCGGCGCGGCGGGGGCCGAACGGCAGATCCAGAACGTCGGCGCGGGTGTGCTTTCGGCAACGTCGACCGATGCGGTCAATGGTTCGCAGCTCTACGCAACCAACCAGAAGGTGGGTGAGAATAGCACCGACATAACCAACCTCGAGGGCGACGTGACCAACATCGACAACCGGGTTACCAACATCGAGGACAATCTGACCGACATAAACAATGGCCTGGGCATCAAATATTTCCACGCCAACTCGACACTGGCGGACAGTCAGGCGCTCGGGACGGACTCGGTGGCGATCGGTCCGAACGCGGTGGCGAACAACGCGGGCGACGTGGCCCTTGGCAACGGCTCGACCACGGATATCGCGATAGGCACCGCCGGCGCGACGATCGGCGGCACGGCCTACGCTTTCGCGGGCGCGACGCCGACTTCGACGGTGAGCGTCGGGGCGCTGGGTGCAGAGCGTACGGTCACCAATGTGGCGGCGGGGCGGTTGAGCAATGGCTCGACCGATGCGGTCAATGGCTCGCAGCTCTTCGCGACCAACCAGAAGGTGGATGAGAACACGACCGACATCGCCAATCTCGACACGCGGGTGACCACGGTGGAGGGCGATGTTACCAATCTCGACGGCCGCGTCACGACGATCGAGGGCGCCCTCATCAATGTCGGCGATACGATCAACAATATCGCCGGCGATACCTCGACCATCTACACCGAGGCGAACGGCGACGGTATCCGCTATGCCCGCACCAACGAAACGGGTCTCGCGGAGACCGACGCTTTCGCGCAGGGCGTGGGCTCGACCGCGCTCGGTTATCAGGCGAATGCGAGCGCCGACAATGCGGTCGCGCTTGGCCGTGGCACGGTAGCAAGCATCGAGGGATCGCTGGCGCTCGGCGCGAACGCGGTCTCCGACCGGGTGCTGGCGCCAGCCACCGGCACCATTCCGGCGGGGCCCAACAGCATCACCTACAACACCAGCGACGTCGTGCTGCGGGGCGCAGTCTCGGTCGGCAATGCGGCGGCGAATGAGGTGCGCCAGATCACCAATGTCGCCGACGGCACCGATGCACATGACGCGGTAACCATCCGGCAGCTGGCGGGGGCGATCGGCGCGGTCTCGGCCACGACGACCAAATATTTCCACGCCAATTCCACCGCGGACGATTCGCTCGCGGTCGGCCAGGAATCGGTCGCGGTCGGCCCGGCCACGGTGGTCAACGGCGACAACGGCATCGGCATCGGCAATGGCGCGATCGTCGAGCAGACCGCTCCCGGCGGCACTGCGATCGGTCAGAATGCGCGCGTCAGCCAGGCCGATGCTATCGCCTTCGGCACCAACTCGGTTGCCAATGGCATCCAGTCGATCGCGTTCGGTGCGGGTGCCAATGCAAGCTTCTCGGGTAGCGTCGCGCTGGGGGCGGGCGCAACGACCTCGGTCGGTGCGCGCGCCGGTTACGCGGCTTATGGCCTGGCCGCACCGCAGAACTCGGCGGGCGAAGTGTCGATCGGTTCCGCCGGGGCCGAGCGGCAGCTCACCAATGTGGCGGCGGGCTCCGCCCCGACCGACGCGGTCAATGTCAGCCAGCTCGATGCCGTCGCACAGAATGCGAACGCCCAGATCACCAATCTCGACAACCGGGTGACCGCCGTTGAGGGAAGTGTCACCAATCTCGATGGGCGGGTGACCAATGTCGAGGGCGATGTCGCCAATCTCGACGGCCGGGTGACCACCGTCGAGAACAACGTCACCAACCTCGACAACCGGGTGACCACGATCGAAGGCAGCATCTCGAACGTGCAGGGCAATGTCACCAATCTTGGCGAGAGCGTGGCGGCGGGGCTCGGCGGCAATTCGAGCTATAATTCGACGACCGGCACCGTCACCACCAATCTGACCGTGGGCGGTAACACCTACAATAATGTCAACGACGCGCTGACGGCGATCAACCAGACCGCCGGTGCGGGCTGGAACATCCAGGCCAATGGCGGTCCGTCGTCGAACGTGCCGTCGAACGGCACGCTCAACGTGAGCGCCGGTTCCAACACCGTCGTGACGCTGAACGGCAACCAGCTCCAAGTCGGCGTCATCGACAACCCGACCTTCGCCGGGATGGTGACGGCCAACGGCGGCCTCACGGTCGGCGCCAGCACCACGGTCAACATGGGCGGCAACGTGGTCCAGAACGTCGCGGCGGGCGCGGTCAATGCGACCTCGACCGACGCGGTCAACGGGTCGCAGCTGCACCAGGTGCAGCAGGTCGCCAACAATTCGGTGCAATATGACGCGAGCGGTAATTCGGTGACGTTCAACCCCGGCGGTTCGGCGACGACGCTGCACAATGTCGCGGCGGGTGTGGCGCCGACCGATGCGGTCAACGTCCAGCAGCTGGGCGAGGGACTCGCAAACACGCTCGCCAGCGCCAATGCCTATACCGACTCGCGGTTCGCCGATTTCGACTTCGATCTGACCCAGGCCCGGCGCGATGCGTTCGCCGGCACCGCCGGTGCGCTGGCAGCGGCGGGCCTTCCGCAAGCGTTCGAACCCGGTCGCGGGATGCTTGCCTTCGGTGCGGGCACCTATCGCGGGCAATCGGCGTTCGCGATGGGTCTGTCGCGGGTCATGGATGACGGGCGCACCGTCGTTAAGATCGGCGCCACCTACGACACGCAGGAGCGCGCCGGTGCCAATGTCGGCGTCGGCTTCCAGTTCTGACCGCTCCGTTCGTCATCCGGTCTTCCAGGGAGGATATCATGAAAATCAAGTTGCTCGCTCTTCCGCTTCTCTCATGGGTTGGCGTCATGAGCCCCGCCGCGGCCATTGCCGAAGACGGTCCGGCACCAACCGCCCCGGCCTATGTCGCGACCGTCGATTCCGCCGCCTTTCGCGAAAAGCCGCTCGAGCACCAGAAGCTCGGTGCGACGGTCCGCCCCGCGGCGGTGCGAATGATCACGCCCGGTGTGAGCAAGTCCGATATCTATCGCTGGATCGGAGCGCCGCATTTTGGCGAAGGGATCACGCGGCGGTGGAACTATGTCCTGTTCTTCCCCGCCGCGCCGGGAAGCACCGAGCGCACCCGCTGCCGGATGGAGATTCGCTTCATCCGCCCGCGCGGTCATTATAATGTCACCGTGTCCGAAGTTGTCTGGCAGGAACAATCCTGTGCCGACCTGGTTGCGGCTGCGAGCTGATCAGGCGAGAGGCGGCGACATGCGTCTTTTCCTTATCCTCGCCGCCGCCTCGCTCGTCTTTGCGACCGCATCGGCGTCCGCCCAGACCTTCGGCCCGCCGATAACCGGCATGTGTCTGCTGTCGCGCACCGCTGCTATCGGTGCCTCGCGCGCGGGTCAGTCGCTGCAGGGGCAGCTCAAGCAGATGCAGGGGACGCTTTCGGCCCAGCTCGCTCAGCAGCGGGCCGCCATCGATCAGCAGCGCCGCGCGCTCGAAGCAAGGCAGAACGCAACCGCCCCCATCGAATATCAACGTCTGCAGGCGGCGCTCAATCAACAGCTTCAGGCGCTCGACCAGCAGCAAAATGCACGTTTCATCGCGGCGCAAACGCGTGGCCAGCAGCAGATCGACCGCGCGCTCAACGAGGCGCTCTCACGCGTGATCACGCGTTCGGCGTGCAGCGTCGTCTTCGAACGAGACAATGCCTATGGCTGGAACAACGCCATGGACATCACCCAGGCGGTCGCCCGGGACATGGACGGCGTCCTGCAAGCTGTCTCGCTCAATTGATGCCTCTGGCAGGCGATGCCGCAGATCGATGCTCCTTGCATAAAGAATATTCGGCCGGTCAGGTTTTGCTTTCTCGATTGAGGAAGCGAACCTCCGGATCGTCGATCATAGCCATCTCATGCTGGAGGCGTGGCTAGCCGCTGCGGCGGCATGCCCGAAGCCCGAATCGCATGTTTGCGTCCGCGCACGGCCGCTAGCCGCGATATCGTGCCTCGGACAAATCGAGCTCGCGGTTCAGTTTCTGCGCGATGCCGCTCCCGATGGCGCGCGAGCGGCCGAGACCGAGAAGCGCCTCGCGTTCGGCCCTGATGCCGACGAGCTGGAACTCGCGCACAAGCCGTTCTTCCGCCTTGCGGGCGTCCGAAAGGCCGTTGGTGCGGCTTTCGATGCGCTCGCGGTAAAAATCCATGACGCGCGCGCCGGCCGCCGCATAGAGATCGGCTTCGCCGTGTTTCTCGGCCAGCGCATGCTGTCGTTGTTCGATCGCGCGGATCGCGGCCTCGGCCGTGGTGACGCGAGCCGCATCTTCTTCCGCCTGCTTCGACTGGTCCGGCGGCATGACCAGCCCCCTGAGCAGCAGGGGCAATGCGATGGTGGCAAGGATCAGTGAGACGATGATGACGCCCGCTGCCAGGAAGATCGCCAGGTCGCGTGCGGGGAAGGGGGAGCCGTCGTCGAGGGCCAGCGGCAGCGTCAGGACGCCCGCGAGCGTGATCGCCCCGCGCACGCCGGCGAACGACATCGCGGCGACCAGTCGCCAGTTGGGGCTTTGGAGCTCGATATTCCTGTCGCGCTTGCGAAGAATCGTGAGGCGGAACGATATCCATACCCACAGAAAGCGAAGCGCCGCGAGGCCCGCGACGATTGCGACGATGTAGACGGCGAGCCACCAGAGCGTGCCATGACCGGTGAGCGCGACCGTTTCTTTCGCGTCGGCGAGGATGGCGGGCAGCTGCTCGCCGAGCAGCACGAAGATGATGCCGTTGAGCGCGAACTGGATCGTATCCCATACCGAATTGCGGCGCATCCGTGTGATCGCCATCGCCTGCCGCGATATTTCGGCAAAGGTCATGGTCACGCCGGCGCTCACCGCGGCGAGGATGCCCGAGGCATGGACATGCTCGGCGAGCAGGTACGAACCGAACGGAATCAGCAGGCTGACGAGGATTTGCGAGCCGGTATCCTCGCCCCAGCGCTTCGTCACCCACGCCTTGGCGCGTGTCACCGACAGCGTCACAGCGACCCCGATCGCCAATCCGGCCCCCGCGACCCACAGGAAGTCGAGCGCTGCCGCGCCGGCGGAGAAAGTGCCGGTCAGCGCCGCGGCGATCGCGAAGCGCAGGCATACGAGGCCCGAGGCATCGTTCAGGAGCGACTCACCCTCCAATATATGCATCATCCGTTTGGGGATCGGCACGCGCGCGGCGATAGCGGACACCGCGATTGGATCGGTCGGCGACACGACGGCGGCGAGCGCGAAGGCGACCGCCATTGGCATCGCGGGGATCATCCAGTGGATGAACAGGCCCATGCCGATGACGGTCATGAGGACGAGGCCGAGGGCAAGTTCGACGACGGTCGAGAGGTCCTTCAGCAGTTCGTCCTTGGGAATGCGCCAGCCGTCGAGGAACAGCAGCGGCGGCAGGAAAAGCAGTAGGAACAATTCGGGGTCGAGTTCGACGCGGTAGGAGGTCGAGAGGCCGATCCCCGCGCCGAGCAGGATCTGCACGAGCGGCGTCGGCAGCGACACCGGCAGCATCCGCGATATCGCGCCGCTCACGACGACGGCGAGCAACAGGAAGAGTATGATCGATACCGTATCCAGCTATTCGCTCCTTTGGGTGAGATTGCCGCTCATGTAGAGGGCGGTTGCCGCTCCGGGCAAGCCTCACTCTTCGCGGTCGGATATCGCCGGTAGGTGCCGTTCCTTCGTGAACCCGTGCATGCCGAACCACCATTGCAGGGCGATGACGCCGCCCCTGGCGGGCTGGAGAAACAGGATCATCAGCCCGATCATGAGCAGCAGGATGATCGCGGCGAGGGCGGGCAGGGACAGCTTCGTGTCCTGGACAAGCGCGATGATCACCGGCGCCATGATATGGCCGGTCAGGAAAATCGATACATAGGCCGGAAAGTCGTCGGCCTGCTGGTGCGTCCAGTCCTGCCTGCAGGCGGAACAATGGTCCACGGGCTTGAGGAAGGCGCGAAACAGCTTCGCTTCGCCGCAGCGAGGGCAGCGCCCGCACGCGCCCCGATGGATCGCGCCCCATCCTGATTCCGGCAGCTCGGCATTCGCCGGCGGCGCCTGCAGGGCGCCTGGGGGCTTAGGCGGCTTCTTTGCCGGGATCTGGTCGAAAGGCGACGACATGAAATAGGGCATCAGCCGCGTTCGCCATCGCGGAGCGGTGAAGGTCCTCCCGTACCGGTCCTCGCGCCTTGGTGATCTGAATGATGATATTGCATCATCGATATATACAGCATAAGATGATAGCGTTAAGACTCATAAATGATGTATTAAACATCAAGAGGCCGATATGATCACGTCACAGCAGATGCGTGCGGCGCGCGCGCTCCTCGGGATCGACCAGCGCGAACTGGCCGAGCTCGCCGGCCTTTCTCTTCCGACGATCCAGCGGATGGAAGCGTCGAACGGGCAGGTCCGCGGCGTCGTCGATACGCTGGTCAAGGTGATTGGCGCGCTCGAAGGCGCAGGCATCGAATTGCTCGGCGAATATTCGTCGAGCGTCGGAACCGGGCGCGGCGTTCGACTGCGCGAAGGGACCCATGCCGATCCTAACCGGTCCGATCGTGCGCTTTTGTCCGCCAAATTTCCGAGCCGGCCCGCAATACGGTGAAGACCGAGGCCTATACGCCGAAACTCCTCACGGTGTTTCGCGAGGGCTATTCCGCCGCCGCCTTCCGCGCCGATGCGATCGCCGGTCTGACCGTCGCGATCGTCGCACTGCCGCTCGCCATGGCGCTCGGCATCGCGAGCGGGGCTTCGCCCGACAAGGGGCTGATTACCGCGGTCGTCGCGGGTTTCCTGATCTCGGCGCTCGGCGGATCGCGTGTGCAGGTGGGCGGTCCGACGGGCGCCTTCGTCGTCGTGATCTTCAACGTCATTGCGAGCCATGGCTATGACGGCCTGTTGATCGCGACCTTGCTCGCCGGGCTCATCCTCATCGCGGCGGGCCTGCTCCGTTTCGGCCAGATGATCAAATATATCCCGCATCCGGTGGTGACCGGATTCACCGCCGGGATCGCGGTCATCATCGCCTCGAGCCAAGTCAAGGATTTCCTCGGCCTTGCCATCGACAAGGTGCCCGCCGATTTCCTCCCCAAATGGCAGGCTTATCTGGGGGCGCTGTCCAGCGCGAACTGGGCCGCGATCGGCATCGGTGGTGGCGCGCTGGCGATCATTATCGCGCTCCGCAAATTCGCGCCGCGGCTGCCGGGCTTCCTGATCGCGGCGGTGGCAAGTTCCCTTGCGGTGGCACTTTTGAACTTGCCGGTCGACACGATCGGATCGCGCTTTCCCGACATTCCGGCGGGCCTTCCGGTGCCGTCGTTTCCTGATATCTCGCTCGTTAAGATCAATGCCGTCCTGCCATCGGCCTTCACGATCGCCTTCCTCGCCGGGATCGAGGCGCTGCTGTCGGCGGTCGTCGCCGACGGCATGGCGGGGACGCGGCATCGTTCGAACCAGGAACTGATCGGGCAGGGCGTCGCCAATCTCGGCTCGGCGCTGTTCGGCGGCCTCCCCGCTACCGGGGCGATCGCGCGCACCGCGACCAATATCCGGTCGGGTGCGAAGACGCCCGTCGCGGGCATGATGCACGCGGCCTTTCTGCTCGGCTTCATTCTCTTCGGCACGGATCTGATGGCCTATGTGCCGATGGCGGCGCTCGCCGCGATCCTGTTCATGGTCGCTTGGGGCATGAGCGAGTATCAGCGCTTCCTCGCGCTGCTGCGCATGCCGAACAGCGACCGGGCGGTGCTGCTGATCACCTTCGGATTGACGGTCCTCGTCGATCTGACGGTGGCGATCGCGGTCGGGGTGACGCTTGCGTCGCTGCTGTTCATGGCGCGCATGGCCGAAGCGGTCGAAGTCGATCGAAGCGGCAGCCGCGATGCCGAACTCGATGCCGAAGACCTCGACCAGCGCGATGACCTGCCGCCCGGCGTCGAGGTGTTCCGGATCACCGGTCCCTTCTTTTTTGGCGTCGCGGGCGAACTGCTCGACACGCTACGCCGCGTCGGCCAGTCGCCGCGCGTCATCATCCTGCGGATGCGGCTCGTGCCGCTCCTCGATGCGAGCGGAGCGCAGGCACTCGGAGAATTTGTCGAACAGGCCCGGCTGGCGGGGGCGCGGGTGATCGTCTCGGGCGTTCAGCCCCAGCCGCGGGCGATGCTCGGGAGGATCGGGCTTGGCGAAGCGGCGGGTCGCATCTCCTACGCGGCCGATTATGCGAGCGCGCAGGCGCTCGCGGTTGATCTGGCGGAGGTGAAATGACGGCGATCCCTATGGGCGGCAGGCGTGAGCGGCAGGTCATTCGTGCGCGCCATTTCTCGATCGGCCGGCGGCCGGGAAAACCAATTCTGACCAAGTCTGGAGAATGAAATGAGTGACAGTGACGACTATGTCTATGACGAAGAAAGCGGCGAGTGGATGCCGGCGTCGGAGCTTGCGGAACGCAAGGCCGCGGCCTCGCAGGTCGAGGTTCGCCACGCGGTCGGGAACCTGCTCGAGGATGGCGACAGCGTCGCACTGATCAAGGATCTCGAGGTCAAGGGGGCCGGCAAGACGCTCAAGGTGGGGACGGTCATCAAGTCGATCCGCCTGACGGGCGATCCGCAGGAGATCGATTGCCGTCACGAGAGCATCAGGGGGCTCGTCTTGCGCGCCGAGTTCGTGCGCAAGCGCTAGGTTTTCCGCTTGCGAAGCCTTGTCGTGGCGGCAGCGGCGCGTGGCTCGTCGCCGGGCCGATCGGTGGAGCCGCAAAGTTCCGCCGGCCTGCCGGGGCCGGATCGACCGGGCCTCGCGATGACGTTCCACCACAATACCGAGAAACGGAACTTGCGACATGATTTCCCAGAATCTCAAACCGACCGCACGGAACAGCCGCTTCTATCTGGCTCGCATGCAGGCGTGTCAGACGGAAGCGAACGAGGCGTCGCTTCCGAACGTACGGGACCGGGCCCTTCGTGCGGCCGTTGCATGGCGCGAGATGTATCAGAAGGCACTGCAGTTCGAGCAGCGGCAAAGCCAATGATCCCGGCCGCGGTGATCATGACCCCGACGGGGTTTGTCTGGCGTTCGGAGGCGACCGGCAGCCTGGCCTTCGGGCAATCGACACATCCTTGCGGGAAGTGCGCATGACGATATTCCTGATCATTCTCGTCTCCGTCTTGCTTCTCGCCCTGTTTATCGGCGTCACCATTGCGGGCGGACGATCGCATGATCGGCAGAACGAGCGCCGCGACCATGACAGATAGGTCCGCGGAAGATTTCGAGGTCGAGATCGCTTGCGAACTCGAAACAGGGGCAGATTGCCGGAGCATCGATCAAGCGGAAACCGAACTCGATCGCTTTCTCGATCATCTCGACGATATCGACCGCGAACAGCGTTATTTTGAACGATATGGGACCGAACATCACCACGCGTCTCCGATGGAGCCGGGCGAACTGGCCGCCCCGCTCGTCTTCGAGCTGGGCAATATACGGAGCCTCCTCGCAAACTGGGCTTTCGTGCAAAGCGCGATGAGTATCGAGGATCCGGACATGTTGATCCTCGACTATACGCGCCGG
>NZ_DATMST010000011.1:0-14104 GCF_035565275.1 Sphingopyxis sp.
GCGGCGATGCCCGCGAGCACCGGCGCGCGGCGCGCAAGCGGGCGGCGAAGGGCCGGAAGCTGGTGCAGGAGCAGGGGCGCGATGGCGAACTGTCCGAAATCGCCGCCTTCCTTTTCGATATCGCGTGGCGGAGCGACAGGCGCCCCGACAGCGCGGCGCAGCGCGCGGCTTTGGGCGAAGCCGAACGGACGCGGGCGGGACTCGGCGCCGACGAGCGCGCACGCATCGATGTCGCGCAGCCTGCGGTATTCGACGCATTCGAACGGGTGTCGAAGGCGTGGCGCGCGCTGAAGGTTGGAGAGGCGCTGACCCTCGAGTGGCCGTCGGGGTACCTGATTTGAATCGTCACCCCGGACTCGATCCGGGGGCCATTCGGGAGGCGTGGTTGTAGATCCCGGATCAAGTCCGGGATGACGAAGAGAACGGGATCGTTTCCTTCAAACCGGATGCACTCAGCCCATCGGGTAGAGGATGTCCCTGCTGACCTGGTGCAGCGCCTTCATCACATCGTCGCCGAGCACCAGTTCCATCGCGTCGAGAATCGGCTGGACCTGATCGTCGGCGCTCACTCCCACGATCGTCGAGGCGACGAAGTCGTGCTGTTTCGACCACGCGGTGGCCATCGTCACCGGATGCAGGTCTGCTTCTTTCGCGATTTTCAGATAGCGTTCGGTCGCGGCGAGGCTCTTTTCGTTGACGAAGCGGCGGCCCATCGCGGCCTGCCGGCCTTCCATCTGGAGGTAGCGCGAGAAGCGGGCGCCTTCAGGGGTCGCGCCGCCCTGATATTTGCCCGACAATACCCCGCCCGCGAGCGGCGAATAGGGGATCAGGCTGACGCCTTCCTGCCGGCAGACCTGCGCCAGCTCGTCCTCGAAGCGGCGGTTGTTGAGGCTGAAATTATTCTGGATCGTCTGATAGCGCGCGCCGCCCAGCCTCTCCGACGCGGCGAGCGATTTCATCAGCCCCCAGCTCGTCTCGTTCGAGCAGCCGAGGATGCGGACCTTGCCGATGCGGACAAGCTCGTCGAGCGCGTCCATCATCTCGTCATGGGGCGCGTCATGGTCGGGCCAGTGCGTCTGGTAGAGATCGATATAATCGGTCTGCAGCCGCGTCAGGCTGTCGTCGACCGCCTGCATGATATTCTTGCGGTCGAGCGCGGTCATGCCGCTGCGACACGGCGACCTGAACCAGACGTGGCTCGGTCCCGATACCTTGGTCGCCAGGATGATCGCGTCGCGCGGCTTGGTCTTCATCCAGCGCCCGACGATTTCCTCGGTGCGGCCGACCCATTTGATATCGGGCGGAACCGGATAGCCTTCGGCGGTGTCGTAGAAGTTGATCCCCGCATCGAAGCAGCGGTCGAGGATGCGGAACGCTTCGGCCTCGTCGGTCTGGCTGCCGAAGGTCATCGTTCCCATGCAGATGTCGGACACATGGATGGCACTTTTGCCGAGGCGGCGGCTTTGCATGCTCTTGTTCTCCGGTCGGAAGAGGGGAGCGCCGTCCATAGGTTGCGAACCGCAACCTTGCAATCAGATCAGCAGCGCGAGCGATCCCACCAGCAGCGCGGCCATCGTCCAGTTGAACGCCCGGAGCCGCGCCGGGCTCGACAGCCAGCCGCGCAGCGACACGCCCATCACCGCCCACAGGCTGGTCGAAGGGAGGTTGATGATGCCGAAGACCACGGCGACGAGCAGCACCGCGCCGAAATTGCGGTCGGGAGCGTAAAGCGCGATCGCGCTCAGGGCCATCGACCACGCCTTGGGATTGACCCACTGGAACATCACGGCCTGGAAAAAGCTCATCGGCTTGCCGCGCGCGCTGCCCGCGGTATCGGGCGCGGCGGCATTGGCGATTTTCCACGCCAGCCAGAGCAGATAGGCGACGCTCACCACCTTGAGCGCGATGTTGAGTACAGGGAAAAGATCGAACAGCCCCATCAGCCCGACGCCGACCAAAACGATCATCAGGGTGAAGCCGATGCCGACGCCGAGCGCGTGCGGGACGGTGCGGCGCAGCCCGAAATTGGCGCCCGATGCCATCAGCATCATATTGTTCGGTCCCGGCGTGATCGACGAGACGAGCGCGAAGGCAGAGAGCGCGGCGAGGGTGGTCTGTTCCATGCACGCAATATAATGCGTTCAGGCAGAGATGGATTGCAAAGATCGCCCGCAATCGGATAGATTATGCAATCCATGATCAAAATCGACGCCATTGGCCGCAAGATATTGCGCGAACTGACGCATGACGGGCGAATCCCGAACATCGAGCTCGCCGAGCGTGTCGGTCTTTCGCCGTCTGCCTGCCTGCGCCGCGTGCAGGAGCTCGAACGCAGCGGGATCATCAAGGGCTATCGTGCGGTGATCGACCCTGCGAAGCTCGGGCTGACCTTCCTCGCCTATGTCACCGTCGGCCTGTCGTCGCACACCAAGAAGTCGCAGGCGGGGTTCGAGGCGGCAATGGCCGAGGCGCCCGAGGTGCGCGAGTGCCACAATATCACCGGCACGATCGAATATCTGCTGCGCGTCGAAACCGAGGATCTCGCTTCGTACAAGCATTTCCACACCGAAGTGCTCGGCGTGCTGCCGCAGGTCCATTCGATCACCACCTATGTGCTGATGGACTCGCCGAAGGACGAGCGGGCATAGATTTTCTTCGTGCGGCCCGCGAAGGGGTGAGGTTGAACCACGACCACCGCCACCGCATATCCGTTTCATGACGAAACTCTCTTTCCTCGACCTCGTGCCCGTCACCGATACCGGCACAATCGCAGAGGCGCTCGCCAACGCCGCCGACCTCGCCCGTCACGCCGAGGCGCTCGGTTACGAACGCTACTGGGTTGCCGAGCATCACGGCATGACGGGGATCGCGAGCGCTGCGACCTCGGTCGTGCTCGCGCATATCGGGCAGGCGACCAGGAGCATCCGTATCGGCTCGGCCGGCATCATGCTGCCCAATCATGCCCCGATGGTGATCGCCGAACAGTTCGGGACGCTCGAGGCGCTCTTCCCCGGCCGCGTCGATCTGGGTCTGGGGCGCGCGCCGGGATCGGATCAGCGCGTCGCGCGCGCCCTGCGCCGTACGCTTGCCAGCGACGAACGCCAGTTTCCGCAGGATGTGCTGGAATTGCAGGCGTTTCTGGCGGGCGATGAACAGCTCGGCATCATCGCGGTTCCGGGCGCGGGCACGCATATCCCGCTGTGGATGCTGGGCTCCAGCACCTTTGGCGCGCAGCTCGCGGCGATGCTCGGGCTGCCCTATGCCTTTGCCAGCCATTTCGCGCCCGACGCGCTCGACGAAGCACTCGAAATCTATCGCCGCCAGTTCAAGCCGTCGGCGCAGCTTGCCGAACCCTATGCTGCCGCCGCCTTCAACGTGTTTGCCGCCGATACGCGCGAAGAGGCCGAACTGCTCGCCTCGTCGCAGCAGCAGGCGTTCGTCGCGCTGCGTACGGGCAATCCGGGCAGGATGAAGCCGCCGCTCGCAGGCTATAAGGACAGCCTGCCGCCCAACGCGCGCGCGATCCTCGACCATGTTCTCCAATGCTCCGCCGTGGGCACGGTCGACGATGTCGCGCAGGGCCTGAAGGCCTTTCAGGCGCGCACCGGCGTCGACGAGATCGTCATTGCCTCGTCGATGTACGATCATGCCGCGCGCAAGCATTCGGTCGCGCTCGCGATGCAGGCGGCAAAGTCGCTCTAACCCCCGTGTTGACGCGCCTCCGGGAGCAGCGGTATAGGGGCGGCCCGACCAAGGGCGGCCCGTTTTGGGGTCGCCTTTTTACTTTTGACTGAAAGGTGCCTGCCATGACGATCACGCCGCTGATGCCCGTATACCCCCGGTGCGGTGTGCGTCCGGTGCGCGGCGAAGGCGCGTATCTCATCGGCGAGCGAGGCGAGCGCTATCTGGACTTCGCGAGCGGCATCGCGGTCAACCTGCTGGGCCACGGGCATCCGCATCTGACGAAGGCGATCCAGGAGCAGGCCGCGACGCTGATGCATGTGTCGAACCTTTATGGCAGCCCTCAGGGCGAAGCCTATGCCGCGCGGCTGGTCGAGAACACCTTCGCCGACACGGTGTTCCTGACGAACTCGGGCGCCGAGGCGGTCGAATGTGCGATCAAGACCGCGCGCGCCTATCATTCGAGCGCGGGCAATGGTGAAAAGCATAATCTGATCACCTTCAACAACGCGTTCCACGGCCGCACGCTCGGCACGATCTCGGCGACCAATCAGGAAAAGCTGCGCAAGGGTTTCGACCCGCTGCTGCCCGGTTTCGCCTATGCGCCGTTCGACGACATCAACGCCGCGCTCGATCTGGTCGACGACAATACCGCTGGTTTCCTTGTCGAGCCGATCCAGGGCGAGGGCGGCATCCGCCCCGCTTCGCAACCTTTCCTTCAGGCGCTCCGCGACATCTGTGACAAGCGCGACCTGATGCTGGTGTTCGACGAGGTGCAGTGCGGCGTTGCGCGCACCGGCCACCTTTATGCCTATGAGCATTTCGGCGTGACCCCCGACATCATGGCGAGCGCCAAGGGTATCGGCGGCGGCTTTCCGATGGGCGCGTGCCTTGCCACCGAAAAGGCGGCGCGCGGCATGGTCATCGGGACGCATGGTTCGACCTATGGCGGCAACCCGCTGGCCTGCGCAGCCGGACAGGCGGTGCTCGACGTCGTGCTCGAGGACGGGTTCCTTGAGCAGGTCAAGGCGACCGGCGAGCGCTTGCGCGGTGCGCTCGAGCAGTTGATCCCGAACCACGACCAGCTGTTCGACAGCGTGCGCGGCGTCGGTCTGATGCTGGGGCTCAAGCTCAATTCGGACAGCCGCGCATTCGTTGCGCATCTGCGCGACAATCACGGGCTGCTGACCGTCGCGGCGGGCGAGAATGTCGTTCGCGTGCTGCCGCCCCTCAACATCGACGACAGCCATATCGCCGAATTCATCGAGAAACTGTCAGCGGGTGCGGCGAGCTACACGCCGCCCGAGTCCTGATGGAGGGCATGATGCGGCACTTCCTGAACCTGTCCGACGCGGGCGGGGATGCCGTCGCGGCGATGCTCGCCGACGCGATCGATCGCAAGGCCGCGCGCGGCGGTTGGTCGAAGGGCAAGGTCGACGCCGACGCACCGCTCGCGGGGCATGTGCTCGCGATGGTGTTCGAGAAGAATTCGACGCGCACCCGCGCCTCGTTCGACATCGCGATCCGCCAGCTCGGCGGCACGCCGATGATCATGGACGCAGGGGTCACACAGCTCGGCCGCGGCGAGACGATCGCCGATACCGCGCGCGTGCTCTCGCGCTATGCCGATGCGATCATGATCCGCACCGACGACCATGCGAAAGTCGAAGAGCTTGCCGAATATGCCGGCGTGCCGGTGATCAACGGGCTGACCGACCTGTCCCATCCGTGCCAGATCGTCGCCGACCTGCTCACGATCGTCGAGAGCGGCAAGGCATTGCCGGGGCTTGAACTGGCGTGGCTGGGCGACGGCAATAACGTCCTCGCTTCGCTGATCGAGGCGGCGGGGCTGTTCGGTTTCCATGTCCGTGCCGGTGTCCCGCAGGGCTATGAGCCCGACGCGAGCTTTGTCGAGGCGGCGCGGGCGAAGGGGTCGCGTATCGACATCATGCGCGACGCGCGCGAAGCTGTTGCGGCCGCCGATCTTGTCGTCACCGATACGTGGGTGTCGATGGGACAGGATCATGCGCACAACAAGATCGCGGCGATGGCGCCCTATCGGGTTGACGAGCGACTGATGACGGGCGCGAAGGGCGATGCCATCTTCCTCCATTGCCTGCCCGCGCACCGCGGCGACGAGGTTGTCGACGCCGTGATCGACGGCCCGCAGTCGCGCGTGTGGGACGAAGCCGAAAATCGCGTCCATGCGCAGAAATCGATCCTGCTGTGGGCGCTCGGAAAATTGTGAGTTCGAAAGCGTGAGCGAAACGATCGAAACCTGGTTCGACCAGCCGCTGGTCTTTACCATCGCCGAGCGTCACGTGCGCGGGCGTCTCGTGCGCCTCGGGCCGGTGCTCAATACGGTCATGGCGGCGCACAGCTATCCGCCGGCGGCCGAGAAACTGCTCGCCGAAGCGCTGGTGCTGACGGTGCTGCTCGGTTCGACGCTCAAGACCAAGGGCGGGCAACTGACCTTGCAGGCACAAACCGGCGGCGGTCCGGTCGAACTGCTCGTCTGCGACTACAAGGCGGGCGAACTGCGCGGTTACCTGAAGTTCGACGCCGACCGGCTGGCCGAGGTCGGAGCCGACCCGACGCTCTTTGCGCTGTTCGGCGAGGGGTTTCTTGCGATCACCTTCGATCAGGAAACGACGGGCGAGCGGTATCAGGGCATCGTCCCGCTCGAAGGCTCGTCGATCGGCGACGCCGCCGAACATTATTTCGAACAGTCCGAGCAGATTCCGAGCCTGATCAGCCTCGCCGCGCGCCATGATGCCGAGGCGGGCTGCGTCGCGGGCGGGTTGCTCCTCCAGCACCTTCCCGAAGGCGAGGTGGGGCGCGACCGTCTGCACGTTCGCCACGACCACCCCGAATGGGAGCATGCAAAGACGATCGCGGCAACGCTGAAGGACGAGGAGTTGACCGACCCCGCGACCTCGCTGGAGACGCTTGCCTGGCGCCTTTTTCACGAGGATGAGGTGCGCGTCGAACCCGGCGTCGCGGTATCGCGCGGCTGCCGCTGCAGCACCGGCTATTTCGCCGGGGTGCTTGCGCAATTCCCCGAAACCGAGCGGGCGGAGATGGCTGACGAGAGCGGCAATGTCGTCGTCGACTGCGCTTTCTGCTCGCGCTTTTTCCCGATCCCGCTTGCCGAGATCGCGACGCATGATCGCGCCGATTAAGCGGGAGTTTCCTCGTTTTTGGGCGATGAAGCGAGGTAATTCAGCGCCAAGCGGTTGAAATCGCAGGTCCGGATTGCTAGCTAAAGCCCAACAGGGTCGCGAATTTGCTCGCTCGCGGGCGGTCAATGGATAGGTGGAATGGCGATCTTCTCTCCCATGTTGCGAATTTCCCTGATGGCGCTCGGCTTTGCGGGCGCCAGCGCGGTGCCGGCGCAGGCACCGTCGCTCGCGATGCTCGACCGGCTCGAAAAGGGAAGCTGGCAGCTGCGCGAACGCGGCAAGGATGCCGTGCTCCAGACGATATGCGTCGGCGACGCCCGGCGGATGATCCAGGTCTATCATCCGCGCGCCAGCTGCTCGCGTTACGTGATCGAGGACACGCCGAATTCGGTAACGGTCCATTATACCTGCCCGGGCGCGGGCCATGGCCGCACCAGCATCCGCAGCGAGACCAACCGCCTCGTCCAGATCGATACGCAGGGGATTGCCGACGGCAAACCCTTCTCGCAGGCGATCGAGGCGCGGCGAACCGGCGGCTGCTGATTACTGCCGCTCGCTAATCCGATATTAACCATCGGGATCTAGACAGGGGCAAGACATGCTTCGTATGTCTTCTCCCTAACGGCTTTCATGCCGAACTGGGCCGTGTGACAGGTTCGCGCGGCCCGTTTCTTTTGGCCCGTTGCAAGCCATCCGCCCCTTGCGCCGCCATGCGTGCGGGCGTATCGGGCGCCCCATGCAGGATTTAGCCGGAAAAACCCTGATCGTCCTTTTGTCGGGCGGTCTCGACTCGATGGTCTGTGCCGGGCTCGCACGCGAGGCCGGTGCACGGATCGTCGCGCTCACGGTCGATTATAACCAGCGGCACCGCGTCGAGCTCGAATCGGCGACGCGGATCGCGAAAGAGGTCGGCGCGGCCGAACATATCGTGCTGCCGCTCGATCTGCGGCGTTTCGGGGGATCGGCGCTGACCGCCGATATCGACGTGCCGAAGGACGGCGTGCCCGAAGTGGCGGGGGGCGACGCGGTGCCGGTCACCTATGTCCCTGCGCGCAACCTCATTTTCCTGTCGCTGACGCTCGGCCTCGCCGAGGCGCGGCAGGCGCAGGACATCGTGATCGGGGTCAACGCGCTCGATTATTCGGGCTATCCCGACTGCCGCCCCGAATTCATCGCGGGTTTCGAGGATCTGGCGCGGCTTGCAACGCGCGACGGCGACAGGGGCGTCGACTTTCGTATCCATGCGCCGCTGCAGCATATGACCAAGGCGGACATCGCTGCCGAAGCGGCACGGCTCGGGATGGACGCGGGAATGAGCTGGTCGTGCTACGACCCGACGCCCGAAGGGCTGCACTGCGGTTCGTGCGACAGCTGCCGGTTGCGCAGCAAGGGTTTCGCCGACGCCGGGCTCGCCGATCCGACGCGCTACGCCTGATTTCGATGAGCTACGCCGTCAAAGAGATTTTCCTCACGCTGCAGGGCGAAGGGGCGCAGGCGGGCCGCCGCGCGGTCTTTTGCCGCTTTGCCGGCTGCAATTTGTGGACGGGGCGCGAGAAGGACCGCGCCAAGGCGGTCTGCCGATTCTGCGATACCGATTTCGTGGGCACCGACGGCACGCTCGGCGCCAGATATCAGGATGCCGCGGCGCTTGCCGATGTCATCGCCGAAAGCTGGGGGCAGAAAGGTGATGACCGTTATGTGGTGCTGACCGGCGGCGAACCGATGCTGCAGGTCGACATCGCGCTGATCGACGCGCTCCATGCGCGCGGCTTCACGATCGCGATCGAAAGCAACGGTACCTTTCCGATCCCGCGCAGCATCGACTGGATCTGCGTCAGCCCCAAGGCGGGCAGCGAGCTGGTCCAGACGAGCGGCGACGAATTGAAGCTGGTCTGGCCGCAGCCGGGCAGCAACGTCGAACGGCTCGCGGCGCTCGATTTCACGCACCGGCTGGTCCAGCCGCTCGACGATCCCGACGCCGCGCAAAACGTGCAGGCGTGCATCGATCTGGTGATGGGCGATCCGCGCTGGCGCCTGTCGCTGCAGACGCACAAGAGCCTGGGGCTGCGCTAGCTCCTATTCGCCCTTTTTGGTGGCCGTATCGGCGGTAACCGCCTGCTTTGCAGCAGGGGCGGGGACGGCTTCGGGGTTTTCGGTGTCGCCTTCGGGTTCGGCCGCGTCTTCCGCGTCCTCGTTGGCCGCCTTATTCTTCGTGCCGTCGTCGGGGATGCTGTTGTCGACCGCGGTGCCGTCGACGCTCGCGTCGTCGAGAATGATCATCGAATCGCTGACCGAGCCGGGCTGGACTTCGACCGCGTCGAGCTTGGTCGTCGATTTGCCGGCCGGATCGCTGCCGCCGCAGGCCGCGAGCGAAAGAGCGAGGAGCGAAGCAAGGGATATCCGGATCATGCGCCGTTCCTAGTCGTTCGGTCCAAGCTTGTCGAGAAAGGCGGAGGCGGTTTGCGCCAGCGCCGCGTCGACGTCGGCGAAGGTCGCCGGCTTGCCGAGCGCGACGAGGCTGGTGACCGGAAATTCGGCGATGCCGCACGGAACGATGCCGCCGAAATGCGCAAGGTCGGGCGCGACGTTCAGCGAAAAGCCGTGCATCGTCACCCAGCGCTTCACGCGCACGCCGATCGCACCGATCTTCGCCTCGCGGCCCTGTGCGTCGTCGGTCCAGATGCCGATGCGGCCCTCGGCGCGCCGCGCCTCGACGCCGAGCAGTCCGAGCGCGTCGATCACCCAGCCTTCGAGTGCCGAGACATAGGCGCGCACATCGCGCCCGCGCCGCGTCAGGTCGAGCTGGACATAACCGACGCGTTGCCCCGGCCCATGGTAGGTGTAGCGTCCGCCGCGACCGGCGTCATAGACCGGAAAGCGGGGATCGAGCAGTTCGGCGGGGTCGGCGCTCGTTCCGGCAGTGTAAAGCGGCGGATGCTCGAGAAACCAGATGCGCTCGCCCGCCGCGCCGGCATGAATTGCGGCGGCGCGTTCCTCCATACCGGCGAGCGCTGAGGCATAATCGGTCAGGCCCGGCGACAGGATCCATTCGGGAGAGGGGAGAGGGTTCATGCGCCCGCTATCTGGCCCCCCGCCGCGCCCCGTGCAAGGGGTTCGCGTGTGATTGGCGAGAGGGCTGGACATCGGCGCCGAAGATCGTCACGTTCCGCCGACCGGGGAACCAGAAAATGACGGGGTATCAATGATAAAATTCGACATGGGTGCGGCATGGGACGACAGTCTGGTCCTGCTGCGATCGCACTTGCCCCTGACCGCGACGATCGCCGCAGTATTCATTTTCCTGCCGAATCTCGTGCTCAGCTGGTTCGGTCCGGTCCCGATCGAGCCCGCGGCAGGCGCGTCGATGGATCAGGTCATGGCCGTTTTTCGCCAGTCGATGGGCGAGATATTGCCCTATCAGCTGCTGATCAGCGTGATCGGCGCGATCGGCGGCGTCGGCGTGTTGCGCCTGTGGCTATCGCGGACCGGCACAAGTGTCGGCGACGCGCTGATGTTCGCGGTCCGGATGATTCCGACGATGGTCGCCGTGCAGGTCATCCTGTTCGTGGTGCTGGCGCTGGCCGTTTTCCTGCTGTTCCTGCCCGGTATTGCGATCGGCGGTGGCGGCGGGATCGCGCTGGTGGCCGTCGGCCTGCTGCTTTTCGTCGGCCTTGCGGCCTATTTCTGGGGGCGTCTTTCGGTCATTTCGCCGATCATCGCCGACCGGACGGTGTATAATCCGCTCACCGCCATTCAGGAGAGCCTTGCGCTCACCAAGGGGAATGGCTGGCGGATTTTCCTGTTCATGTTCCTCGTCATCCTCGTCTTTCTGATCGCGGCGCTGATCATCGGCGGGATTGTCGGGGCGGTCGCGGGATCGGGCGAGGGCGCCGGCCGCATGCTGACGGGGCTGGTCGAGGCGGCGGTCGCGGGCATCGGCGGGCTGGTTTCGCTCGCCATTGTGGCGGCGACCTATCGCCAGTTGTCGATGACCGGTGCGCACGAAACATTCAGATAACAGATATTTCGATAACGGGGTCTGCAAGGAGTTGTCACGGATTTCGAACAGGGGAGAAACGGAATGAATCGGTTCAGTATCGGTCAGGCCTGGTCTTATGCGACCGGCTTTTTCAGCGGCCATGCCGCCAATCATGCGATCGCGTTGATCGGCATCGGCATCGTCATACCGTTCGTGCTGCAATGGCTGATCGTCGGCAATCCGATGTCGAACGCGCTCAATCCGGCGATGATGGCCGATCCGACGATGATGGCAAGCATGGGCGTGGGGCTGCTCGTCGTGTCGCTGCTGTCCTATGTCTTGCAGTTCGGAAGCTATTTTACCTCTTGGCGGCTCGGGCTGGGCTCGAATGCGGGCGACCTTCCCGGCGGATTGCGCTTCGGGATGATCGCGGCGCTGGTTCTGGTCGGGATGCTGATCGCGACGCTGATCGTCGCGGGCCTCCTTGCCTATGCCGTGACGCCATGGCTGGCGTTTCCCTTCATTCTGGTCCTGCTGCTCTATTTCGTGATCATGTATCCGGCGTTGTTCGGCTTTCTGGCGATCATATGCCTGCTGATGGCCATCTTCGGTTCGTTCGCGCTGAGTTCGATGGCGCCGATGATGGGCGGCGGAGCCGGCGGCGGGATCGGAATCCTGATCGTGGTGCTTGTCGGCTTGCTGATGCTCTGGCTCGCGGCGCGCCTCTGCTGCACCGCGCCGTCCATGGCCGACCGTGAAGAATATCTGCCGTTCGAAGCGATGAAGCGGAGCTGGGCGATGACCGCCGAAGGTCAATGGCGGATCGCCGGCTATTTTCTGCTGATCGGGGCCGTGATTCTTGTCATCGCCGTCATCCTCGCGCTGATCGTCGGCTCGGCGTTCCAGTCGATGGTGATGGGCGGCGGCGTGCCCGGCATGGGCACGATTATCCTGATGACCATATTGGTCAGCATTCCGATGGCCTATTTCACCGTCGCGATCCCGGGCGGCATCTATCGCGCGCTGGGACAGGATGATGTGAGCCAGGTCTTTACCTGACCGGCCCGGATAACGGAAACGAAAGGGCGCTCCGGAAACGGGCGCCCTTTTTTGTTTCAGTTCAGGCCCATTTGGCGAGCGGCGGCAGGCTCATCAGGATTGCGTCGATGTTTCCCCCGGTCTTCAGCCCGAACAAGGTACCGCGATCGTAGACGAGGTTGAATTCGGCATAGCGGCCGCGCCAGACAAGCTGTGCCTCGCGTTCGGCGTCGGTAAAGGGCAAGCCCATCCGACGACGCACGATTTGGGGAAAGATGTCGAGAAAGGCTTCGCCGACCGCCTGCGTGAGCTGGAAATTGCGATCGAACTCGGCATCGTCGCCGCATTCGAGATGATCGTAGAAGATGCCCCCGACGCCGCGATGAACCCCGCGATGCGGAATATAGAAATAATCCTCGGCCCATTTGGCATAACGTTCATAGACGTCGGGGCCGAAGGGCGCGCACGCCGCGCGCAGCCTTGCGTGAAAGGCGTCGGTATCCTCTTGGTAGGGGATCGGGGGGTTCAGGTCGGCGCCGCCGCCGAACCAGCGCTTCGTCGTTGCGAGGAAGCGCGTGTTCATGTGCACCGCGGGAACATGCGGGTTCGCCATATGCGCGACGAGGCTGATTCCCGTCGCGAAGAAGCTGGGATCCTCGCCGGCGCCGTGGATCGACTGCGCGAAGTCGGGCGCGAACTCGCCCGCGACGGTCGACACGTTGACGCCGACTTTTTCGAACACCTGTCCCGTCATCACCCCGCGCACCCCGCCGCCGCCTTCGCCTGGCGTCAGTCCGTCGGCCTCGCGGTCCCACGGGGTATAGGCAAAGCGCGCATCGCTGCCCGCTTCGGCCTCGATCGCCTCGAATTCGGCGCAGATCCGGTCGCGCAGCGATTCGAACCAGGTGCGGGCCGTCTGTTGCTGCGGGTCGAGCGAGATCATGCGGGAAAGCCTTTCGTTTGTCTGAGCGCTTCGGCGAGCGCGATGCCAGCGGCGACGGCGACATTCAAGGAGCGAAAGCCCGCGCGCATCGGAATCGCGACCCGTGCGTCCACCTTATCATGAACATGCGGCGGCACACCGGAGGATTCGGCGCCGAGCAGCAGCACATCGCCGGATTCGAAAGGGAAAGAGGGGAGCGGCGTCGCGCCTGCGGTTGTCATCAGCACGAGCCGCTTTCCCGCGCCGACGCTCCAGTCCAGGAAGCTGCTCCAGTCGGCGTGACGCGTGATGCTGGCACGCACGGCATAGTCCATTCCGGCCCGCTTCAGCGCCGCCTCGCCGAAGGGAAAGCCGCACGGTTCGATAATATGCGCGGGCACGCCGAAACAGGCGGCAGTGCGCAGCGTCGTGCCGACATTTCCGGCGATATCCGGCTGAAACAGGGCGATTTCCATCGCTGGCCCATAACCCGCAGGGTCGAATGAATCGAGAGGCTTTGCTCTTGCCTCCGGGTACATTGACGGAAGCGGAAATTGACTGTTGGCAAGCCTCCTATGTGTCGCTATCAGGCCCGCAATTCCCGGAGGGGCCGCCGGGGCGCGCCTTTTCGTGCGTGCGCAATCGGGGCGGCCTGCCTTTCCGGGAACTTTGTTAGTTCACCCATGCAAGGGCAGTCGAATGGCCAGTGAATCTGAACTCAACGCCGGTATCGAGGATGGCGTACGCCGCCGGGATTTCATCAATATTGCGGCGGTGAGTTTCGCTGGTGTCGGTGCGGTCGCGGTGGTGCTGCCGCTGGTCAACCAGATGAACCCGTCGGCCGACGTGCTCGCGCTGTCGACGACCGAGATCGACATTTCGGCGATCCAGCCCGGTCAGGCGATCAAGACCAGCTGGCGCAAGCAGCCGGTGTTCGTTCGCAACCTCGTCGCCAAGGAAATCGCGGAAGCCAAGGCCGTACCGCTGGGCGACCTGCGCGATCCCGAAACGATCGATCAGCGTACCAAGCCCGGCAAGGAAAACTGGCTGATCACGCTCGGCGTCTGCACCCACCTCGGCTGCGTGCCGCTCGGTGCGGCCGAGGGCGAGAACAAGGGTGATTTCGGCGGCTATTTCTGCCCGTGCCACGGTTCGCACTACGACACCGCGGCGCGCATCCGTAAGGGCCCGGCACCCAAGAATCTGGTTGTGCCGCCCTATGAATTCAACAGCGACACCGTCGTGACGATCGGCTGAGGAGCGAGATAAGATGAGCTTTCCCTGGGCCAAACCCTATGAGCC
>NZ_DATMST010000012.1:0-50293 GCF_035565275.1 Sphingopyxis sp.
AGGGACCAGTTGAACATTTAATTTCTAAATATGACTTGTAGCTAGTATTTAATCAACAAATTAGGAGCACTGCCGATGCGTCAAACAATATTCAGCTTGAGTGCCTTGGCATTGATTGCAGGGACATTAATCATGACCGAACCAACTTTGCCGGGCCACCACGCAGTTGCACATGCGCAAAGTTCTCTCATTGAAGCCGCAGCTGCGGGTAATCTTGCTGCAGTCAATGATGCTATCAAAGCAGGTATTGATCTAAACGCGCGTGGCAGCCGGGGCGAAACCGCCCTGCTGGCCGCCACCCACGCCAATCATGTCGATGTCGCTCGTGCGCTTATCGAAGCGGGCGCAGATGTGAATGCCAAGGATGCAATCAAGGATAGCCCCTATCTTTATGCAGGTGCACGCGGTCATCTCGAAATCCTCAAGCTCACACTCTCCCATGGTGCCGACCTCAAAAGCACCAATCGCTATGGTGGCACGGCGCTGATTCCAGCGTCAGAACGCGGTCATGTGGAAACCGTACGGACATTGATTGAAGCAGGCGTGAAGGTTGATCACGTCAATAATCTCGGTTGGACCGCTCTTCTCGAAGCCATCATCCTTGGTGATGGTGGGCAGCGTCATGTCGACATCGTGAAATTGCTGATTGATGCGGGAGCAGTTGTAAATCTTGCCGATAATGATGGCGTTTCGCCGTTGCAACATGCGCGTCAGCGCGGTTTTGCGCCTATGGTGGCGATGCTGGAAAAGGCTGGCGCGAAATGAGTGTGAACCGCGCATTCCTCGATCAGGCAATCGCGCTCGCATTTGAAAATGTCGAGCAAGGCGGACGCCCCTTTGGTGCAGTTGTCGTGAAAGACGAAAATGTCATCGCCACCGGCGTCAACCGGATGCAAGCAGACTGTGACCCGACCGCCCACGCCGAATTATTGGCACTGCGCGCAGCAGGCAAAGTATTGCAATCACCGCGTCTCAATGGTTGCAGTGTCTATGCAAGTGGACAGCCCTGCCCCATGTGCTTTGCTGCGATGCGCATGTCGGGCGTGGACAAGATCGTGTTCGCCTATTCAAACGATCAGGCTGAACCTTACCATCTCTCGACTGCAAGAATTGCCGAAGAACTTTCCAGGCCTATAAGCGAGCAAACCGGCATCAAGGTTGAGCATTGCTCTCCTGACGATGGCGAACGGCTCTATCGCGTATGGCAGGAAAAAGAACAGTCAAAACGCTAGATAAAAAATGCATCTCTCCACAACAGCGCCAGCTGGCAAGCAAGCCAGTCCAATCGCCCTTATCATCCTCGTTGTCTTGATCGGGCTTAATCTCCGGCCTTTCCTCACGGCACCGGGGCCGGTTCTCACGGATATCGCGAGCGATACCGGAATGGGCTTTGGCGCGCTGTCGTTGCTCACCTTTTTACCGATGCTGTTGATGGGGCTTGGTGCCTTTGTCGCGCCGCGCATTCAATCCTTGATCGGCACGCGGCGCAGCATGTTCACAGCGCTGATGGTGCTTGCAGCAGGCTCGGCCCTGCGTGGCTTTGTACCAAACGGCTTCTCGCTGGTGCTCACTGCCGTCCTCTGCGGTGCAGGCGTTGCCATGATTCAAGCAATGATGCCGGGGCTCATCAAGGCGAAATTTCCAGCAAATATTGCAGCCGTTACAGGTCTTTATTCCGCAATGATCATGGGCGGCGGCGCGCTTGGTGCCCGTTTGACACCATGGCTGGCGGGAACCGAACATAATTGGCGTCTTGCACTTGCAGTTCTCGCAATTCCAGCGGTCGTGGCGTTGCTCGCAGCAATACCAATCCTGAGTGAAACGGCCTCATCCGGTTCAAACACGGGCATAACGATCAAGCTGCTTCGACGCCCCCGAACATGGGTCCTGATGGCAGCCTTTGGGCTGGTGAATGCCGGTTACACGTCGATGGTGGCCTGGCTTGCACCTTATTATCAGTCGCTCGGCGTCGAAGCCTCGGCAACAGGCAATCTGGTGGCAGTCATGGCAATTGCTCAGGCGCTCTCGGCCTTCGGCCTCCCGCTTCTTGCACGACGCAGCATCGACCGCCGGCCTTGGCTCTTTCTGACATTGGCCATGCAGGGCATAGGATTTGCGGGTCTTGCCTTCACCCCACAGCTTTCCCCGATGTTCTGGTCTGCCATTTGTGGAGCCGGTCTCGGCGGTAGTTTCGCGCTCGCAATGATAACGTCGCTCGACCATCTACCGAAGCCGGAGGAAGCCGGTGCGCTGGCAGCCATGATGCAAGGCGGTGGCTTTCTGATTGCCGCCCTCGGCCCGATTGCCACAGCATTCCTGCACAACCTGACCGGCAGCTTTGCTTCCGGCTGGATCATGCATCTTATTTTGGTTGCAACTATCTGCCCGCTTTATCTGAGCTTCAATCCGCGACACTACGCACGCGTGATGAGCTTCGCAATTGCGACCGAAAACAGCACACAATAGCGTTACCTGACCCTTTTCATGGGTTAAAGACGATGTTTTGCGCGAAATTTAGGAGTAGACACCTTGCTGACCTACCCAATACGGATAAGGTTCGCAGAGTTCTCTCGCATATTCGCAGCGCAATGATCTGTCGCTCGCCACCCATATAATTGGTCGTGAAATGAAGCATGAAACGGTCGTCAAAGAAGGGTCATTCGTAGCACCGGATGGTCTTCCCAAGCCGCGCATTTATTGGGCGTGGGCAACACTCATGGTGGGGCTGACCCTTGCCGTCATCGATGGCACCATCGCCAATGTCGCGCTTCCGACCATCGCTGCCGACTTTTCCGCAGGCCCCGCCGCGTCTATCTGGATCGTCAATGGCTATCAGCTTGCAATTGTCATCACGCTTCTGCCTCTGGCAGCATTGGGTGAAATTTACGGCTACCGCCGCGTTTATCTTTTGGGCGTGTCATTGTTCACACTTGCCTCGATTGCCTGTGTTTTCTCCCGCTCGTTGGAGGCGCTGACCATAGCGCGTGTCATTCAGGGCTTTGGCGCTGCGGGCCTGATGAGCGTCAACACAGCATTGCTGCGCTATACGGTGCCACAGGCCAGGTTCGGCACGGCCATCGGTCTGAATGCGCTCTTCGTTGCCGTTTCCTCGACCATCGGCCCCACCCTTGCGGGAATCATCCTGCATTCGCTCAGCTGGCCGTGGCTTTTCGTCATCAACATTCCGCTTGGCGTGCTGGCGGTCGCAATGGGCATCAAAAGCTTGCCCGACAATGAACGCTCTTCACGCCGCTTCGACTATCTGAGTGCGGTTCTCAGTGCGCTCGCGCTCGGATTGCTGGTGACGGTGATCGATAGTGCAGGTAACGGCGTCGAAGCTGGCTGGCTTTTGTTGCAGGCCGTGGCTTGCGTGTTCGCTGCAATATGGCTTATCCGCCGTTCACTTCGCACCAGCGATCCGCTGTTACCGCTCGATCTGTTGCGAATTCCTGTTTTCAGCCTGTCGCTCTGCACATCGATCATGTCATTTCTGGCGCAGATGATGGCCTTCATCTCTCTGCCGTTTCTGTTTCAGAGCGTTTACGGCTTCAAACCGATCGAGGTCGGTTTCCTGATAATGCCCTGGCCAATTGCGCTGGCGGTCGTCGCGCCCCTATCCGGTAAGCTCTCAGACAAATATTCGCCCGCAACACTGGGACTTGTTGGATTGGTGATCTTTGCGACAGGCCTGACCTTGGTTGGCCTTCTGCCAGAACAGCCGACTATTCAGGATATCTGCTGGCGCATGGCAATTTGCGGCATTGGCTTTGGCTTCTTCCAGGCACCAAACAACCGCATGATTATCACCTCTGCGCCACGTGCCAGAAGTGGCGCGGCAAGTGGCATGCTCGGAACAGCGCGATTGATGGGACAGTCACTCGGCGCGGCCTTCGTTGCCTTCCTGCTTGCCCATTGGGGGATCGCCAATATCCCGAACATCTTGCTTGTTGCAGCAGGCTTTGCTGCGTTCGCCTCCATCATCAGTATCGCGCGGCGCAAGCGTTAAAGGCGGAATGGATCAGCCTGTGAATCTTTGCAAATATCTTAGTCGAAACATCAAATTCCCTGTTGCAATCCCGAAATGCTTAGTCCATATAGCGCTTGCCTAACGGAAACGACTTCTCTCAGAGAAGACTGGCGCGAGCGGGTGTAGCTCAGGGGTAGAGCACAACCTTGCCAAGGTTGGGGTCGAGGGTTCGAATCCCTTCGCCCGCTCCAGTTTTCCTAACATTATCAATGACTTGCGTTGCACTAAGCGCGACGTCTGCCTTCTGGATTTCGGCTGGGCTACCACCGGGCTACCACGTATAGAGGCTAGTTGCCGACATCCGCTGGCGCCCCGCAATGGTTGCGCAAGCATTTGTATCAGCAATGCAATCAGGGCATGTAGCCATCTCTCGCTAGGAGAAGATGGTGGACGACCGGAAGGAAGTATTGCCGCTCCGCATCGTCGCGGGTCGCTTCATCAACACCGATGAGAAAATCGGACTTGCCGAGCTTGACCGCATCACCGCGGATGCCTCGCGCGCGATCCGGAACCAATATTGGATCTGGACGGTCTCGTTCATGACGACGGCAGCAGTAACCGCCGGCTCCGTTCTCGTTGGCGGGGCTCTTACAATTGGCGGGATGCCGGGCGCGGATTTGTCGGCTCTGATCGGACTTGGCGGCGCTGGGTTGATGGTTGCGGAAGGAGCATCGTGGCGCGTATTCCAATATGGCGGGATGAAAGCGAGATCGCCTCAGGATCCTGTGTACGCGGACCGAGGGGACAAGGCCGTTTTAAATCTGGAACGCCTGTTCGGCATTCTCCAGCTCGAGTCGACGCCGCGCCCCTTCTACTATGCCCGCAACGGCGCGCGCCGATACGTCGACCATCGCTATTTCTTCGGAAAGCTTCGCGCCGCGCATGTAGCTAATGACAACGCGATCCGCAGCGCACTCTTCGGTCCCGTAGGTCTCTGGTTCGACCGCGAACTATTCCTCGAGGCGGACATCGACAAGCTTATGGCCGACGCCAAAGCGAGGCCGAATCGCGCCGGAGCGCCCAAGAAATATGATTACACGGACGCGGTTATCTCGTTGATCGAGCATCCCGAGGTGCGGAAGATCGACATAAGCAAGAACCGCGGAAATCAGACTCGAATCGTCGAGCTGCTGGAAGATTGGTATGACAGCCGCCGCCGTGAAGCCCCGAGCCGAACGCAGCTTTCCTCCTATGCAAAGCAGATTCTGGAGACGATCGCGAAAAATCGTTCATCTTAATCTGGCGCTGAATTACCGAGGAACGACGCATTTCCGCGCGTTCTGTTCGACGGCAATTACCGGGGAACAGTCGCGAACGGCGGATTCCCGATACATCCGCATGCCGTTGGAACTGCCGACGATTAGCTGCAAATGATCCTGTCGCCCGCCGCATCGCGGCACTCCAACGGAGGCGACAATGGATGAACTCGCATACTCGATTAACCGCACGGCCAAGGCGCTCGGCGTCGGCCGGAGCACAATCTACAAGCTCATCAAGACCGGCCAGGTCGATGCGCTGAAGATCGGCACGCGAACGCTGATCACGACCGCATCCATCGCGCGGCTCACCGAGGCTCGCCCCGAGACTTGATGCCGACGCGGCGAATTGCCGTCTGCGCAGCCCGATCACCTCTCGATTCAGGAGGACATGACATGTCCGTTCTTCGCAACGCTCTCGCCCGCTTCTTTTCTTCGAAGCCCAAGCCCGACATGCACATCGACGCCGATGTTCAGACCGCCATCTACATGTGGCCGATTATCGAAAAGTTGCTCGCCCCCGGCGAGGATGGCGACACCTACCGCGCCGCAATCAATTTCTGGCGCTACGCCGAGCGGCCGCCGCTAGCCACCTACGATGGCGATGGGAGCCACTGTCATATTGATGGTCCGCTTCAAATGGCGGGCGATTTTGATCTTCCCTTGGGCGGAGAAATCTTCAGTCGCGGCGTCACGATTGATCTCGATCCCTTCGAGGCGAGCGACCTTCGCGACCATATGCGGGCCGCTATCGAGCGCGCTATTCTCGCCTGGCTTGCGGACAATAGTCGCCGCGCATTTCCACCTTCGAAAAATCCTTACGACCGCCAAACAGCCGACCGCGAAGCCAAGGCGATGATCGCCGACTGGGTCGCACGCAGGGAAGCGAAGTGCCATGTTGCGGAGGGTCCGGATCATGTCTGAGCCGATAGACTTTCATGCAAGGTTGCGGGGCCGCGATGCTACGCATCGGACCCGTAATTTGGATACACACCTCACGCACAGGTGCATCCAGCTTTTCCGCCACTTTTCGAGGGTGCGATCAGAGTACGCTCTGCCATTGCTTCGCCGAAGCGACGCTTTTCCGCCAAAATCGGAGGGTGCGATCCGCACCCTCGTGGAGGTGGCGTGATGAAGACCGTCCAACATTCCATCCGCCTGCCCGCGGCGCTCGATACGGCGCTTCGCGCGCTGGCCGACCGGGAGGGCAAGACGGTTTACGCGATGCTCCGCCGCTGCGTGAAGACAGGGATCGACGGTCAGGTAAATCCCACCGTCAGCAGCTCAGACGATCACGAACTGGTCGCGGAGGTGGCGTCGATGAGCACGCGCCTCGCCGATATCGAACGCCTGCTCGACCGCACCTTGCACACGGCCTGCGCCGCCTATTGCTACGCGCGCAGCGCAGCGATGGGCGGCTGCAAGAACGACGAGGTCATCACCGCCGAGACGCAGCGGGCTTATGACCGGCAACGAGCGGCAGCGGAGGAACGGTCATGAGCGAGCCTCACGATCTCCGGCTTCATGCCGAGACGCTGCGGCGTCATCTTCGCTACAGCCAGACGCGGCGGTTCAAACGGCATGTTGCCGTCATGCTGTCATCGATCGCGCTCGGCGGTTTGGCGGCACCCTATCTGATGCTCGACCCGAGCATCCTTCGGGACACCGGCACCCATTATCACGCGAAGATGCTGTCATGGTTTGCAGGCGACGGCGGCGACCCCGGGATAGTGATCCGTTATGAGGGAAGGGACTATCTGACGCCCGCTCGCACGGTCGCGACCGATCCTTATTGGGTCCGCCGGGCGAGCATCGCCAAGTCCTTTATTATGCACGGCGGCATGCTGGGGTTTGTCGTGTGGCTGTCCGGCTTGTTCCTGCTCCGCGACGTCGCCGCGCGCAGGCGCGAACGCGCGCTTCGCGATCACGTGATCGACGGCACCAGGGTGACGAGCGAGAAGGAGCTTGTGAAGCTGGCGCGAGCCGAAGCCGGATCGCATCCTCTGGCGATCGGTCCTGTCCCCTTTCCCCGCCGCCTCGAAACCCGGCACATGGCGATGGTCGGCACCACCGGCAGCGGCAAGACGACGGTGCTGCGCCAGATGCTCGACGGGATCGCGGCGCGCGGCGAAGCCGCGCTGGTCTATGACACCAGCGGCGAGTTCATCGCCCATTATTACCGGCCAGAATGTGGCGACATTATCCTCAATCCGTTCGATGCCCGCTGCGTCTATTGGTCGCCCTTCGCCGAGATCGCGCATCCGGCCGATGCCGATCGCATCGCGCAGCAACTCGTCACCGAGACCGGGAAGCAGGACGACGACGTCTGGCTGGAAACCAGCCGCATCCTCGTCGCTAACATGATCCGTGAGTTGTGGAAGGAGAAGAAGTGCACGCTGCCCGACCTGCTTGAAGCGCTGCAGAAGATGGACAAGGACAAGCTCAAAACCTGGCTTAAGGACACGTCGTCGGCGCGCACCTTCTCGGACGACGCCGACCGCGCCACCGGCAGTGTGCTCTTCATGCTCGCGAAGGCCGCGAACCTGATCCAGTTCCTGCGGATGCCGGAGGAGGGCGAGAAGGCCTTTTCGTTCCGGAACTTCATCGCCGGCCTCGACGAGACGAAGGGCGCCAAGCCCTGGATCTTCGTGCCGCGGAAGGAAGAGCAATTTGCGGCGCTCAAGCCTCTGATCGCCTGTTGGCTCGAATGCGCCGCGAGCGCGATGCTGGGCCTTGCTCCGTCATCCGACCGCCGCGTCTGGTTCCTGCTCGACGAGCTTGCCGACCTGCCGCGTGTAGACAATCTGACTCGCCTGCTGCCCGAGGGACGCAAGTTCGGGGCGGCGGTCGTGCTCACCTTCCAGGGCGTCGGCCAGATGCGGCATCGCTACGGCGACGACCTTGCCGAATCCATGCTCGGCTGCTGCAACACCAAGCTCTTCCTCCAGATGGGCGACGGCGAGTCCCGGCGCTGGGCGAGCGACACGATCGGCACCTGCGAGGTCGAGATCCAGACCATGACCGGCGCGCTTGGCGAGGGCGACGACAAGCCGCGGATGACGCTCGGCCGCCAGCGCAAGACCCGGCCCGCCGTGTTCGAAAGCGAACTCCGCCTCGCGCGCTATGAAGGCTATTTGCTGTTCCCCGATGGGCTTCCCGTCGCGCGCATCGCGCTCACCGCCGACCATATTGAGAAACGCGGCAAACCGCGCCAGCCCGCCTTCGTCGCCGCGAACCCGGAGACGACCCTTTGGCACCGGTCGATAGCAGCGCCTGCGCTGGAGAAAGCCGAGGACGCTGCGCCGCCAGCGGCGGAGAAGCCAAAACCAAGGAAGAAGCCGCCGGCACCCCCGCCCGCAGACGATGGCGGGCCGATCTGATGGTCGCGTCGGTATCGGCGCTGACCAGTTCGGCGCAGGCGAGCAGCTATTATGAGGCCGACGATTACTACGCCGGAGGCGGGCTGTCGCCGTCCGAATGGCAGGGCAAGGGCGCCAAGGAGCTTGGGCTATCCGGCGATGTCGATCGCGACCAATTTCGGGAATTGCTCGACGGCAAGATCGCGGGCGAGCAGCTCGGCACGGTGCGCGACGGCCAGCTTGAGCATCGCCCTGGTTGGGACGTGACACTCAGTGCGCCCAAGTCGGTGTCGATCATGGCCGAGGTCGCGGGCGACCGGCGGTTGATCGAGGCACATGGGCAGGCGGTGAAGACCGCGCTCGCGCATGTCGAGACGCATATGGCCGCGACCCGCGTTCGGCATGGCGGCAGCGTGGCGCGCGAGGCCACCGGCAATCTCGTTGTCGCGAGCTTCCAGCATGGCACGAGCCGGGCGCAGGACCCGCAGCTTCATACCCATAATGTCATCATGAACGCGACGCAGGGTGAGGATGGATCGTGGCGCAGCCTGGAGCCGCGCGCGATCTATCAGCTCCAGAAGCAGATCGGCGCGATCTACCGGCAGGAGCTGGCGGTAAAGGTCCGTGAGCTCGGCTATGAGATTGCGCCGGGCAAGGAGTCGATGTTCGAGATCAAGGGTGTCTCGGCCGAGGTGATGGGCGCGTTCAGCACGCGCAGCGCCGAGATCGAGGCGGCGCTTGGCGAACGCGGAACTTCGCGCGAAGAAGCCAGCGCTGCTGAAAAGCAGGTGGCCGCGCTCGATACGCGGCAGGCGAAAGTCGCGACCGATCATGGCGCGCTTGTCGCCGGCTGGCGCGAGACCGCCGATCGGGCTGGGTTCAATGCTGAGGCCCGGCTAGCGCTGATGCGCGAAGCCGAAGCCAAGGCCGCGAACGGCGCTCATCTTCCCGATCCGTCGGTTGTTGACCGTGCCGTCGCCCATGCCGCAGACAAGCTCGGCGAGCGGCAATCGGTGTTCTCGGTCGCGGCGCTCCACGAGGAAGCGGGGCGGGTTGGGCTTGGGAAGGTCGGCTATGCCGAGATCGGCGAAGCGATCGGGCGTGCGGCGAAGGAGGGAGAGCTGATCGACCGCACTTTCCTCGACCGGCGGGGCGCCGCGTTTGCCGGGTTCACGACGAGGCAGAATATCGCGGCCGAGAAGACATTGCTTCGTATCGAAGCGCACGGGCGCGGTGTGCTCGCGCCGATCGCCTCCCCGCTCGCTGCCGCCAAGGCGGTCGCGGGCGCGGCAGCGCGGGCGGAGCGGTCCGGCTTTGGCTGGAACGCTGACCAGAAGGCCGCGACCGAACAGCTCCTTACTAGCCGCAATCGGATCACCGCGGTTCAGGGCTATGCCGGGACCGCGAAGACGACGACCGTGCTCGCCACCTTCGCGCGCGAGGCCAAAGTTCGCGGCGTGTCAGCAGTCGCGCTGGCGCCGACCGCATCGGCGGCGATGGTGCTCGGCGAGGCGCTCGGCACGCGCGGCGATACTGTCGCGCGCCATCTGCTCGTGCCGGAAGGTTCGGCGCCCGGTCAGCCGGTCGCGTGGATCGTCGATGAGGCCTCGCTGTTGTCGGCGCGCGATACCGCCCGGCTGTTCGACCTTGCCGAACAGCAGGATGCGCGGATCATTCTCGTCGGCGATGTGAAGCAGCTCGGATCGGTTGAGGCCGGCGCGGCATTCGCGCAGCTTCAGGGCGCCGGCATGGAAACCGCGACGCTCGGCGAAATCGTCCGGCAAAGCAATGCGGCCACCAAGCAAGCGGTGCTGGCCTCGATAGAGGGCGATGCGAAGAAGGCGCTCGCCGCGCTCGATCGCGGTGGCGGCCAGATCATCGAACATGCCGATCGCACTGGCCGCTTCGCCGCCATCGCCGACCGCTATGCCGGGCTCGACAAGGCGGCGCGGGCGCGAACGCTGGTCATCGAACCCTCGCGCGAAGGGCGCGATGCGTTGACGGCGAACATAAGGGCGGCGCTGGTCAGGTCGGGCTCGCTTTCCGGTCCCGCCGTCGCCATCGAAAGCCTCGTCAACAAGGGGCTCACCCGCGCCGAGGCACGCGACCCGCTAAGCTATGATCGAGGCGATGTCGTGCGGTTCACCCGCGATTATGCCGACAAGGGCGTCGCGCGGGGCGAAGCCTATCGCGTCGAGGCGGTCGATGCGGCGAAGGCCGCTATTGCGCTCAAATCCGAGGATGGGCGCGAGGTCGACTGGCGGCTCCGCCAATGGGGCGCTGGCAAGGTGCAGGCGTTCGCGACCCAGAATATGGAGCTGAGGACCGGCGACAACATCCGTTTTACCCGCAACGATCGCGAGGCCGGGCGGATCAACGGCGCGCGCGGAGAAGTCACGGCCATCGACGAGCAGGCGCGGACGGCGACGGTCATTGGGGCTCGCGGTCAGACGCAGACCCTCGACCTCGACGCAGCGCGCGACCGACATATCGCCCACGCTTATGTCGATACCGCCTTCGCCGCGCAGGGACGCACCGCCGATCATGTCATCATCCACGCCGACAGCAAGGCGACCAATCTGGTCGACCAGAAGAGCTTCTATGTCGGGATCTCGCGCGCCAAGCAGTCAGCGACGATCTTCACCAATGACCGCGTGAAACTGGTCTCGGCGATCACTGAACGCGCTGGCACCGTGCAGACTGCGATTGCCCTAGCGGCAATGCCTCAGCCCACTGCCGCGAATGCGAGCGCGTCAGGATTAGCGCAATCTCTGTCTTCCCGTTTCGGCGCTGGACTCTAGCGTCTTCGGCAGGCCAACGCATTTCGGTGCGACTTAAACTGGTTCGCCAAGCACCCTATTCGTTTCACCGACAAGCCCGCTCTGCTGCGGCACTTCGCCTGCGTAAGGCGTGGCGCCTTCAAGTTCCGCGATTGCCATTTTACACTCGTGCGCAATGTTCGCCGTCACTTCGGGAAAATTTCGCTCATCCAATGGGTGGAGTTCGCCTTCCTCATTCGCATCGGTCCAGAACCGAAGGTATTCGTCGATTACAAATTGCACGCGTCTCACTGCAGCGCGGTGAACAAACGACAAGGCTTTGGCGTGAGCGAGCGCCTCTTGGGCAATCGCGTGAACGTCCCCAGCAGTTTCCGCAAGGACATAGAGCTTGGGGCGATAATCTTTTGGCCACGGCATATTGGCTCCGGGCTCTGCTTTTTGCGCCGAGACCGCCTTTTCAAGAAGCTCTTCGTATTCAGCAACGAGCAGCGAAATTTCTGCATCTCTCTCGATGACCTTGCTTCGATCCGCCAGCCACGCCGCGCCACCGATCGTGGCTGCGGCGCCAATAATCGCTCCGACCAAGGCAAAGAGTGCTTCCTGTTTGATGCCGAATATGACCATGAAGCTCAACGCGAACCCGGCGGCACCCGCGCCAATGGCGATTAGGCAGATTTGAACGACATCATCTCGCTTCACGAAATCCTCCTCCAGCGATCTACTTAAGTCAGTAGATATTCTGTTAGTCCTGACATCTGCATACGGAAGCAGCGGCACCAATTCGTCATCACTTAAATCCGGTCCTTGCGCATGAATAGGCAAAATGCAGACCCGATTGCCCTTGCTAAAGCAGCCAAAATTCTCGAAGAATCGCGATAATGCGTACCGACCTAGAACACCTTCCTGCCGCCAAGCAGCGCGAGCTTGAACGGATCGTCGAGACGATCTTCGATGAGTTTCGGGTCGCCACCGAGAATGCGACGGGACCCCGCAAGGGTGCGCGTATCCTTAAGATCATATTGTTCGGCAGCCATGCGCGGGGCGACTGGGTCGACGCGCCACTGTCGGCGAACCAGTATAAATCCGACTATGACATCCTCGTCATCGTTAGTCAGAAGGAGGTGACAGACCGTGCCGCTTATTGGGCGACCGCCGAGGAACGGCTCATTCGCGCCTACACGATCGAAAAGACGCTCCATACGCCGGTCAACTTCATCGTCCACAGCTTGCACGAGGTAAATGACGGGCTCTCGCATGGACGTGTCTTCTTCATGGAGGTAGCGAAGGACGGTGTCGCCCTTTACGAAGCGGATGACCGGGAGCTGGCTACGCCGAAGCCAAAGACGCCGGAACAGGCGCTCGAAACGGCGCGAGAATATTTTGAGGATCACGTCGCCAGCGCGGCAGAATTCCTTGAAGGCTACAAATTCTACATGGGGCGGGAGAGCTGGAAGAAGGCCGCCTTCCTGTTGCACCAAGCTACCGAAAATATCTACACCTGCGCCTTGCTGACGCTCAGCTTCTACTCACCTTACAACCACAATATCGGTTTCTTGCGCTCGCTTGCCGAAGGGTTGGATCGTCGCCTCTACGGGATATGGCCGGAAGCGACGCATCGCGAGCGCGCCATGTTCCAGAAGTTGAAAGAGGCGTACACGAAGGCAAGGTATTCAAAACATTACAGGGTCAGCGAAGAGGAACTCACCTGGCTCGGTGAGCGGGTCGAGGAACTCGGCCGTGTGGTCCATCAGGTTTGCTCGGACAAGATTGTCGAGCTTGAGGCGGCGGCGCGCCGATAGGCGATCGGTCCGGGCCGCTTGCCGGGACTCCCGGATTCTGGCATAATCGTCAGCACGGAATGGAACGGCTGGCGGCCATTTCGGGGATAAACCTGCCAGGCATCATGTAGGTCCGGCTGCGTGTCGGACGGTTGCTGATAGCCGCTCCAGCGGCGCCACAGCGAACACCGCTTGCCCATCCGCGCGCAATCGCGCGGACCGCCGCGGTGCGAGCTGTAAATGACACTCCCAACCACCGACGTTTACGCGCGCGAAATCGTGATGGCGCGCGTCGGCCATCTCATCCGGCGCAAGCAGCGCGAAATCGAACGTATCACCCGCATATTGCGCGGCCTGTTCGACCCATCGCAAGTTCAGGCGCCCGAGCTGGGACGGATCACGCGGATTATCCTGATCGGTCCCTATGCGCGGCGATCTTGGTACGAAGACAGCCGGACGATCGAATTTTCCGATTATGAATTCTGGGTCGTCGTCAATCATCCGCTCTTCACTGACGAGCATTGTTGGCGGCGCGCGCGAGCGACGATCGACCGCGAACTGGGCAATCGATGCACGGTTGATGTCGAGATTTACTCCAAGTCCGATCTCCGCACGGCAAAGTCAGAACGCGATACGTTCATTCTCGACCGGATCGAGGCCGGCATTACCCTCTATCGCGCTTCGCGGGATGCGCCGCTGTCCTCGCGCGAACATTGGGAGGGACGGCCATGACCGCCCCCGGTCCGTTCACTTCGTTCGAGGAATTCTACCGCCGCGAGAATCCGCGGCTATTTCACTTCTTCAGGCGTCGCGTGGGGCGCGAGGAAGCCTCCGACCTCACACAGGAAGCATTCACGCGCATGTTGCGGACCGGCGCATTCGAGCGTGTCGAAAATCCGCGCGCATACCTCTTCCGCGCTGCTCACAATCTCGTGATCGAGCGCGCACGCCAAGGGAAACGGAAGGGAACAGGACTGTTCCCTTTCGATGACGAGCGTGATGCGCCCGCCGGCCCAGAACAGACCTTGGCGATAGAAGCATCGGATTTGCGGCGGGGCTTGCGGCGGGCGCTTCTTGCCATGCCGCGCCGCACGCGGCGCATTTTCTTGATGCATCGGCTGCGCCGCCAGACCTACCGCGAAATCGCTGCCGAAATCGGCATCCGGGAACAGGGGGTCGAATACCATATGATGCGCGCCCTCACGCGATGTCGAAAGGCTGTAGCGTTTCAACGGTGGTAGACTTAAGGACCGAGACGACGGCTTCGCGCCCAAGTCCGCGAGAGAAATCTCGGCTGATTTGCCCCTGATGCCGGGTGGCAGGGCGAGAAGGGCCAGCCGTGCGCTCCGCTTGGAGGGGCGTCGAATTATCAGGTCGCAGAGGTTTCAAGAGACATTCGCCGATGCTCGGCTCGGTGGCAGCTCGCGCACAGACATTTAAGGTCTGCAACGGTGGTGCGATGCCCTGCCGACATTGTCGCGACGGGGGTGGCGTGATGAATCTCGAAGACACTTTCGGCAACCGCGACCGGGAAAATGTCGTACCAGTCAACAGCGCACGCCGGGTTCTCGCAAATCAGCTTTCCATCATGCTCGCGGCGCACCGCGTCGCGCTTCGCCGCCGCAGCTGCCGGATCGCGGCGACGCTCGGTTCGCAGGTGCCGACTGAGTTTGACATCGCCCTCGGCCCACTCTTGCTCGTCGGGATCGGGAAGTGCATCATCTCCTGCGCGATTAGCGGGCAGGTAATTACGGTCGTCGCTCTTGGGGACCATGCGAAAACCAGCCGCCTCGAGGAGCTCGAAGCTTGTTTGGCCTGGAGCGACGTTGAAATGTCCGGGAAAGACCTTGATGCCCAGCGCAATCTCGAGCGCTAAGCCAAAGACTTTCTCTGGGGCAAGTCGTGTGCCGCCGGTGGCGATTAGCTCATAACCGGCTGTCTCTGGAAAATTGGACGCTTCCGAGCCAGCAACCAGCCGGTCAACCGCTTCCCGAATCTGTAGCGTGGTGACGCGGCCTTGCGTCTTCGCGGTAAGCGGAACGATCGAGGGAGGCTGAGGCTTGCCGGGCGCTTCCTCGCGCCGCAGTCCAAGCATCTCGATGATTTCCGCGCTAGGAAGCCTGAAGTCGAACCGGATTTGCTTCGTCGAATTGCCGCCTTTCGTGCCTTTAGCTTGTCCAAAGCGGCGCATCCGGACCCGTATCTCACGGGCGAGTTCGTCTGGCCGCAAGGAAGCGATTTCGACGCGATCAACGAGCAAGCGCTCGCTTTCGGGCAGGTGCCTCGCGGGAGCGCTATCAATCAGCACGCGATCAAGCACTTTTCCAAGTCGTCCCGAGCGACGACAAATTTCGATCAACGCCAAGGCATAGCTGGTATTTCGCGCCGGCCTTCCTCCCGTGGCGCCGCCTCGGCTGTGAAGAACAACCGATTGGCCATGAAGCTCGATCCGTGCGTCATGAGACTGCTCGCCATCTGGCCCAATCGTGAAGTACATATCCGGATGATATCGCTTTGTCGGCCCGACGAAAAGCGTCCGCTATCTCCGCATCCGCTCCGAAGCCGCCCATTCCGGCATGCGCGTCTTCATGGAGATTCAGCGAGCAAGCTTGCCCAACTGGGTGCCGGCGCGATATCGCGCGCTTCAATGCCAAGAGACTCGAGTCCCGTTGACCCGTTCGATCCACTTGCGGTGGAGAATGTCGGCGTGACTCTCGCAATCGAACTCATGGAGCAGCCGCTTCACTCGGTCCCTCCGCAAACGAAATTCGGCGGAGCCGGCGTATATGCCCTCTACTACGGCGGCGACCTTGACGCCTACGCGCCTCTTGTCGCGCTCGATAAAGCCGAAGGCGGGTGGCGGATTCCCATTTATGTTGGTCGGGCATTGCGTGAAAACGCGCGGAAGGGTTTCACCACTCGGCCGGTGACCGAGGATGCCCTGCATGAGCGTATCAGGAAGCATGCTCGATCGATCGCGCAGACCGAGAATTTGACTCTGTCCGACTTCCGCTGCCGCTACCTCGTGCTGAACGACGCCTATATCAGCCTCGCCGAAAGTGTGATGATCGCGACTTTTCGTCCACTCTGGAATGGGATGGGGCTTGGGAGCAATCAAACGGGCGGCCCCCGCATGGCTGGCCAGGCATCGCAATGGGATTCGCTTCACCCCGGCCGCAAGGGCCGACCGGCCGGCACGCCCGAGAGCCGGGCGCTCGCGGCACAGGCGGTCAAGAATGTCATCGCGAGCCTTGGCGATCCTCGTGATGACCCAAGGACCGAGGCGATGATTGAGAAAATTCGTCGCCGGGCGCCAGGAGATCCGCCATCGACCGGCTGATCCGGCGTTGAACGGCTTTCGTGTGCGAGCGTTGACCAGGTATGACTGACACACTCACTCGCGCTGAGCGCGGCGCGCGCATGGCCTTGGTCAGGGGGCGTGATACCAAACCCGAAATGATCGTCCGTCGATTGTTGCACGAAATGGGCTATCGCTACCGCCTTCACGCGAAGGACCTTCCCGGTAAGCCGGACATTGTGTTTCGTGGACGCAAGAAGGCCATCTTCGTCCATGGCTGCTTTTGGCATCGTCATTCGGCTCTGGGGTGCCGCCTCGCTCGCCTCCCAAAAAGTCGCCTCGATTTCTGGGAACCGAAGCTCGAGGCGAACCGAAGGCGCGACGAGGCGAATGTCGCTGCGCTGGGGAAAATGGGGTGGAGTGTGCTTGTCTTGTGGGAATGCGAGTTGCGCGACCGTGAACAATTGGGCAACAAGCTATCAGAATTCGTTGGGGAGTCACCATGAACGCGATTGAACTTTTTGCCGGTGCCGGAGGCCTTGGGCTAGGGGTGACGCGCGCGGGATTCAAGACACTCGACGTTGTCGAATGGGACCGTTGGTGTTGCGACACCATTCGCCAGAATCGGGCACGCAAGGCGGCCGGAATGGAATATTGGCCAGAGCCCCGGGAAGGTGACATTCGTAAGTTTTCCTTCGATCAGTTCGAAGGCAAGGTGCAGCTCGTCACCGGCGGCCCGCCGTGCCAGCCCTTTTCGCTTGGCGGACGGCATCGCGCGCAGCAAGATCATCGCGACATGTGGTCCGAGGCGGTACGTGTCGTGCGGGAAACCCAGCCGACAGCCTTCATCTTCGAGAATGTTAAGGGTCTCACGCGCGCTACGTTCGAAACCTATTTCACCTACATCTATTTGCAGCTTTCTTATCCCGAAATCGCTATGCGCGACGAGGAGACTTGGCTCGATCATCGCGCGCGTCTCGAACAACATCATAGCTCGAAGGGCAGCTCGGCGCTCTCATATCAGGTGATGCCGCCCAAGGTGCTCAATGCCGCTAACTTTGGCGTGCCGCAGAAGCGGGAGCGGGTCTTCTTTGTCGGCTTTCGCGCCGATACCGGCATCCAATGGTCGTGGCCGCGCGAGACATATTCGCGCGAGGCGCTGATCTGGGATCAAATTCATGGCGACTATTGGGATCGACACAAGGTCGCGAAGCGGGACCGCCCGACCGCACCCCGTACATCGCCGCTCGCTCGCGACGAGAGACCTGAAGGCCAGGCATGGAAGACCACGCGCGACGCGTTGGTGGGATTACCCGACCCCGAACTCGCGCCTGGTGCGCGATCGAAGTTCACGGATCATCGGTATCAGCCTGGCGCGCGAAGCTATCCTGGACATACGGGTAGTCCCCTCGATGAGCCGGCGAAGACACTGAAGGCCGGCGTGCATGGCGTTCCTGGTGGCGAGAACATGCTACGACGTCCCGATGGCTCCGTGCGCTATTTCACAATCCGCGAGAGCGCGCGTCTCCAGACCTTTCCGGACGAAATGCTCTTCCATGGCTCATGGAGCGAGACGATGCGACAGCTCGGAAACGCGGTGCCGGTCGATCTCGCGCACACGGTGGCGGACTCGGTCGCTGGGCATTTGAAGGCCATGGAAGCGCGTACGGGCAACGCTTGAATGACCGACGTCTATAATCCGCTCGACAAAATCAATCTTGGTAAGTCTGTCGCGGAAGCCCTGCTGGACTGTCCGGCGCGTCCGCTAGGTTCGATAGAGCCATTCGAAGGGGCCGGTATTTACGTTCTCTATTACGATGGTCCGCATGCGGCTTATGCTCCGATCGCGGCGGCGAACGCGAGCGCCGCTCGTTGGCCGATTTACATTGGCAAGGCCATTCCGTCGGGCGGCCGCAAGGGCGCGAGCCTCGCCGCGAGTGCGCGAGGGTCAGCCCTTTACAAGCGGCTGGCCGATCATCGTGATAGCATTCGAGAAGTCGAACTGGGATCGGGGTCGCTCGCCGTCGCCGACTTTCAAGTCCGTCATCTGGCCGTCGACGACATCTGGATTCCGCTCGGAGAAAGCCTGCTCATCGCTCAATTTCGCCCGGTCTGGAACATCGCTCTCGATGGCTTCGGAAATCACGATCCAGGCAAAGGGCGCTACGGCGGGCTACGCCCGCTGTGGGATCATCTCCATCCCGGACGTCCTTGGGCGGATCGGTGCGCGGCGCGGGAGGAAACGCTCGACGAGGTGCGCAGTCGGATTGCCGATTTTCTCGTCGCGCACCCCTTCGACGATGGCGAAGGCGCCGAGAGCTAGGCGGCAACCTTCGCCGCAAAAACGCAGGACGCCGCCTGCGCGGGACTTGCGAGCATCGGCCACCAGAAGGGACCTGCTTTCCAGCCGAGGGCGGGACCGCCTTCCTGCCTGAGCAGAATGATTGCTGGCGCGTTGCGGTCCGGCGTTGTCACCAGCGCGCGCAGTTCGGGAGTGCCGAGAATCGAGAGGCCCGACCGATCCCCCGATCTCGCGCGGTCGAGCCTGCGTCCCGTTTCCGCGAGGACGAGTACCGATCCGTTGCTCTTCTCCGCGTAGTAGCGCAGTAAGCTCTTCATCGCTTTCCAATCAAACGTGTCATCTTCCGGAAGTACCAGCGTCGGCGCGACCGCATCAATAAGCGCGAGGGCGGCGTCGAGGCCTATGTCGACGAAGGTCTTGCTATCCGTCGCGGCCGCAGGGACGAGAGCGTCCACCTGCTTCATTTCGCGCGTTAGGTAGGTCGCCGCGATCGTGTCGAAACCCGTTGGCAGCAACACGCCGTTCGGGCGGACCGCGACGACGTCGCTCATCGTTATCTTGCTAGGCGCGCACGGGACGAAGCCTGCCGTCGCGTCGCTCTGAATGAATACGACGCCACTGTCATGCGCGCCACTTTCGAAGGCCTCGCGGAGCGCGACTTCAAGCGCGTGAATCTTGGACAGGCGTTTGTGAACGCCCGCAGAGGTGTAGAAGCGCGTGACCGCGAGATCATCTCGCGGCCTCGCTCCGTACATGCGCGAATGCTGCAGCACCGTGTCCGCCTGCATACGTTTGGGGTTGCGGCCGTAGTAAAATGCAATGAGGTGCGGCACCGTGATGCCGCGATCCAATATGCTGCCGCCAATGAAAATATTGGCCTTTGCACGGAGCTTTAACTCGGCCGTTTCCTGGTCGAGTAGGGGCTCGAGCTGCGTGTCGGAGTTCACCCGCTGGGCATGGAGTTCGCCGTCGGCGATAAGTTGGCATACGTCGGCGAAGGCCTCATCGGCGCTTGGCATATGGCCATCGTTTGCGAGAACGGAGCGCGAGATATCGGCGTAGGCTTCGTCGAATACCGCGCGAAGCCGCGCGTCATTGTCTTCGACCGCCAACTCGAACGCCGCGATAAGCCGCTGGACAATCTCCCATTGCCAGTCATGCGCGGCGCGCTGGGTGTCGTTGTGAATGATCATCGCGTATTTTAGCGGGCGCTGATCAAGCATTTGCTGCTGTCGGCGGCGGACCGCGACGGCTAGCAGGAAGCTGAGCAGGCTTCGGCGCAGGATCTTGACGTTCTCGCTGGTCCAAAGGCGGTCATCCCGGATGGTTCGGCCATCGATTGAACGCAGCGCGTCATGCTCGCGATCGTCGACTGGAACATGCAGATAGTAGCAAGGGTCATCCGCCCCGCATCCACCAAAATAGGCCTCACCTCCGACATAGCGGTCATGGATCGGCAGCAACTCGGTGAAGGCCGGCCGCTTCGGAAAGAATAGCTCTTTCGCCTGCGAGGCTTGCTCGTAGTTTTCGGGCTGAAGATACAGAGCATATGGCGTCGCGGTCACTTGCAAAAAGGAAATGCGTGGAAGCATTTCACGAAGCGCGTCCATTTGCGACGCGATCCGGCCTTGGTCATATTCGTCCTCACCCTTTTTTTTGGTGAAACGAACGCTCGCCATGTCGGCTTCGTCGTCGACGAGAATAACCCTTCGACCCTTGAGTTCCGGATACTGCTCGTCAAAAAAGTCCTGAACGCGATCGAGGTTATGTACCTGTTTCTTTGCGACAATGATGATCTTGCGCCGTAACTCCGATTTGGTCAGTCGCTCTGGCGCGCTCATGATGTCGAAGAGAACGATCTCGTCCTCGTCGATAAATTCCTTGAAATCGCTGCCAATGCGTTTGACCGTCTGGCTCGCGAGCGTCTTTGTCCCCTTCGTGAGGACGATGGCGATGTCAAAGTCCCGGTCAAAGGCACGCGCGATGATGCCGAGGAAAGCTCGCGTCTTTCCCGACTGGATCTTTCCCAGCAACATGCCGGGCCGCGCGGGATCATCCGCCGTTTGGAGCTGATCGACAACCGATTCAACGCAGTGCTGGAGCGCTTCATCGTCGCCGCGCGCGTCGCGGAGCCGCGAATAAAAACCCATATGACCCCTCCATTGTGGGAGGGACCCGCGCCGCCTCCAAAATCTCTTCGAGACGAACTAGTCGCGAATAGCTCGCACTTGAAGACCAATCGCGCGATCACTTCCAATTCGGACCAAAATGACGGTCAGCAACCCCATAACCTCATTAGCCTGCTTAAGCCCGTGGTGCCTCACCACGCGCGAACTCCGCCTCGAAGCAACGCAGCTGCGGATATCACTCGCACACGGCTCCTGCCTCCCGCCAAGACTCGCCCAAGCCTCGGCTGATAGGCAAAAGTGGAACACCCGTAGCCCGTCAGAAGCCGTACTTCTCCCGGCGCAGCCGGAAGGCGTTTTCGCCGCCTTCCATGATCTGCTTAATCGCTTCCCGTGCCGCAGGCACGTCGATCGCCCCAACGCCCTTAATCGTACCGCGCGATTGATCCCCCGTGGTTCGGTATCCGAACCACGCGACAAGCTCCGCGTCGCCGTTCACAACGAGATTGGCGTTATGGCTTGCAAAGACGATTTGACGGAGCCGTTTCGCATCCCAGAGTTGATTGACAATTTCCAGCATGACTGGGTTGTCGAGGTCCTCCTCGGGCTGGTCAATTATGAGAGGCGGCCCAGGCTGATTGAGCAGTGTTTTCAGAAGTGCCGTCGCCTGCTGGCCGGCTGAGGCGTTCTTGAAAGGAATATACTCTCCTTCCCGTGCCCGGAATTCGTAGACCGGCACCGAGGCGATCGGCGTCAGCGACAACGCCAGCCAGTTCTCCGGTGTTAAATGCTGCGCGATCCTATCAACGTCGCCAACGTTGAGTCCGAGATCCAGCAGAGTGATCGCACCCGGCCTCGCGCTTGGCGGGCCGCGCTCGGCATCATAGTCTGCCAAACCTTCCAATTCCGCCAACGCCGCCATCCAAGATGCTTTTGGATCAGCTGCGCCCGTGATCCCGTCGCCCAGCGCATCGAGCTTCGCCGATTGAACGCGCGAGCCCTGCAGCGCCGAGCGCAGTGTGCTAACGAAGGCGACGGGATCCGCGTACCGCTTGACGCCCACACGAATCAAGCCGCCCGAGCGGGTTGTCAGCTCGGAACATTCGCGGTCGACCAGATCGTCATGCTCGGCCTGTGCTCCCAGCCATTCATCGCGCGCGGTCGTGTAGTTCTCGTCTGCGGTAGCCAGCGTCACCAGCATCTCGCGCACACGCGTCGTTTCATCGGCGAGTTCGGCTACGCGCGCCTCAAGCATTCGGAGCTGCTGCAGCTTTTCTGTGTGCGACGATGACCGCTCCATCGCAGCGCGGTATCCATCTTGAAAGGCGGCATGGCCCGCCTCCCACACTTCCCAGGGGCCAGCGGCCTGCTCTCCGCCTTCGATAAGGCTCGCCGCCGCCGCCATTTCTTCGAGCGAAGTTAGCGCGGCCTGCAACATCGTGTCGTATTGCGCCCGGGCAAGATCGAGCGCTTCCTTCATCGCGGCGGGTTCTGCCGGCACGGGCTGTATAGCGGCGCGCTGGGTTTGAACGAGCTGGCGTAGCTCACGAGCCTTCTGGCTGATCGTGCCTGCCCCTACTTTCCATGACGCTACGAGGGAGCTCGCTGCGTTGTAATATTGGCCCTGCTCTAAGAGCGCGTGATCGGCGTCCGATAACCCTGAAAGTGAAGTGCGGATCGTATTCGCCTGCTCTGCGATCGAGCGTTCTTCTAAGACCCGGTTTTGCAGCGTCCGCGACAAATCCCGGAAACGCTGGCGGGTGGCATAGGCCTCCCGGATACGATTCGCCCTATCGTCCGCTTTCCGCTGCAAACGGTCGAGATCGCCTTTGATCGGCGCAGTGATAAAGCGGGTCAGTTCCTCGATGCGGACACTCACATCGCTGAGCTGCTTCTGGCTGTAAGCTTGTATCGGAAGTAGCGCCCGAACCTCCTCTTCGGTGCAGGGCTGCAGAGCGGCCGTACCGATCTTCATCTGAACACCGCCGTTGGCACTTGCCCGGCGGACGAGATGGGGAACCCCATTGAGGACATACGTCACGTCAACTGTGGCACCGTGCGGCTTCAACGTACCGTCGATCAGGCGCAGGCGCCGCGCCTGATAATTAGGTGTCGCGTCTTCGTCGCCGCTTGGCGGCTGATCACAAAGCGCCCAGCGGATATATTCCAGTACAGTGGACTTGCCGGTGCCACGACCGCCGATGAGCGAACTATATTGCGGGTTGAAGTCGAGATCGAGAGGCCCGAGGAACGTAGAATTGCTGACGCTGACGCTGGCAAGGTACGTTTCCGGTACATGAGGCGAGTCATGCGCGATGCGGGATTCTTGCGCGAGGCAGGCCTGCCGGAGAGCTTCCGCAGTCGGGGTCGCCCATTTCAGCCAGGTCGAGGGTACGCCAAGCGTTGTATGATCGTCGCGGCGCGTGTCCGAGGTTTGAATACAGGCGATCCGCTTGTGACCCCATGCGCCATCGATGCCTGCCAGCTTGTTTTTCGTTCCCTGCCGCAGATTGGCGAATAACCCATCGCTGTACCCGCCAACACAGGGCATCTCGATATACTTGTCCGTTTGACCGGCGCGCAGCAGCGAATGCTGCCCCTCGTCGGTTACGTTCGGCAGAACGATGTACCGGCCGCGGAGATATTCATGCGCGTCGAGTCTTGCTTTCAACTCCGAAAAGGTCGTGATACTTCCGAGGCGCACGACGTCCCGGACCTTCGACTGACCAGCATCATTTTGCGTGATCGCCAGCGCATTTATCGCCAGCGAGAACATATCATTGGGAAAGTCAGCATCGAAAATGATGATAGCTTGACACGGAACACCAAGCGTCAGCTCCATGCCAGGGAACACGATGAGCTTAGTTTCTGGATCGAGCGCCGTACCGTCTTCCGCCAGTTCTTCCTCTGCCGCCCTCCGGATGAAGGGTAGGAACGTCATGCAGTGATGATCCGTGATGGCAACCGCCTGTAGCCCCTTTTCTCTGCAGGCAGCGACAAACCGACGAGCGTAGACGAGCCGCTCTTCGTTTGTGACAGCATCCGGTCCCGCCCAGCGAAGATCGCGCGGCGTGTGAACTTGAAAATCGCTTCGGTAGAAATGTGCGCCCTTGTCCAAGGCCAGCCCCCTATCTCTTGAATTTACGTTCTACGCCAATGGAATGCAGAAGCAAATCTGTTGACGAGGGTGTAATGACTAAACTTGAGAACAACAGAGGCTAACTCTTGTGCCCCAAAGTAATATGCTGTTTCCTTGCCAAACTGACTTGAAGAGGCGGATGTGGCCGCCTATTCTCCGGGTTCAAGTTTGAGGAGGAAACTTCGCGCAAAACGACTCACGGCTATCGCGGCGTGGATCGCTATCACCATCGGGTTCACCACCACGGTCACCATTCAGGTGGCAAAAATGGAGGTCCATATGGATGCACACGTCGAACTTATCGTGCAAGGAAAAGCGGGCGCTGACGTGATCCCTGGTGGGGTAGCTAATCCACGCAAGCGATAGGGTGATGTTCGTTGTAGTGAGGTGCCTCATCAAGGTCGCGCCGGGGAGAGGTTCGATTCCTCTTCGTCACTCCAATACATAGATCGATAATCTTCGTTTACTCCCTTCGCCCTTGCGCAGGAGCTGACCGCCCAGCCGCCGCGCCGGAAATTGTGCGCGGTTGAAAATGGGCGCTCGCTGCCGGCGGCAGGCGCCGACAGGGATCGCGCGTCTGCCCTGACCGCGCTGCGCACTCGGCCCGGCGATCTTGACGGTGCAGCGGCTAAGCACATCTGCGCACGCACGCCCCACCGCCTGCGGCCGGTCTGAGAGCGCGTCTCTTCTAACGATCCGCCGGCACGGCGAATAAGTCCTCGTCGCTGACGATCATGTCGGCGCCGCGTTGAACGCGGCGGCGTTGTCGATCGGCCTCCCGTCTGTCGCTGGGTTGGCCGGCTCTCCCCTCTGGGCGCGTCCCGGCATCCCGCAAGCCGCTGGGCGGCTCTTCCTCTTCGTTCCAGCCCTTCGGGTGCGGGCCGCCTTCCTGGCCGCGCCCGGCAGGTCGTTCTCGCCGCCCACCCCCGCTCCGCCGGGGGCCTGATGGTTAGGGGGCGGGAATGGAGGATGACATGGGAAAGACCAAAAAGCGCCGCGTTGGGCGCAAGCTCCTGACCGCTGAACTTCATGACGCTTTGCGCGCGAATGACGAGACCCGGCGTGCTGCCGTGATGGCCGGTGCGGCGGAGCCAGACTTCGTGCCGGTCGTCAAATTCTTCTCGCCGGTCGGCTCGGCGACATGGCTTGCGACCGAATTGGATGAGGATGGCGATACGCTGTTCGGGTTGGCCGATCTTGGGTTCGGCTGTCCTGAACTCGGTTCGTTCAGCCTGTCCGAACTGGCGTCGGTGCGGCTGCCCTTCGGTCTCGGCATCGAGCGCGATCTGGGCTTTGCGTCCGAGGTTCCATTGTCCCGCTGGGCGGCTGCCGCTCGCCGTGCAGGTGCGATCATCACCGCCGAACAGAATTTCCGCCGTGCCGCGCGTGGCGACGAACTTCCGAAGCCCGAGGGCCGAGGCTGACGCGGGCGGCGCGTCTCGCCGCCGAACCTAAGCCGGTCCGCCCAATCGCGAAACTCGACGGACCGGCACCTTCCACAAAGAAAGGTGAAGACAATGAAACTCGACTTTATCGACCTTGGCAAGCTGTCGATCAGCAAGACGAACATGCGCTACGCCAAAAAGGCGCCCGACGTGACGGATATTCTGCCTACCGTCCGTGCGCGAGGCATCCTCGTTCCGCTCATCGTCCGGCCGAACTGCGCCGAGGGTGCATTCGAGATCGTGGCGGGTGCACGGCGCTTCACGGCGGCGACCATCGTCGCGGGCGAGAGAGGCGAAGCCGAGCCGCTTCCTTGCGCGATCCTCGAAGAAGGCGACGATGCCGCCGCGCTCGAGGCCTCGTTGATCGAGAATGTCGCGCGGCGCGATGCCGACGAGGTGACGCAGTGGGTCACCTATACGCGGCTGGTCCGCGAAGGACGCAGCGTTGCGGATATTTCCGATACGTTCGGAATGCCCGAGGCGATGGTGAAGCGCATTCTCGCGCTCGGCAACCTGTTGCCGCGCATCCGTTCGCTCTACGCAAAGGAGAAGGTCAGCGCGGGCACGGTGCGACACCTGACGATGGCGTCCAAGTCGCAGCAGCGCGCATGGCTGGCGCTGTTCGACGACGCGGATGCCTATTGCCCGCAGGGTCAGCAGCTCAAGAACTGGCTGTTCGGCGGCGGCGCGATCAGCGCGGCCCATGCCCTGTTCGAGGTCGAGGCGAGCGGCCTCGCGATCATTGCCGACCTGTTCGGGGACGAGCGCTATTTCGCGGACAGCGATGCTTTCTGGACCGCGCAGCTTGCCGCCATCGAGGAACGGCGGACGTGCTTTCTGGACGCGGGGTGGAACGAGGTCGTCGTCCTGCCCAAGGGCGATCATTTTCGCGAGTGGGAACATCGTCACGCGGCGAAGCGAAAGGGCGGGCGCGTTTATATCGAGGTGCGCGATAGCGGCGAGGTCGATATCCACGAGGGCTACATCACCGCCAAGGAAGCCGCGCGGCTCGAAAAAGGCGAGAAGATCGAAGCCGCGCCCAAGGCGCCGCGTCCGGAACTGACTTCGCGGATGCAGACCTATGTTGACCTTCATCGCCACGCGGCTGTGCGCGCCGAACTGACCGGCCATACGGCGGTCGCGCTGCGGTTGATGATTGCCCACGCCATCGCAGGTTCACCGCTGTGGAATGTGCGGGTCGAGCCACAGTCGGCGAAAGATGACGACGTGCGCGAGAGCGTTGAGGTCAGCAGGGCCGAGGCGATCTTCGACGAGAAGCGGCGTGCGGTGCTGGCGCTGCTTGGCTTTGACCCCGAGGAACCGACCGTGACGGGCGGCAATTCGATGCCGCTCGCGGACCTGTTCCAGCGGCTGCTTGACCTGCCCGACCGTGCGGTGATGGACGTCATTGCTATCGTCATGGGTGAAACTCTGTTCGCCGGGAGCGCGGCCGTCGAGGCGGTGGGCCTTCAAATCGGTATCGATATGGCGGCATGGTGGAACGCCGACGACGCCTTCTTCGACGGGCTTCGCGACAAGGAAGTTCTGACCGCGCTGGTTGCCGAGGTCGGCGGAGACGACATTGCATCGGCGAACGCCAAAGAGAAGGGCGCGACCTTGAAGACGATCGTCCGCGATCATCTGAACGGCAAAAATGGCCGCACCCAGGTCGAGGGGTGGGTGCCGAGGTGGATGGCCTTCCCGCCCGCCGCCTACACCGAGCGCGGCGGGATCGGTGCCGTGGTCGCACCCAGAGAAGCGGTCCCTCAGGGAGCCGAGGAAGAACCGCAGCGCGAAGCCGCGTGAAGCTAGGGGCGGCGATGTTCGCCGCCCCTATTCCTTAGCGCCGAAAAATCGCGCGCCGCCCGCCCTTCGAGCGGGCGGCGCGATAGTTCTGCCGCCTCGTTTCGGGACGGTGTGCCAATAGTTAACAGACTCGACTCCCCGTTCGCCCAACGCAATTATCGCTGCGGGTCACAGCCCCTTGGAACCGGTGCTCCTTCTCGACGCGAGGCGCATCCGGCGTCTCGGGGAGGGCGGCCCAACCGCTCGGCTTGTGCAAGGAGAAATCCAATGAGCAAGACGCGCAAAATTGGTCGTGATGCCGGAACCGGCAAATTTATCACGATCAAGGAGGCTCAACGCCGCCCCAAGGGTGCGGTCGTCGAGACTCTCCATGTCGTGAAGAAGGTCAAGCGCCCTAAGCTGTAAGCCTTCCGAACGGGGGTCCGTCAGAGGAAACTCTGGCGGGCCTCCCCGAGCTTGAATCAGAGGGCGAACGCTGCGTCAATCTATTTCGATTTCTTCACTGCTATCACTCCGGCGTTCGTCGAAAGCCTTATCTTAGACGGCCGCCAGATGTTGAACCTGCGAGGGAGGCTCAGGAGCGACGCCCAATGTCTCGATCTCGGCAATTCGTTCGAACTCGGCGAGATATTCTTGCCGATGCAGCGTAAGCCAGCGTGCTACGTTCGGGTTGGCTAGCAGCTTCGACAAATAGCCGCGTGCGAGCGTCAAATGCAGATTATCTATGCCATAGCTGTCCTCAACCGACGTGATCCGGCTCTGAAGTACCGCGAGCTCACGCTCCATGCGGGCGATTTGCTGCCCGTCGGGTGTCGGTGTTCGTCCAGGCCTGCCCTTATGTTTGACCAGTTGATCTGGTGACGTCGCGGCGAGGAGAGCGCTCGCAAAGACCGAGCTGAAATTGTTCTGCCCGGACATTAGATCGGCGGCTTCGATTTGGCGAATCGCAGACATGCGTCTCAGAATATCGAACACCTTGATCGAGCAATTTGTCTCTTTCAGCTTCTCCGCCACGTCGGGGCTAATCCCATCCAACAGCCTGAAGCGCTTCACGATCGTGTCAGCCTCAAGGCCGAGCGCTTCCGCTATCTGTGCAGGCGCGACACCTCGTTCGACCGCTCGTACGATCATCCTGTGCTCCTGAACGGGCGGAAGGCGGCTGATGCGCTTATTGTATGTGTAGGTGTCCTCTTCCGTCGCGAGCAGGCATTCGACTTCTTCTATGCCAAGCTGCTTGAGAGCTTCGATCCGCAAATGGCCGTCGAGAAGGTAATACCGTTGATCATTTCCCGGCGCGGCGATCACAGCTGGCGCCTCGACCAGCCCAATCGCTTTTATCGAACTCAATATTTGCGCGTATTTGCCGCTTTCGAGTGCGCCCTGCCGCAAGCTCTTAAGCGGCACAATCGCGGCGATCGGTACGGTGACAAAGTCCCTGTCGAATGCCGCGCGGACCCGGCCTGCATCAATCGGCGGCATGACCTGCCATCCTTAGTTCAAGCCAGCGCGGAACCTGGTCAAGGCTCTCGGCGCGCAGCATCGTGTGAAACCCATCGTCGGCCAGCAACTCCTTCATCGCCTCCACGACGAAAAGCAGGCGAGTTTGCGCGAACTCGGATTTCTTGACCAACAGTCGCTGCTTCTCTGCTTCGCGCTGGTAGATTTCCATCAACTGACTGGCGGTCAGCCGACGCGACGTCCGTTTGCGGCCGAGCCTCCCATCTGGAAGGCCCTTATTACGGGCTTCGAGACGCGCTTCCAGCAATCGCCGAACCGCCGTCAGCTTCTTCCCTCGCAGATCGCCTTTTTCGTACGCGTCGAGCAATATTCGCTGCGCCTCGTCCGATTCCGCGCGTGAAATTTCGATCGCCAAAGTGATAGGGATGAGCCCCGTCTCTACCGCCGAGAGAAGTCGCTCCTCACCACGCGAGATCAAGTTGAGAACCAGATTTACCCAAGATGCCGACACGCCGATTTTTTCCGCGATCGCTGTTTCGGTATGTCCCCGCTTCCTGAGTTCGCCCACCTCGCGGATGAGATCTATTGGCCGGTGATGCCGCCGCGCGATGTTTTCGACGAGGCTCATGACAAGGCACTCGCTCTCGGTGGCCTCGATCACGACCGCAGGTATCTCCTCCTCTCCGAGCATTTGGAATGCTTCCAGACGCCCTTCGCCGCACACGAGGTCATATACGAGCCCGCCGCTTCCCGCCCTTCGGCTCACCGTAATCGGGCGTTTCAAACCGATCGCCTCGATATTGTCGACGATTTCTCGGTGCTGGCGCTTGTTGCGCCCGCGGGGGTTGAGAACATTGATCCGTGATAACGGGATCATCTCTATATGCTGTGCGCGTGAAACGTCGCTCATGCGACCTCGCTCAGCGGCACCGGAGCCGCGATATGGTATAGATAATCGAGGCACTCGAACCGGTAGGCATCGAGACCCAGTCCATTGTCTTCGGCCAGCCGCAGCCGTCGCGCCGCGAGATCGATGCGGGGAAACAGATAATAATCGAGCGGTCTCCGGTTCATCCGGTCCATGCGGACGACGATCGTGATGTCCGGCAGAAGGGCGGTGTCGAACCGAGGCTTCCAGCGCAGCAATCCCGTCGGCGTAGACGTGCAACGGGCGATGACTATGGACAGGCTGAACTCGCCGTTGACGAGAAGTCGCTCGCCTTTTTCGTCTTGGCCGACGACACTGCCCATCTCGACCAGACCCTCCAGAACATTTTTCACCACATCGGGGTGCAGGCGTCGAAGGGCTCGGTTGATTTCAATATAGCGGTAGTCGTGGTCTGGCCGATAACCCACTAAGCTGTAGGCTTGCAGCAGGCTCCCGAACCGCGACCCATAAGCACTGCTAGAGGCCATTCCGTCGGATTCGTCGATGATGAGGCCGGAGAGTAGTCCCCGGCGTTCGTAAAGATCGCGAAGTGCGCCGAGCATTTCTTCGTCGCTGAGTCGGAATGAGCGCGCCCCGATAATGGATCGCGCCGCTTCGAACAGATCGCGCTCAACGATCGCATCAAAGGCGCCGTCCGCCCGGATCCAGATGCCCGGATCGTTTCGAACGCGCTTCTTCTTGAGCTTGAAGGATTGTCGGTTCCAGACATTGTCGCCGACATATTTCTCGTTGATCAGCACCTGATGAACTGTGCCTCGGGTCCAAGGACGATCGAGGTCGGTGCGGATTCCGCGGCGATTGAGCCCGTCAGCGATTTGAGCCTCAGTCTGCCCCTCATGAACGAAGGCCCGATAGACGTCGCGAACGACCTCCACTTCCTCGCTCGGGCCGAGAGTGAGGATAACGCGATCGGTTTGAATGCTTTTGTGCTCTCCACGCCTCAGCACTGCCTTCACATGACCCTGTTCGTCGACAAGCGTCCGCCGAAGCCCGAAACCCGCACCGCCGCCTTGGCGGAACCCTTTTTCAATTAGTCGGCCTTGACCGGCGAAAACCTTCGCCGATAGCTCGCGACTATACTCTCCAGCCATGGCGCGCTTGACGCCCTTTACGATCGTCGAGACCGGGCTGCCGTCATTGTCGAACTGCTCCGCGCAATATTCGACGGCGATCCCTGCCCGCTTACAGATATATTCGTAGTAGGCGCTCTCGTCGGCGTCCTGGAACCGGCCCCAGCGACTGACATCATAGACCAAAACCATCGTGAAATCGGTTGTCCCGGCCTGAACATCCTCGATCAATTTTTTGAGAGCGTCCCGGCCGTCGATACTCAATCCGCTTTTTCCGGCGTCGGCATATGTTCTGACGATCTCAATTCCGCGAGTCTCAGCGTACCGGCGGATTGCCTCACCTTGATTCTCGGTAGAGTAACGCTGGTGATCGGTCGACATCCGCACATATTCGGCAGCGCGAACGGTCGGCGACAGCGCTTCGCCTTCTTTTCGGAACTGATCGGACCATTCTGCCACTTCACCAGCCCCAAATCTAAAGAGGATGGCTCGCAGGGTCCGGTCGTATGCGATCCCCACGAGTCGATGACGCAACGCGGGGTGAGTATAGACGGCGAGGAGAGGTAAGATGTTGCCGAAAACGGGCAAGAGTTTACCGCAACGACAGGCCGACATCACCTTCGCGGAACTGGTTTCAGCCGCGCTCACGGAGGAAGTCGGAGAGACCCATCGAGGGGTCAAAACGCTGATGCGATGGACGGGCGCCAGCGAGCGATGTGTGAAGCATTGGCTCGCTGGAACTCACGCTCCTAGTGGATCGCATCTACTCGCGCTGATGCGACATTCGGACGAACTTCTGCGTCACCTGCTCATCGCCGCCGGGCGGCGCGAAGCTACTGTTGGGCTCGAGCTCGCCAGCTTGCGCCTTAAGCTTCGCGAGCTCTTACTCTTGATGGACGAAGGAGGTGCGCCGCCAATACGTCACTGACGCGCTGCCTCCTCCGAAACTATCACTCGCCCGGCATGGTATTAGTCGAAGCGTAGTCCTTGAACTTGTCCGTGAAGTTCGCGTGATAGTCGTCGATCTGCATCTGCGCATTTTCCTCGGCATCGGCTTGCGAATCGCCGCCCGCCCGGTTGGTCGCCGTAACCGCAGCCTTAAATGCCGATTGTTCTGTGTCGCACGCCGACTTCACGGAAAGTTCAAACTCCGCCTCCGTCACCTTGGCCTCAAGCTGCTTCTTGAGATGCTCGCGGAGGCATTTCGTGAAGGCGGCTCGCGTCGCGTCGACATTGCCGGCCGGTGCTGGCGCCATTGCAGCCAAAAGAATTGAAGCGATAAGCATCCTGCGACTCCCCGTTTGCAGATGTTCTGTGGTTAGAAATTAGCGCAACCCGAAAAAAATTGGGAGCGCCATTTTGCGCCACCATTCGATCCGGTCGTTCGCCAAGTTAGCCCCTGCAACCAACGCATGCCTCCGCGCGATATTGAATCAAAAGTCAAATGATGGAATTCGCCGCAAGCCGTCAGGCTAGCGCGATGGGTGCCCGGTTCTGGGCTCCCTATCCCCTTCGGGACTGGGCCGGGCACCAATTCCTATTTCGTGCGTCAGAACAAGAACGCGGGTTTCCTACAATATTCGGTCGTGTCATTGTTGGCATATGGCAAAGCAAGCGAGGAAATGGCGGGACAGGGCGCTCGCGATCGAATTTTGGATCGCGACCTGTGTGGTGGGCGGTTCCTTTGTCGTTGGCCTTCTCAGAGCGCTGGGTTATCTTTTCGATTAGAGGAGAAGTCGTCGGCCGAACATGCTCGACAAGCTCCACGGTCGGAATCGAACCTCCGGACTTTTAAGTACAGTACTTACGGGGGCTTTTCAGGGGGCCTCCAAATTAGCATCGGACTGAATTACTAGGCTTCCCTTCGGTTCTTTCGGTTATTCGATTCCCTTCACCCGCCCTCGCTCACATGGTCGCGGGGAGCATCCGGCGCATATATAACCAGTCGGCCTATTGGGCGGAACGCGTCGAGATGGCCCAGTGGTGGAGTGATTATTTGTGTCAGCTCCGTGATGGAGGCAATGTAGACTTCCCTCGCTAGGAGAAGATGGTGGACGACCGGAAGGAAGTATTGCCGCTCCGCGTCGTCGCGGCTCGATTCATCAGCATGGATGACCAAGCGGGACTTGCCGAGCTCGACCGTATCACGGCGGAAGCTTGGCACGTCATCCAGAAGCGATATTGGCTGTTATCTACCTCGTTCACGGCTACCGCTTCAGCAACCGTCGCTACACTGCTTTCTGCGATCGCGCTCACTTGGAGTGAAACGCCTGGGGCCGAAATCTTCACGCTGATTGGATTGGGATGCTTCGGTTCAATGCTGGCCGTCGCCGCATCGTGGCGTGTGTTTCAGTATGGCGGGATGAAAGCTGCCGCACCTCAGAAGCCCACATACGCGGACGTGGAAGACCCGGCCGCGCGAAATCTCGAACGCCTGTTCGTCATTCTCCAACGCGAATCGACGCCGCGCGCCTTTTACTTCGCTCGCAATTCCGCAGCCGCTTGCCGCGAAGACGAGCGCGTCCGGATTGGCGCAAACTCTGCTGCAATCCAGCCCGACCAAGAAAGCGGGATTCAGTCGGCGGAATTGCGTGGGGCTTATCGACGGGCGCTTCTCGCGATGCCGCGCAGAACGCGGCGGATATTCCTGATGCATCGACTCAAAGGCATGTCCTATCGGGTGATCGCCGAGCAACTCGGCATCGGCGAAAAGGGCATTGACTATCATATGATGAAAGCTTTGAGCCGGTGCCGGCGGGCTGCCGCGCGACTGGAATAGGCCGTCGGCTTCTTGTCCGCTTTGCGCCTGATGTCAGTCGTTGCTGCCCGCGAGACGCCTGCCCAGAAGAGGACACGCACGGCGTCGTCCGCAACGCTTTAATGGCTTGGCTGCTCCGGTCCCGCGCAGCCGTGGCACCGAAGCTAAGTCGTTCGGCGTTGACAGGAGTTGCGTGCACAAATGCCTGTATCAGAGTCCGGCTTTTGTTCGGGATCAGGTGGCCGCGCGCAGCAGCATGCCGTAGAGATCGCGGGGGTCGTCGGGGTCGGCGAGTATGTCGATCGGCTGGAAGAAATCACTGCCTTCGAGCCTGCCGTGGATATAGCGCAGCGCGGAAAAGTCCTCGATCGCGAAGCCGACACTGTCGAACAGCGTGATTTGCGCTGCGTCCCCGCGGCCCTCCGCGGTACCGTCTAGGAGCCGCCAGAATTCGGTGACGGGGTAATCCGCGCTCATCTGCTGGATTTCCCCTTCGATGCGAGTCTGGGGCTCGAACTCCACGAACGTCGTGGCGCGGGCGAGGATGTCGCGATGCAGCTCGGTCTTGCCCGGACAGTCTCCGCCGATCGCATTAATGTGGATACCCGACCCAACCATATTGTCGGTAAGGATTGTCGCATAGGCTTTGTCGGCCGTGCAGGTCGTGACGATGTGAGCGCCCTCGATCGCTTCTTCAGGAGAGGCGCAAGAGACAGTGCGGAGGCCGCTCGGTGCGAGATTCCGGGCCGTCTTGGTCGTCGCCGCGGGGTCGATATCGTAGAGACGAATCTCCTCGATGCCGACGACGGCCTTCATCGCCAGCGCCTGGAACTCCGCTTGCGCGCCGTTGCCGATCATCGCCATGATCCTGGCGTTCGTCGGAGCGAGATGGCGCGCCGCCATCGCCGACGTCGCCGCGGTGCGCAGCGCGGTCAGAAGCGTCATCTCGGTCAGCATCAATGGATAGCCGGTCTCGACCTGCGCGAGGACGCCGAACGCGGTGACGGTCTGGAAGCCCTTCGCCGTGTTGCTGGGATGACCATTCACATATTTGAAGCTGTACACCTCGCCGTCCGAGGTCGGCATCAACTCGATCACGCCCTCGCGCGAATGCGATGCGACCCGCGGCGCCTTCTCGAAGCTCTCCCAGCGGCGATAATCGGCCTCGACCGCTTCGGTCAGCTCGACGAGGACCCTCTCCAGACCGTAATGGTGCACGAGGCGCATCATATTCTCGACGCTGACGAATGGGACATAGGCGAGAGGCGAGGCGACAGGTGGCATCGAAAATCCTTGGCTGGAGGGCGCCTGCCAAAGTTATCTGCTTCGCATTTTCATCGAAATGGCAAGTCTGCGCCGAATAGCGCAACAGATTGTGCATATTGATCGGCAGAATTGACGAAATAGCCAGTGGGCTCTAGGCGCCGCGGCCGGAGGGCTCATGACAATTGCAAAATTCATTCCGGACGCGCTCGATCGCCGGATCATCGCGCACCTGCGCGCCGATGGGCGCGCGTCGCTGTCGAAGATCGCCGATGCGCTCGGCGTGGCGCGCGGCACGGTCCAGAACCGGCTCGACCGGCTTGTCGAGACCGGCACAATCCTGGGCTTTTCGGTGCGGGTGCGCGCCGATCATGACGATTTCAACGTCCATGCCGTCATGATGATCGAAGTAACCGGCAAGTCGACGACACAGGTCATTCAGCGACTGCGGGGGTTTTCGGAGATTCGCGCGCTGCATACGACCAACGGCAATTGGGACCTCGTCGCCGACATCTGCACCTCGAGCCTCGCGGATTTCGACCGGGTGCTGCGCGAGGTGCGCCTGATCGACGGGGTTGCCAACAGCGAGACCAGCCTGTTGCTGACAACGGTCTAGCGGCGAGTGGGGGAGCGGGGAAAGGGGTTGCCGCCAGGCTTGCGGCTAGCCTATCGCTCTGACGGGTTGGAATGACGGGAAGCGGATGCGACGTGGCACAGGAATTTGAGAGCGTGACCGACAGTGGCCCGCCGCCGCTCGGACCCCATCTCCAGCGGCTGCGCAAGGATCGCGGACTGACGCTCGACGATCTGGCGCGTATGTCGGGCGTCTCGCGCTCGATGCTCTCGCAGATCGAGCGGGGCCAGGCGAACCCGACGGTTGCGACGGTCTGGGCGCTGGCCGAGGCGCTCCACATCGAAATGGCGGACCTGCTGGGCGTGGGGCAACGCACGGCGCCGCCGCGGATCGCCGTGGCGAGCGCGGCCTTCACGCCCGAGATGCGCAGCGACGACGGATTGTGCGTGCTCAAGATTCTCAGCCCCGCCGAACGCGTCGGCAGCATCGAATGGTACGATCTGCGTATCGCGCGCGGCGGCGTGCTGCGCTCGGCCGCCCATGCGCGCGGCTCGATGGAGCATCTCACCGTCCTCGCTGGCCGCCTGATTGTCGAGGCGGGCGACGAGCGCACAGAGGTTCTGGAAGGCATGACCGCGCGCTATCCAGCAGACATCCCGCATTGCATCTCGAACAACGGTGAAAACGACGCCCAGGCGCTTCTCGTCAATCTATTTTGAGTGATAATTCCATTATAATGGACATCAAGTCCACTATTCTATAATTTGCTCCCGTCAGGGAGTGAGAATCATGTCATCGCGTTTTTACGAATATGTCGCGGCAGAAATCGAGGCGATCGAAGCCCAGGGCTTGTGGAAGCCCGAGCGGATCATCTCGTCGCCGCAAGGCGCCACTGTCACGCTCGCGGGCCGCGCCGCCACGTCGATCAACCTTTGCGCCAATAATTATCTCGGTCTCGCCTCCGATCAGCGCGTGATCGACGCCGCAGTCAACGCGACACGGCGCTGGGGTGCCGGACTGGCTTCGGTTCGCTTCATCTGCGGGACGCAGGAAATACACCGCGAGCTCGAAGCGTCGATCGCCGCCTATCTCGGCTTCGAGGATGCGATCATCTTCGCCGCGGCCTTCGACGCCAATGGCGGCCTGTTCGAGCCGCTGCTCGGTGAAGCGGACGCGATCATATCCGACAGCCTCAACCATGCGTCGATCATCGACGGTATCCGGCTTTGCAAAGCGAAGCGCCTTCGCTTCGCCACCGGAAACATGGAGGAGCTCGAGCAGCGGCTACGCGAAGCGCGCGACGACGGGGCGCGGACGGTCCTGATCGCGACCGACGGGGTCTTCTCGATGGATGGCGCGATCGCCGACCTTGCTGCGATCACCACGCTCGCCAAACGCTATGAGGCGCTCGTGATGGTCGACGATTGTCACGCGACCGGCCTGCTTGGGACGAAGGGGCGCGGAACGGCCGCCTATCGCGAGGTCGAGGGCCGGGTCGATATTATCACCGGTACTTTCGGTAAGGCGCTCGGCGGCGCGATGGGCGGGTTTATTGCCGCCCGCCGCGACGTCGTTGCGCTGCTTCGCCAACGAGCGCGCCCCTATCTGTTTTCGAACGCGCTCGCGCCGTCGGTGTGCGGCGCCTCGCTCGCCGCGATCGAGATCGCCCGCTCGGACGAAGGCGATATCCTGCGCGACCGCCTGTTCGCTAACACGCGGCGCTTCCGCGCCGGAATGGAAAAGGCGGGATTCGACCTGCTGCCGGGCGAACATCCGATCATCCCCGTGATGCTCCACGATGCGGCGCGCGCGCAGGCGTTCGCAGCCGCGCTGCTCGAAGCGGGCATCTTCGTCACCGGCTTTTCCTTCCCTGTCGTTCCCAAGGGGCTCGCGCGCATCCGGACCCAGATGTCGGCGGCGCATAGTCCTCAGCAGATCGATCGGGCGATCGAGGCGTTCGCCCTAACGGCAAAGCAGCTGGAGGCCGCGCGATGAGCGCTCAGACACAGGCCGCCGGAGCCGCCGATATGTTCGCGCTCGCCAAGCTCCATGCCCGCGAGGGCATCTGGTCGAGCCGCGCGCCCGTTCCTGAGCCCGGACCCGACGATGTCCTGATCCGCGTCAAGCGGACCGCGATCTGCGGGACCGATATCCATATCTACAACTGGGATAGCTGGGCGGCGAAGACCATCCCCGTCCCCATGATCGTCGGGCATGAATTCGCGGGCGAGATCGTCGCGATTGGCTCGGGCGTCAGCCGCAAGCTGCGGATCGGGCAGCGCGTCTCGGGCGAGGGGCATATCATCGATTTTGATTCGGCGGCGGCACGGGCCGGGCAATTCCATCTCGATCCCGACACCAAAGGTGTCGGGGTCAACCGGCAGGGAGCCTTTGCCGACTATCTTGCGATCCCTGCCTTCAACGTCGTGCCGCTTCCCGACGAGGTCGGGGACGATTTCGGCGCGCTCCTCGACCCCTTGGGTAACGCCGTCCATACGGCGCAGCAGTTCGACCTGCTCGGCGAGAATGTGCTCGTCACCGGTGCGGGACCGATCGGCATCATGGCAGCGGCCGTCGCGCGGCGCGCCGGCGCCGCGAACGTCCTCATCACCGACGTCAATGATTACCGCCTCGAGCTTGCTGTGAAACTCGCCGATGTACGTCCGGTCAATGTCGCGCGCGAGGATTTGCAGGAGGTTCTCGACCGCCTCGGGCTTGCCGGCGGCGTCGATGTCGCGCTCGAAATGTCGGGCAATCATGCAGGACTTGGGCAGGCGATCGACGCCCTGCGCATGGGCGGCAATCTCGCTCTCCTCGGTATCCCGGGCGAACCGATGCAGGTCAACTGGTCCGAAATCATCCTGAAGGCCCTGACCATCAAGGGTGTCTACGGACGCGAGATGTTCCGGACCTGGGGAAAAATGCTCGGAATCCTGCGAAGCGGCCTCGACCTCTCACCGCTCATCACGCATCGCTTCGCAAAGACCGATTATCAGCACGGTTTCGATGCCGCGCGCTCGGGCACGGCGGGCAAGGTCCTGCTCGACTGGAGTTAGAAGCGGGAACGGTTTGACTTTCACCCTTCCGATCCGGCAGATATTTCCCTACAGAAAATATTTCTGTTGGGGGAAATGGCGATGCGCGACGGTAAGTTCGAGCGGATATTCCTGCCGGGACTGGCGTTCAAGGCGGCGGTGATCGGCGGCGGCTATGCCACGGGCCGCGAGCTTGCATCCTTCTTCCTGCCGAGCGGCGCGGTCGGCGGTTTCAAGGCGATTGCGCTCGCGACGGTGATCTGGAGCCTCATCTGCGCACTGACCTTTGCCTTCGCCTTCGAGACCCGCAGCCGCGACTACCGGACCTTCTTCAAGGCCCTGCTTGGACGCGGCTGGTTCGCATATGAGATCGCCTTCCTGCTCGCCCTGGTCGTGATCCTTGCGGTCTTTGCGGCCGCGGCCGGTGAGATTGGGAGCGCGCTTTTCGGTCTGCCCGGCTATGCGGGCGCGATCAGTCTCGCCGTCGCGATCGCCATCGTCGCATCATGGGGGAATGACGCGGTCGAAGGTCTGTTCAAATATGTGTCGATCCTTCTCTACGGCACCTATCTGCTCTTCTTCATCTTTGCGCTCTTGCGGTTCGGCGACCGGATCGCGGCAGGGCTCGCCGATCCCGCGCCGTCTACCGGATGGATCGTCGGCGGCACGACCTACGCTATCTACAATATTATCGGCGCGATCGTGATCCTCCCGGTCACGCGTCACATGCGCTCGCGCCGCGATGCCGTTGCGGCGGGCCTCCTTTGCGGGCCGCTTGCCATGCTGCCCGCGGCGCTCTTCTTTCTTGCCATGATCGGCTTCGCGGACACGTTGCTCGTTCATCCGCTGCCGTCCGATTTTCTCCTTTCGCAATTGGGAATGCCCTGGTTTCGGGTCCTGTTCCAGTTGATGATCCTTGCGGCGATGCTCGAAAGCGGCGTGGGCGGCGTCCACGCCATCAACGAGCGGCTGTCGAACATGGCCGCCGCGCGGGCGAAGCGCGAAGGCGGCCTGAGCCAGATTCAAAGGCTGGCCTCGACCTCAGTCGTTCTGGTTTTTGCTGTCGTCGTCGCAGGTCGTGTCGGTCTCGTGGCGCTGATTGCCGATGGCTACCGCTGGCTCGCCTACATCTTCCTCCTCGTCTACGTCGCGCCGCTCCTGTCGCTCGGCGCCGCGCACCTGTGGCGTACGCGCAGGCGGCTGGCTCCCGGGGCGATTGCCGAAAAGGCCGTGTAGCGTCAGAAATGAAAAATATTTCTGAGTAGGAAGAATATTCTGTTTAAGAATATTTTGCTTGATTGGCGCCGGCCAAACACGCATGATCTGCTCCAGGGAGGATCGACATGCATATTTGGGATTCGCCGGAGTTCGACGCACACGAGCAGGTTTGCCTGTTCTCGGACGAGCGCACCGGCCTGAAGGCGATCGTGGCGATCCATTCGACCGCTCTCGGCACGGCCGCGGGGGGCACACGGTTCAAGCCCTATGCCTCGAACGGGGAGGCCGCCGACGATGCGCTCCGCCTGTCGCGTGCCATGTCCTATAAATCCGCGCTCGCGGGACTTCCAGTCGGCGGCGGAAAAGCCGTCCTCGTCGGCGACCCGTCGCGTCTCAAGTCGCGCGATTTTCTCCACGCCTATGGGGCGTTTATCGACCGCCTCGGCGGCATATTCTCGACTGGCGAAGACGTCGGGATGGGGATGGCAGACATCGACGTCGTCAGCGAGGTCACACGCTTTGTCGGGGGGACGTCGGCCGGGACCGGCGATCCGTCCATCCATACCGCCGTCGGCGTCATGCACGGACTGGAAGCCGTCGTCGCCCATCGCTTCGGCCGCGCCGACTTCAGCGGCCTGCGTTTCGCGGTGCAGGGTCTCGGCGCGGTAGGGATGGGTGTTGCCGAGCGCCTCCATGCGGCAGGCGCGGAGCTCGTGGTTGCCGACATCCGCCCCGATGCGGTCGACCTCGCGGTCGCGCGCTTCGGGGCCGAAGCCGTGGCCGCCGAAGACATTCACCGGGCGTGCGTCGATATCTTGTGTCCCTGCGCGCTCGGCGGCAGCGTGACGGAAGAGGCTGTCGATGAAATCCGCGCGGCCGCAGTAGCGGGCGCAGCCAACAACCAGCTCGCCTCGCCCGCGGCCGGCGAACGCCTCGCGGCGCGGGGGATACTCTTTGCCCCCGATTATGTGATGAACGCCGGCGGCATCATCAGCGGCATCACGGGCGGCGGCGCGCGGCGCGGGCGCGGCGGCGCGGCTTTCCCGCCGCTCGATGAGAGCCTTGCTGTCATTCGCCAGCGGCTGCTCGATATTTTCAGCCGCGCCGAGGCCGAAGACCGTACGCCCGAACTGATTGCGCAACATCTTGCCTGCGAACTGATCGGCCGATCGCCGCAACGCGATTCGCAGGGCTGACCGAAACGGGAGCATGCCTTCGCGCGACGGGGAAAGCGCGGAAACAGGAGGCGGCGCCCAACCAATGACCAATAAGGAGGAGGGCTGACATGCGGTACTCGATTATCCACTATCTGCTTCTGGCAACCGCGGCGGCCGTTCCGGTTTCCGCAACCGCGCAAACCGCGCCGGTGCGTGGCGAAGCCTCGGCGCTGCCCGACGACATCGTCGTCACGGCAACCAAGCGCGCCGAACCGGTCCGCGAAATCGCCGGATCGGTCTCGGCGCAGACCGGTGAGGAACTTGACAAACTGGGCGCGCAGGGATTGTCCGATTATCTGACCCGCACCCCGGGCGTCGTGTTCAACGCCACAACGCCCGGCTCGGGCTCGGTGATCATCCGCGGCGTCGGCACCACCACGGGGCAAGATATTGGCCAGGCGACGACCGGCATCTTTATCAACGAAGTCCCGCTGACCGATCCGTCACTCTCGATCGGGACGCCCGACATCGACACGTTCGACGTCGACAATGTCGCGATCCTGCGCGGCCCGCAGGGAACGCTTTTCGGATCCTCGTCGCTCGGCGGTGCGATCAATTACCAGGCGGCACGGCCCGATCTCGACGACTTTGGCGCGCGCTTCCAGGGAAGCCTGCGCGGAACCCGTCACGGCGGAACCGGAGGGGCCGCGAAAGTGATGCTCAACGCGCCCGTGGTCGCCGGCAAGCTCGGCATTCGCGGCGTTTTCGTCTATCGCGAAGACGCGGGCTATATCGACAATATCGGCACCGGCGACAGCGATGCAAACCGGACGGTCACCAAGGGCGGCCGCCTGCTCGCAACCTGGGCGCCAACCGAGACGACGACGTTCAACTATCTCTATCTCGAGCAGCGCCAGCGCACCGATGACTCGGGTTATCGGCAGACGGGGCTCGGCGGCGATCTCAGAAAGAGCACGGCGGCGCCCGAATTTTCGACGTTCGGCACGCTGCTGCACCAGCTACGCCTCGACGAGGAACTCGCATTCGGCACCATCACGGCAACCGCGACGCGTCACGAAAAGAAGACCGACGGGCTCACCGATCTCACCGGGGGGCTCAGCGACGCCCTGTTCGGCCTTGCGCCGATCTCGTCCTTCGGTCCGGGCAGCAGCAAGGGCAATACGTTCGAAATCCGGATCGCATCGCCCGCGGGCTCGACCTTCGAATATCTGATCGGGGCAATGTACGACCGGACGAAGATGCGCCAGCGCCAGGTCATCTATGCCGAAGGCCTTGCCGACTTCGTCGATGCGGCCGGGCCGTTGCTGGGGCTACCCGCCGACAGCGGCCAGCTGCTCGCGCCCGGCGACCTCCTCGTCGACGCCGCGCTTCCGGCGACGGCGAAGGAAATCGCGCTCTTCGGCGAGCTGACCTATAATTTCAGCGACCGGTTCGAGGCGACCATCGGAGGACGCCTGTTCGAACAGCGGCTTGTGAACGGCTCCGATGCGTACGGGCTGTTCGTGCTTCTCAATGCCGGCGAATATGAGCAGTCGATCTCGGGCTCGCGCAAATGGAGCGGCTTCAGCCCCAAGGCGTCGATCACCTGGAAACCTAACGAGGACCTCATGGTCTATGCACTCGCATCGAAGGGGTTCCGCTTCGGCGGGTCGAACCTGTCTGCGCTTCCGGGGATACCGTCCTCCTACGACAGTGACTCGCTCTGGAACTTCGAGCTCGGAACGCGCGCCGACCTGTGGGACCGCAAGCTCCTCCTCGACGTGACGGGATTTTACATCGACTGGAGCGATATTCAGCTCAAGCGCCAGCTGAGCGGCCTCAATTTTGCGCAGAATGCGGGCAAGGCCGAACTCTATGGGATCGAGGCAAGTCTGGCGCTTCGCCCGGCCGACGGGCTCGAAATCAACAGCAGCCTGACTTGGCTCGATGCGACGCTGTCCGAAGATTTCGATCCCGACGAGCTCGATCCCGCCAACCCGGTCATTCCCTCGGGAACGCGGTTGCCCGGCTCTTCGAAGTGGCAGGTGTCGAACAGCCTGAGCTATGAGTTCGAATGGGCGGATGTCTCGCCGCGGCTCAGCCTGTCGCACCGTTACATCTCGCGCGCGCCGAGCGATCTGGAGGCCGCGTCGAGTCAGGGCGGCTATCATCTTTTCGATGCCCGGATCGGCGGAAAGCTGGGGCCCGTCGGCATGACCGTCTTCCTCGAGAATATCACCGACCGCCGCGGCGTCACCAACAGCAGCCTGCTTCCGCCGCTGCAGGAATATCTGGTTCGCCCGCGTACCATGGGCGTGACGCTCGATGTGGGTTTCTGATGGGGTCGGGCTCTGCGGCGAACGGGTTTCCTGTCATCTCGCGAAGGGCCGCACATGATGAGATTGCAGAATATGGCCGCCGCGTTCCTGGCCGCCGCCGCGATGGCATGGCCGGCGCCCGCCTCCGCTTGCGACGATCCTTTCGTCGGGGTGTGGCAGCTCGACCTCGCGAATTCGGAATTTTCGGCCGGCGCGGGGGTGCGAAGCAAGACGCTCATCTTTTCCGAAGTCGCGGCGGGCATGCTCATCACCGAAACCGTGGTGACCGACGAAGGCGAGACCGCTGTGTACCGGATACCGTTCACCTATGGCGGCGGGTTCGCCGCGCAGGATGCGAATCCCGCTTATGACGCGCTCGCCGTCGAGCGCGTCGACGCGCGCACGCTGGTGTCGACGCTGAAGTTCAGGGGAGCCGTGGTGGGCAAAGCGAAACAGCAAATCGCGGCGGACGGCAAGAGCATGGAATTTACGTCGGAGCTGACCCTGCCGTCGGGCGCGATCGCGCGGCAGGCGTCGCTGTTCCGGCGGATGTGAAACGATGGGCCGCGTTCCGTTGCATCGAGACGAGGGCGTGAAAACTGGTCGGACCGACATGTGCGCGACTGCCTGTGCGGGCCGTTTTGAAAGGTGAAGAGAATGAACGACATCGAAAGACGGGGCGGCACCGCGGCGCAGGGTCGCGCAACGAAACTCCTGGGCACGCTCGGCGGCGCCCTGATGGCCTTGGCGGTGCCGCTTTGCGCCGCGGCGTCGGAAGGCGCGTCGGCACCCGCCGCGCCGCTCGTCGATCATCATATCCATCTCGGCAGCAATGAGCTCGCCCGGCAAATGGACGAAATGAAGAAGGCCGATCCGGATGCGTTCGAGCATCTGTCGGAGGATATCTTCAACAAGCCGACCCCGGCCGACGCCATCCGCAATCTCGACGCCGCCGGGGTGAAGCGCGCCGTCCTGCTCTCGACCGCTTATTGGTTCATGCTCCCTGGCCAGGCGGCCAATCCCGCCGAGGCGGCGCGCAAGATGCGCGCGGAAAATCGCTTCAATGTCGAGGCCGCGCTTGCCTCGAAGGGACGCATCATCGCCTTTGTGGCGATCAATCCCTTCGCACCGAACGCGCGGGAAGAGCTTCGCTATTGGCAGGGCAAGCCGGGCGTCAGCGGGCTCAAACTCCACCTTGGCGCCGCGGGCTTTTCCGCGGACTCACCCGAACAGGTCGCGCAGCTCGGCGAGATTTTCGCGCTTGCGCGCAAGGCAAAGCTTCCAATCGTCGCGCATCTGCGCGGCGGCGGGTCATTCACCAAGGCCGACGTCAATCTCTTCATCGACAAGGTCCTCTCGAAGGCGGGCGATCTTCCGGTCCAGATCGCCCACGGCGGCGGCTACGCCGGCGCCGACCCGGCGACGATCGATTCGCTCGAGGCTTTCGGCGCGGCGATCGCCCGCAAGGCGCCGGGAACGCGCAACCTCATATTCGACATCTCGGGCGTGGTGATGCCCGAGGTGGCGGCGACGGCGCTCGGTAGCAGCGATGCGCAGCTGGCGTTATTCGTGGCCGACATGCGGCGGATCGGCCTCGACCGGTTCGTGATCGGGAGCGACTGGCCAGCGATCGGCCCTATCGCACCCTATTTCGAGCTGATGCGCCGGAAACTTGCGCTCACCGATGCCGAGTGGACAACGCTGTGCAACAATGTCGCCCCCTATCTGAAGCGCGGCCGCTGATATCGAGCCGCACGGCGCGCATTTTACGCCCCGAAACGCGCTTTTGATATTGATCGCGCCGCGCGTAACGAGCAGGGAGAGGGCATGAAGGCCGTGCGTTCCGCCACCTCGAAATCGATCTCGGCCGGGCCCGTCCTGAAGACGCTTCGCCTCGAACGCGGTTGGTCGCTCGCCGAAGTAAGCGACAAGACGGGCATCCCGACATCGACCCTGTCGAAGATCGAGAATGGCAAGACCGAGATGACGATGGACCGCTTGCTGCGGATCAGCGTCGCGCTCGACGTCAACATCGCCGACATTCTGGGATCGCCGCGGACCGAATATGTGTCGGGCGATCGCGGCCGCCGCAGTATCACGCGGATCGGCGAGGGCGGCATCGTGACGTCGCAATATGGCGAAATCTGCTATCATGCGCAGGACTTGCTGGAGAAGCGCGTCTCGCCGCTGCTGGCCACGATTTCTGCGCGCTCGATCGAGGAGTTCGGCGAACTGCACCGTCATTTCGGCGAGGAGTTTCTTCTCGTGCTCGATGGCGAGCTCGCGCTGCACACCGACACCTATACCCCGGTTCACCTCAAAACCGGCGAATCCATCTATTTCGACAGCGAGATGGGGCATGGCTATGTTGCCGCCGGGGACGGGCCATGCCGGATCATGATGATCTGCATTCCGCGCAACAATGATGTGGTCCGGACGATCGACGGCCGGTCGGATGTCGAGAATATCCATAAGGTCGAAGCGCTTTCGCCGGTTCGCGCGCTGAAATAGCCGCGCGTCTTACCCGCTGCGGATGCGACGCGATGCCCGCTCGGATCACGTGCCGCTTTCGTTCCCCGCGCCCTCGATCTGCGCAGCGTGCGATATCATTTCGGCGTCGGCGCCCGAGCAGACCGAAAGCACGCGGCAGGGCCCCTCGCCGACGAGCAGATAGGCGTGCGCCATGCTGCTGTCGAAATAGATGGAATCGCCGGCATCGAGCCGAAGCGGCGCGAAGAATTCGCTGTGCAGCTCCATGCTGCCTTCGAGCACGTAGAGATATTCCTCGCCGCGATGCCCGAGGAGGCCGTTGAGCTCGTCGATATGCCGCGCGACCACATCGATGAGGATCGGCGTCATCGTTTTCCCGAGATATTCGTCCGCCAGATAGGCGTGCTGCTGTTTCTCGAAGTGGATTCCCGCAATCTCGCCGGCCCGGATGACGCTTCGCCGTCCGGGCCCCGGCGTCGGGACCGGCGCGTCTTTCCCGCTCTCTTTTTGAATGAGGAGCGCGATGTCGACCTGCAACCCGGCGCCTAGCCGCACGAGCTTTTCGTAGGTCATCCGCATCTTGCCATTTTCGAGTTTCGACAGCGTGGACTGCGGAATGCCGGTCTTTTCGGCCAATTGACTCATCGTCAGCGATCTCTCGAGACGGAGCGCGCGCAGCTGCGCCGCGGGGCCGCCAAGATCGGCCTGCTTTTTCAACTTCTTGCCACTCATTCGTTCGACCGTCATTCCCAGATTATTCAGATTTTGAATTAATTTATTGCAAAATTCAGATTTTGAAACCACAAACCCCGCCTATAGCGAGTGGCATTGGGAGTATATAAAAATGAGCGACGGCAAAACCCTGGGCATCCTGTTTATGGCGGCGGCCGCCGCGTTGCCGGCCCAGCCGGCCATCGCCCAGGCCCTGACCGACGATGCTGTGTCGGGCGATGAAATCGTCGTCACCGCGCAGAAGCGCGAGGAGCGGCTCCGCGACGTTCCGGCCTCGATAAGTGTGCTGAGCGGCGACATGCTTGAAGCATCGGGAAGCCGGAGTCTGGCCGATTTCGCGACTCATATCCCCGGGCTGGCGGTAAACAGCGGTGGCACGCCGGGCAAAACCTCGATTGTTTTGCGCGGGATTTCGACGGGTTCGGGCGGCGCCCTCGTTGGAACCTATCTCGACGACACCCCGCTCGGGACCAGCTCGGGTTTTGCGCGCGGCTCGTCCTTCCAGCTCGATCTCATGCCCTATGACATCGACCGTCTCGAGGTTTTGCGCGGCCCGCAAGGCACGCTCTACGGTGCGAGCACGATGGGCGGCCTGTTGAAATATGTGCTTAGCGCGGCCGATCCCGGCGACCTCGAAGTGCGCGCCGGCGGCGGCATCGAGAGCATCGCCAATTCGGGCCGCCTTGGCTGGGGTGCGCGCGGGATGCTCAATGTGCCCGTCATCGCCGACACGCTCGCCGTTCGCGTGAGCGGCTTCTACCAGGACAATGCGGGCTGGATCGACAATCCGGCGCTCGGCATCCGGAACGAGAACAGCTCGGTGCAGAAGGGCGGCCGCGCCGCCGTCTTCTGGCAAGCCACCGACCGGCTCACGATCAAGGCGTCAGCGATGTTGCAGGACATCGAATCCGACGGCAACGCCGCGATCCAGCTCGACGCCGTGACGCTCAGGCCGACGATCGGCAAGTACAGCCGCGCCCACGCGCTCGCCGAGCCTTATAACCAGAAGTTACGCTACTATGCCGTGAGCGCGGACTGGGACGTCGATTTCGCGACCGTCACTAGCGCCACCAGCTGGTCGCGCTCGCGCAATGTCTCGGTCGTCGACGAATCGGCGCTCTACGGGCCGCTTTTCCCCGATTTCGACCCGGCCGCGCCGGCCGACGGCCTGTCGGCCTTCACACTCGACGTGAAGCTCAACAAGTTCACGCAGGAACTGCGCATCGCCTCGCCGAAGAGTGATCGCTTCGAATGGCTCGTCGGTGGATTTTATACCGACGAGGACGTGCTCAACCGCCAGGCGCTGAGCGCGCAAAACCCCGACCGGACACCGATCGTCTCGCTCGATCCTTTCGCTACGGTCTACTGGCCGACGAGCTACCGTGAATATGCGGCCTTCGGCAATGCGACCTACAAATTCAGTTCCGCCTTCGACATCACCGGGGGCATCCGCTTCAGCCACAACAGCCAGGACTATGTCCAGGATATCGATGGGCCTGTGTTCGGCGGGTTCAGCCGCACCGCGCTGAAGTCGAGCGACGACGTCACCACCTGGTCGGCGAGCGCGCGCTTCCGTCCGAACGAAACCTCGACGCTCTATGCGCGCATAGCGAGTGGCTACCGGCCGGGCGGGCCGAACGCCCCGTTGATCGGCGCGCCCGATTCTTACGCATCCGACCGGCTGACCAACTATGAAGCCGGCTACAAGGGCTCGTTGTTGGGCGGTATCGTCGATTTCGATCTTTCGGCCTTCTACATCGCCTGGTCGGACATTCAGGTCCCCATCACCCTCCCGACCGGGAGTTCGACGGCCAATGGCGGCAAGGCCAGCAGTCGGGGCTTCGAAGCCACGGTGCAGGTCCGTCCCGCCCGCGGCCTTCGGATTTCTGCGAACACGTCCTACACCGATGCCAGGCTCGACAGCGACGTTCCCGCGCTCGGCGCCCGCGACGGCGATCGTCTTCCCGATGCCGCCCGCTGGACTGCAGCTCTTTCGAGCGAATATAGCGTTCCGCTCGGTGACGACACCGAGCTGTCGGCAGGCGCGAGTTATCGCTACCGCGGCGGATCGCTGACGGGCCTCGAAAGCATCGCAAGCACCGTGCGCATTCCATCGCAGTCGATCGTCGACGCGCATCTCGGGCTCACCGCGGGGCCGATCACGGGTCGCATCTTCGTGCGCAACCTGCTGAACGAGCGCGCCTATACGACGTTCTTCGATCCCGACGCGGGCTCCTCGACACTGCTCGTCCCGGTCCAGCCGCGCACTGTCGGCCTGTCGCTCGACGCGCGCTTCTAGGCGCGAGGGGGAAGGAATTATGCACGATCGCGCGCCAAGGGCTCTTGAGATAGGTTGCCAATATTGGGACATGGCCTATCCCGTCACGATCGCCGGGCATGTCATGTCGCGGATCGGCGTCGTCGAAGTGAGGGTCCGGGAAAAGAGTCTCACCGGACGCGGCGAAGCGGCAGGGGTCTATTATCATGGCGACACCCCCGAGAGCCTCGCAGAGGAAATCGAATCCGTCCGCGAAGCGATCGAGATCGGCGCCGGCCGTGCCGACATCGCGCGGCTGCTTCCGGCGGGCGGTGCGCGCAACGCCGTGGATTGTGCGCTCTGGGAGCTCGAATCGCACCTCGCGCGGCAGCCGGTGTGGAAGATCGCCGGCCTCGCCGAGCCGCGCGCGTTGCTGACGACCGTGACAATTGGCGCCGACGATCCCTCGTCGATCGCCGCGCGGGCCCGCGATGCCTGCCGCGATGCGCGTGCGATCAAGCTCAAGCTGACCGGCGATGGTGCCGACAGCGAGCGCGTGCGGGCGCTGCGCGGTGCACGGCCCGATGCGTGGATCGGGGTCGACGCCAATCAGAGCCTCGGTCCCGAAGGCCTGTCCGATCTGCTGCCGGTCTTCGTCGATGCGCGCGTCGCTCTCGTCGAACAACCCGGTCCGATCGGCCGCGAAGAGGACTTTCGCGGGTTCGCCAGCCCGATCCCGCTCGCAGCCGACGAGTCGGCCCAGACCGCTGACGATCTCGATCGCCTCCTTGGCCTCTTCGACGCGATCAACATCAAGCTCGATAAATGCGGAGGGCTAACCGCGGCGCTCGCGATGGCCGAGGCGGCGCGCGCGCACGGTTTCGGTGTGATGGTGGGCAATATGGGCGGAACGTCGCTCTCGACTGCCCCCGCCTTCCTCGCCGGACAGGGCTGCGACTTTGTGGACCTCGACGGACCTGTCCATCTCGAAGGCGATCGCAATCCCGCGGCGCGCTATCGTGAAGGACGGCTCGACATTCCTCCGGGCCTATGGGGGTGGTCCGCATGAACCGGCCTCTCGAGCCGGGCGCCGGAGGCAAGGCGGATGACTGGTTCGGGCAGCCGCGCGGCCTGGCCATCCTCTTCCTGACCGAAATGTGGAGCCAATTCTCCTTTTTCGGGATGCGCGCGCTGCTCGTCCTCTACGCCACCAAGCATCTGAAATTTGCACAGGCCGACGCGTCCTGGATTTACGGCCTTTACGCCGCGGCGGTCTATATCACCCCGGTCTTCGGCGGCCTGATCTCGGACCGCTGGCTCGGGCGCCGCAATGCCGTGATGATCGGCGGCCTGATCATGGCCGTCGGCCATATCTTCATGGCTTTCGAGGATCTCTTCCTCGTGGCGCTGGCTACGATCGCGCTGGGCAACGGGCTCTTCCTTCCGGGCCTCCCGGCGCAGATCGACAGCCTCTACGCGGCCGACGATCCGCGGCGCAAATCAGCCTACAGCATCTATTATATGGGGATCAACGTCGGGGCGTTCGCGGCTCCGCTCGTCATCGGCACAGTCGGCGAACTCTACGGTTTCCACTGGGGGTTCGGTATCGCCGCCATCGGCATGTTCATCGGCATGGCCGTCTATGCGGCCGGCGGGCGCTACCTGCCGCGCGAACGGGGGCGCGGCGCAGTCGCGGCG
>NZ_DATMST010000013.1:0-9440 GCF_035565275.1 Sphingopyxis sp.
CCGGCGGCGCGGCTGCACCAGGCGGAAATCGCGGTCGCGCGCGAAGGCGCGGGAGCCGGGGAAGAGCGCGCCGCGCTGCTCACCGCCCGGAACGAGGTTCGCGCACGGATTGCCGATCGCGCCGGCGCCGCGAACGGCAGCGTTGCATCGATTATGCAGGCCCATCTTGCGCTGATCGACGACCCCGAACTCCTCGCCGCCGCCGAAAGCCGGATCGCGGCGGGAAGCAGCGCCGGTTTTGCATGGCGCGGCGCGATCCACGACCAGATCGATGCGATCCGCGCGACGGGGAATGCGCATCTGATCGAACGCATCGACGACCTCGTCGATATCGAGCGGCAATTGCTCCGGGCGCTGACCGGGACGCCCCTCGACGGGGCCCGGATTCCGGCCGGCGCGATCATCGTCGCCGACGATATGCTGCCGTCGCAAATCGTCTCGCTTGCCGCCGCGAAACCTGCGGGCGTTTGCCTCGCGCGCGGCGGCCCGACCTCGCATGTCGCGATCCTCTGCGCCGGCATGGGTTTGCCCGCGCTGGTCGCGATGGGCGATGGCCTCGACACGGTTCAGGATGGCACGATGCTGCTGCTCGATGCCGAGGCGGGGCATGTCACGGCCGCGCCCTCGCCTGCCGAGGCCGAGCGCTTTGCGACGCGTCTCGCGCAGCGCGATACCCGGCGTCAGGCCGCGCAGCTCGCGGCAAGGGACGCGTGCCACACCGCCGACGGCGTCCGCATCGAAGTCTTTGCCAATCTCGGCAGCGTCGAAGACGCGAAGATTGCCGCCGCGCAAGGCGCCGAAGGATCGGGATTGGTCCGCAGCGAATTCCTCTTCCTCGATCGCGACACCGCGCCGTCGGAGGCCGAACAGCACGCCGCCTATCAGGGGATCGCCGATGCGCTCGCGGACAGGCCGTTGATCATCCGCCTGCTCGACATCGGCGGCGACAAGCCCGCCGCCTATATTCCGATCGCCGCCGAGGAAAATCCCGCGCTCGGACAGCGCGGCATCCGTGTCGCGCTCGCGCAGCCCGAACTGCTCGAAACCCAGGTCCGCGCGATCTTGCGCACCCATCCTGCCGGCCAGTGCAAGATCATGATCCCGATGATCGCGAGCGTCGACGAACTGCGGCAAGTCCGGATGCTGGTCGACCGGCTGCGCGGCGAAACGGGCATCGAGGCGCCCGTCGAGGTCGGGGTGATGGTCGAAACTCCCGCTGCGGCGATGACCGCGGACCTGCTTGCCGCCGAGGCCGATTTCCTGTCAATCGGCACCAACGACCTCACGCAATATGTGCTCGCGATGGATCGCGGCAATCCCGCGGTCGCCGCCGGGGTCGACGCGATGCACCCCGCGGTGCTGCGCATGATCGGCGAAACCTGCCGCCTTGCTGCCGTGCACGGCCGCTGGGTCGGCGTATGCGGCGGCCTCGCTTCCGATCCCGCCGCATTGCCGATCCTTGTCGGCCTTGGCGTCACCGAATTGTCGGCGATACCGGGCTTCGTCGCCGAGGCGAAGCAGATCGTACGCGGGCTGAACATGCCCGAGATGCGCGCGCACGCCGAACTCGCGCTGCAGTGCAAATCGGCCGCCGAGGTGCGGGCGCTGGCGCGCGCATTCGAGGAGACACGTCGATGAGGAAGATACTCGAAACGCTCCAGCCGCTGGGCCGCGCGCTGATGCTGCCGATCGCGGTGCTGCCGATCGCGGGCCTGTTGCTGCGCATCGGTCAGCCCGACCTGCTCGATATCGCGTTCGTCTCGGCAGCGGGTGCCGCGATTTTCGACAACCTCGGCATCCTCTTCGCGATCGGGGTCGCGGTCGGCTTTGCGCGCGACGGCAACGGCGCCGCGGCGCTCGCCGGCGTCGTCTGCTATTTCGTGACGACGAACGGCGCGCAGACCTTCATGACCCCGCCGCCCGACATCGGCGCCGGACTTCCCGAAGCCGCGGCGGCGCTTACGGCAAAGCAATGGGCGGTCGGGCTGATCGACCGGCTGGAAGTGCCGGTCGGCATATTGTCGGGGCTGATCGGCGGCCATTTCTACAATCGCTTCGCGACGATCGCGCTGCCCGAATATCTCGCTTTCTTCGGCGGCCGCCGCTTCGTGCCGATCGCGAGCGGGGTTGCGGGGCTGCTGCTCGCGGCGCTCGTCGGCTACAGCTATGCGCATATCAGCGGCGCGATCGATACCGCGAGCCGCATCGTCGTCGGCTCGGGCGAGATCGGCCTGTTCGTCTATGGCGCGCTCAACCGGCTGCTGATCGTCACCGGGCTGCACCACATCATCAACAACGCCGCCTGGTTCGTTGTCGGAGACTTCGAAGGCGCGACCGGCGACCTGCGCCGCTTCTTCGCGGGCGATCCCGATGCCGGCGCCTTCATGTCGGGCTTTTTTCCGGTGATGATGTTCGGCCTGCCCGCCGCATGCCTTGCGATGTATCACGAGGCGCGGCCCGAACGGCGCAAGGCGGTCGGCGGGATGCTTTTCAGCCTCGCTTTCACCAGCTTCCTGACCGGGGTGACCGAACCGATCGAATTCACCTTCATGTTCGTCGCGCCGGTGCTCTATGCGATTCACGCGCTGCTGACCGGCGTGGCGATGGCGCTGATGAACGCGCTCGACGTCAAGCTAGGCTTCGGCTTTTCGGCCGGACTGTTCGACTATGTGCTGAACTTCAGCCTCGCGACGCGGCCGTGGATGCTGCTGCCGGTGGGAGCCGCCTATGCCGCGCTCTATTACGGCCTGTTCCGCTTCTTCATCCGCCGTTTCGACCTTGCGACACCCGGACGCGAAAAGGGTGCGGTCACCGAAACCGCCGCGACATCGGCGGGGAGCGCGCGGGGCGAGGCTTTTGTTGCCGCGCTGGGCGGCGCGGCCAATCTGGTCAGCGTCGACGCCTGCACGACGCGGCTGCGCCTGATCGTCGCCGATCAGGCGGCGGTCGATGATACCGCGCTGTCGGCGCTTGGCGCGCGCGGCATCATTCGTCCGTCGGAAAAAGCGGCGCAGGTCGTGCTCGGACCCATCGCCGATCTGGTGGCCGAGGAAATCCGTGGCGCACTGACCGGCACGGGCGCCGCAACCCGCACCCTTGTTGCGGACACTCCGGCCAGCATCGCCGGTGCATCGCTGTTGCCTGACGATATACTCGAGGCTCTCGGCGGCGATGCCAATGTCCGCACCGTCCATGCGCTCCATGGCCGGTACCGCGTCGAACTCGCCGACGCCGCCCGCATCGACGAAAGCGCGTTGGCGCGGCAGACGCGCGGCCTGGTACGTCCAGCGCCCCGCGTCTGCCATATATTGATCTGAATCGGGCGGCGGCCTTCCCGCCGTTTCGATGCCTATCCGTCGATATCGAGCCCGAGCGCCAGCCGGCCGCCCAGTTCCTTTTGCGCGGGTTCCTGCAGCGGATGGAAGCGCGCGCCCTGCACGTCGCGAAACGCGCGCTCGATCGGCGAAGCGCGGTAGAAAGCACCGCCCCCCGCGACTTCCATCGCAAGTTCGGCGGTGCGGATCGCGGCGCGCCCCGCGATCGTCCGGCCCGTCATCACGCTGCCGGTCGTTTCGGGTCCCGGCGCCGCACCCTCGGCCGTCGCGATCATCGCATTCAATGCGGTCTCGGCGGTCCAGAAGGCATTTTGCATTTCGCCTGCAAGCGCGATCAGTCCCGCCGACGCCGGCTTGCGTCGCGCGACGTCGAGCGCGGCGTCGCGCGCGCTCTCTGCCACGCCGACATAGGCCGAATAGATGAGCGGAAAGGCGATCATGCTGATGATGTGGAACAGCGGATGCCATTTGCCCTGTGGCCGCCGGCCCGACACCGCGGCGTCGGCAAGGAAGACATCCTTCAGCTCGACATCGTGCGACCCCGTGCCCCGCATCCCCATTGTGTCCCACGTGTCGAGGATCGCCACGCCCTCGGCCTTGAACGGCACGCCGAAATGCAGCACGCTGGGCCCCGCTTCGGGATCGTCATAGACCGCGCTCGTCATCAAGAGGTCGCCCGCCTGACAGCCGCTCGAGAAAATCTTGCGCGCGTTGATCAGGAAGCCGCCCTCGACCTTCGTCGCGGTCCCGCCGCCCTGCAGCCAGTCCGACCCGCCGCTCGACACGAGCACGAGGTTCTCGGACGCCACGCGGCGGAGCAGTGCGTCGGTCGGCGCCTGCTGGTGCTGCCAGCGCCACGCCGCTGCGGCCACGAGGTGGCAATGCATCGAAAAGGCGAGCGCCGTCGAACCGCATCCCTTGCCGATCCGGCGGACGATCCCGGCCAGCGTCGCATAATCCATTCCGTCGCCGCCAAGGTCGACGGGAACCGCCGCGCCGATCAATCCGGCTTCGCGAAGAAGGGCGTAATTGTCGGCGACGAAGCGTCCGTCCCGATCATGGTTCGCCGCGGTCGCGGCAAATTTCGCGGCCAGCCGGTCGGCGATCTCGTACCAGTAATCCCGCGTCCTGTTCTCAGCTACTACTAACATGTTCATCTCCTCAGCATTCCTTTGCTGGCGATGGTCATGGCGGCCTGATGAGTGTGCGGATAGTTCAGGAACTGAATCGACCTGATACAGAAACTGAACTCGCCTTGCCGGCGACTCATGCGGTATATTGCGGCTTCGGGAGGAGCCTATCATGGCGAACGCGAGCTATGGTCAATTTTGTCCGGTTGCGATGGCGGCCGAGATATTGTGCACGCGCTGGACGATCGTACTGGTCCGCGAACTTGCGGCGGGATCGACGCGATTCAATGACTTGCGTCGCGGCGTGCCGCGCATGTCGCCCGCGCTGCTGTCGCAGCGGCTGAAGGATCTGGAGGCGGCAGGGATCGTCCACCGCACGCCCGTCGCGCGGGAATCGGGGGTGTCCGACTATCGGCTGACCCGCGCGGGACAGGAACTCGCGCCGGTCGTCGAGGCGTTCGGGGTGTGGGGCAAGCGCTGGATCGACGGCGACCTGTCGCTCGAACAGCTCGATGTCCAGCTGCTGATGTGGGACATGCGCCGCGGCCTCGTCCCCGATCCGATGCCCGACCGCAAGGTGATCGTGCAGTTCCGCTACACCGACCTCTCCGCCGACCGGCGATCATGGTGGCTGGTCGTCGAGCCCGAACAGGAAACCGAGCTTTGTTCGGTCGATCCCGGTTTCGACGTCGATCTGTATGTATCAGCCGACCTCAAGACAATGACCGCGATCTGGATGGGTTACGACACGCTGGCGGCCGCGGCACACGAACGCCGGCTGCTGCTGACGGGCGACGACGATCTGGCCGAAACGATCGAAAGCTGGATGGGGCTGAGCCCCTTTGCGAAGACCCGGCCGGCCGAGCCCGCCGACGCCCCCTGCTGACGCGATCGCGAACCGCCGGCCCCCGGTACGCCGGCCGCGAAGCGCCCCGCCACGCATTAGTCTTTTTCCTTTTTGCAATTGACTCGCAATATAAATAATCTCTAGGGACCCGCCGAACGCCAAAAGGGGGTCGCGAAATGAAGAGATTAACCGCAACGTCGAGTGCGCTGGCGCTCGCGTCGATGATCCACGCCGGCGCGGCGGCGCAAGAGGCGCCGGCGGACGCCACAGGGCCGTCGGTCGAGTTGTCGCCCGTGCGGGTCGAAGGCACCGGCGACGCGCCGGTCAGCCACCGTTTCGGCGAACCGGTCGATTCGGGCACGAGCCGGTTCGATCAGGCGTCGATCGAGGCGCGCGCGCCCGGATCGGGGGACGTAAACGAAGTCCTGCGCGCCTTGCCGACGGTGCAGTTCAGCAGCCAGGACGGCCGCGCGACGCGCGCCGAACTGCAGGATCTGCGCCCCGCCAATATCTCGATCTCGGGCGGCAGCTTCACCGAGAATCTGTTCGTCGTCGACGGCATCGGCGTCAATTCGCGGCTCGACGTGTCGAGCAGCAACCCCAATCATTATATCGAGGGCAATGCCGCGGCGTCGGCGCAGTCCTTGTGGATCGATTCGAGCCTCGTCGGCTCGATCACCGTGCGCGATTCGAACATTTCCGCCGAATATGGCCAGTTCACCGGCGGGGTCGTCCAGATCGACACGCGCGCGCCGGCGCGGACGCTCGGCATCAGCGCCCATTATGGCGAGACCGGTCCCGATTTCGCGCAGTTCCGGATGTCGAAACGCAACCGCGAACTGCTCGGCGACAATGTGATCGGCGAACCCGATTATCTGAAGCGCCGCTATGGCGCGAACATCGACCTGCCCGTCGCGGATTCGCTGCGCTTCCTGTTCGGGTACAGCTTTTCGGAATCGCGCGTCACCTATGAACGCGGCACCAATTACGCGCGCTACGGCAATTACCGCCAGCAGAGCGTCAGCGAGAATTTCCTCGCCAAGGCCGAACTCGATCTGTCGGACGACCTGCTGCTCACCGGTCAGCTGACCTACAGCCCCTATGAAAGCGAATTTTCGCACCCCAACGGCATCGACAACTGGGTCTATCTCGACGGCGGCGGGCTCACCGGCAGCCTCAAGCTCGAGGGCAGCGGCGCGGGCGAAGCGCGCTGGAAGGTCGAGGTATCGCATGCACGCTCCGACAACGACCGCCGCGTCGATCGCCCCGGCACGATCAACATCCAGTCGACCGCGCCCGGCGTCGACTGGTGCTCGGGGACAAGCTGCTCGCTCGGCGCCCCGAACCCGATCAACCAGCGCCAGTGGGACACCACGATCAAGGCGCAGTGGGAACAGCCCGCGCTGGGCGGCGATATCCGCTTCGGTCTGGAATATGCACGCGTGAAGGCGATCAAGGAGCGCGAGGAAACGAGCGCGGCCTATCGCCACATATCGAGTTCGGGCAGCGGATCCACGCTCGGCATCGAGATCAGCCCGAACACCGTCTGCATGCCGCCGGTGACGGTCGAGGGCATCTGCGTCGACGGCGCCTATGCGCTGGCACAGATGCTGCCCGAAATGGCGTTCGTGTCGCGCGTGAAGCTCGATTCCTACACGCTGTGGAGCGAATGGCAGGGCGATATCGCGGGCTTCGAGGTGCGCACGGGCCTGCGCTACGACCATGAAAGCTTCCTCGGCAACCACAATGTCGCACCGCGCCTGTCTGTGTCGCGCGACCTGCCGCTCGGGATCCATTTGACGCTCGGCGCCAACCGCTATTACGGCCGCAGCTTCCTTGGTTATGCGCTGCGTGAAAACTATCCCGACAGCTATATCTACCGCCGCGCGCCGCAGGTGGTCGACGGCAAGAATCTGTGGTCGGAGAACTGGACGCTATACAGCCACTCGATCCTGCCGCGCTATTCGAACGCGGGGCTCAAGACGCCCTATGTCGACGAGCTGACCTTCGCGCTGCGCGGCCCCGCCCCGCTGATCGGCGGCGAATATCGCATCCGCGGCATCCTGCGCGACGGGCGCAACAGCTTCGCGCGGTCGGAGGAAATCCAGACGCGCGAGCCGACCGAGACCGGCGGCATCGTCACCGTGCGCAGCTATGAGATCACGAACGATGGCGAAAGCCGCTATCGCGGCCTGTCGCTCGAATATGTGCGCGAATTCGGCAATCACAGTTTTTCGGTGAGCACCAACCTGTCGAAGACCAAATCGTCGAACGTCGATTATTTCGATCTGGCGGACGAAACCGAATTCGACGGCGATCAGGTCTACTATGGGGGCGAAATCGTCCCGCTGCTGCAGGTGATCGCGAACAACCAGCGCGACGATTATGCCGCGCCTTTCATCGTCAACTTCGACTGGTCGGCGCACTGGTTCGGCAAGCGGCTGCGCACCAACGTCAACGCACGCTATCGCAGCGGGTTCGAACGGGTCGACGATACCGGGGTGAACATCCGCATCGATGGCATCAACTACGACGTCTACGACATCGTCAGGTTCGACGATGCCGTCAGCTTCGACCTGTCGGCGGCGCTCGACGTGCTCAAGACGCCCGCAGGCGTGCTGACGCTCGATCTGCGCGTCAACAACCTGTTCAACACCGTGCTCGAAAGCCAGTACAGCAGCTCGTCGCAGCCGTGGCAGCTGGGCCGCAATGCCTGGATTTCGGCAAAGTTCAGCTTCTGACGGGATGCGCCGGACCCTGAAGCTGTTTGCCGCCGCCGCGGCACTGCTCGCGGGAAGCGGGCATGCGGCCGAAGTCCCGGCACCGCCCGACATGGCGGCGCTGCGCGCGCTTTATGCCGGACCGCCCGATCGCTGGCCGCGCCCCGTTCTGCAACCGGGCGCGGTCTTCGCCGAATTCGGTCCGGTTCCCGCCGTGCCCGAACCCGCCAGCAATCGATCGACGCCCGAGAAGGTCGCGCTCGGCGAAATGCTGTTCAACGACCCGAAACTGTCGGGGTCGGGGCAGATCGCCTGCGCATCGTGTCACAATCGCGAACTCGGGTTTGGCGACGGGATCAGCACGTCGTTCGGTCACGACCGTCAGCGCGGCAAACGCAACGCCCAGTCGCTGTTCGCCGCGGCGTGGATGACCTCGCTGTTCTGGGATGGCCGCGCGCAGAGCCTCGAGGCGCAGGCGCTGGCGTCGATGACCAACCCGTTCGAAATGGCCGCCGATCCTGCGGCCGTCGTGACACTGATCGCGGCCGACGAACGCTATACGCTTCCCTTCTCGCGCGCGTTCGGCGACCAGTTGATGACGGCAGACCATATTGCACAAGCCGTCGCCGCCTTCATCCGTACGCACAAGCCGCGCTTCTCGCTGTGGGACCGCGTGATCCGCGACGGCACAAAGGCGATGAGCGATCCGCAGCTGCGCGGGCTGCACCTGTTCCGGACCAAGGCCGGCTGCGCCAATTGCCACAACGGCCCGCTGTTCACCGACCAGCGGTTCCACAATATCGGCCTCTCCTTCTATGGCCGGCGCCTGCAGGATCTGGGCCGATACGAATTCGCCCGCCTGCCCGCCGATGTCGGGGCGTTCCGGACGCCCAGCCTGCGCGGCGTCTCGCGCACCGGGCCGTGGATGCACAACGGCGTCTTCCCTCAGCTGCGCGGTATCGTGAATTTCTACAATGCCGGCGGGGTACAGCTTCGGCGGCGCCCCGAACAGGCGAACGACCCGCTGTTCCCGGCAACCTCCCCGATCCTCAAACGGCTCGATCTGACGCGCGAGGAGCGCGATGATCTCGTCGCCTTTCTCGAGACGCTTTGATGGCATCGGCGCACGGTCTTCGGCGCGCGGGCGCAACGGGGCCGCCGCCGCCTCCGCCGCGCCGGGCCGCGGCGCGGAACGTGCGCGTCGATCCGGGGATCATACGCCCGCCTGCCCCCAACAGCCGGTTCAGCGATCGCCCCCCGGCGCCATCGGCGCGGATCGGGGGGGTAGCCGCGACGTCGCTGGTCTGCCTCTGTCTCGTCGGAACGGGATTGCTGCGGTGGGCGGAAGCAACACCCCCGCGCACCGATGCAGCCGCACTGACCCTGGTCGAAGTCGCGCCGCCGCGGG
>NZ_DATMST010000014.1:0-17461 GCF_035565275.1 Sphingopyxis sp.
CCTTGCGCAAGGCCGCCGGTCCCCACCCCAACCCCTCCCCTGAAGGGGAGGGGCTTTCTGCGTTCATTGCCACTTTTTTAGGCAGCCCAATTCCACGATTGCCCACCCCTTGGGCAGCGACGTCCTTTCGTTTCAAATTTCTTACCGAAACCCCGCGATTCGCCAATTGGCACGGCTTTTGATTGGTGCAAGATGGCGGGACACCGCACCGACTCGACGGCAAACCGGACCAGGCCCGCCTGATCCGGCCTGAGGCGCGAAGGGCGGCGGCCAGCCCAAAGGGGGACGAGAAGCGTGAAGAAGATTGAGGCGATCATCAAGCCGTTCAAGCTCGACGAAGTGAAGGAAGCGCTGCACGAAGTTGGTGTCAGCGGCATCACCGTCACCGAGGCCAAGGGCTTCGGGCGGCAGAAGGGTCACACCGAACTTTATCGCGGCGCCGAATATGTCGTCGACTTTCTGCCCAAGGTGAAGCTCGAGGTCATCGTCGAGGATTCGATGGCGGAACGCGTGGTGGAGGCGATCGCCGCCGCCGCGCAGACCGGCCGGATCGGCGACGGCAAGATCTTCGTCATTCCGGTCGAAACTGCGCTCCGCATCCGCACCGGCGAACGCAACGAGGACGCGCTCTAACTTTTTACACTTTTCGAAAACCCGACAACCCCCGGCACGCCGGACCATTTCGCAAGAAGGAAGCATGGACGATGGCTACGAAGCCCAAGGATATCATCGCGCGGATCAAGGAAAACGACATCGAGTGGGTCGACCTGCGCTTCACCGACCCCAAGGGCAAGTGGCAGCACCTGACGATGGTCGCCTCGATCCTCGGCGAGGACGAACTCGAAGACGGCCTGATGTTCGACGGTTCGTCGATCGAAGGCTGGAAGGCGATCAACGAGAGCGACATGATCCTGAAACCCGACCTCGACGCGGTTTATGACGATCCCTTCTCGGCGACCCCGATGCTCGTGATCTTCTGCGACATCGTCGAGCCGTCGACCGGCGAAGGCTACGCCCGCGACCCGCGCACGACGGCGAAGCGCGCCGAGGCCTATGTCGCCTCGACCGGCATCGGCGACACCGTCTATGTCGGCCCCGAAGCCGAATTCTTCATGTTCGACGATGTCCGCTTCGAAACCGGCTACAACAAATCGGGCTTCGAGATCGACGACATCGAGCTGCCGACGAACACCGGCCGCAGCTATGAGGGCGGCAACCTCGCGCACCGTCCGCGCGCCAAGGGCGGCTACTTCCCCGTCGCGCCGGTCGACAGCGCCGTCGACATCCGCGCCGAGATGGTCTCGACGATGCTCGAAATGGGCCTGCCCTGCGACAAGCATCACCATGAAGTCGCCGCCGCACAGCACGAGCTCGGCCTGACCTTCGGCACGCTCACCGAAACCGCCGACCGCATGCAGATCTACAAGTACGTCGTGCATCAGGTTGCGCATGCCTATGGCAAGACCGCGACTTTCATGCCGAAGCCGATCAAGGACGATAACGGCAGCGGCATGCACACCCACATCTCGATCTGGGAAAAGGGCAAGCCGCTCTTCGCCGGCAACGGCTATGCCGGCCTTTCGGACATGTGCCTCTATTTCATCGGCGGCGTCGTCAAGCACGCCAAGGCTTTGAACGCCTTCACCAACCCGACGACGAACAGCTACAAGCGCCTCGTCCCCGGTTTCGAAGCGCCGGTGTTGCTCGCTTATTCGTCGCGCAACCGTTCGGCCTCGTGCCGCATCCCCTACGGCGCAGGCGCCAAGTCGAAGCGTGTCGAGTTCCGTTTCCCCGACGCGATGGCGAACCCCTATCTCTGCTATTCGGCGCTGCTGATGGCGGGCCTCGACGGCATCCAGAACAAGATCCACCCCGGCGACGCGATGGACAAGAATCTGTACGACCTGCCGCCCGAGGAACTGAGCGAAGTCCCGACCGTGTGCGGGTCCTTGCGCGAAGCGCTCGACAGCCTGCTCGCCGACCACGACTTCCTTTTGAAGGGCGACGTGTTCAGCAAGGACCAGATCGAAGCTTATGTCGAGCTGAAGTGGGACGAAGTCTATCGTTTCGAGCAGACCCCGAGCCCGGTCGAGTTCGATATGTACTACAGCGCCTGATTACTCGGGGGTATTGTAGCGGGGCGTCCGGTTCGGGGGAACCGGGCGCCCCTTGCTATTTCAGGAACTATGACGGAACCATCATGCCGCGTCGCCCCACCGCGATGAAGGTGGACAGCAGGAGGATGCCGAACGCCGCCGACACAAGATCGAGCGGGCGCGGCCCTGCGACGATACCCGCCGCGGCCGCGCCGCCCCAGATGACGCAGAGGCCAAGCAGGATATTGCCCGCGATCGCCGAGGCGTCGATCGTCAGCTGCCGCCACAACTCGTCGAACCTCCGCCACATGGGCAGCACGATCGCAGTGCCGATCACGAGCAGCGCCAGCAGGAGCCAGAACGCCGTCGCCGCAGTAACGGGTGCTCCTGCGCCTTCGACCGTCGCATAGGCCAGCAGCATCAACGCGGCGCCGATCAGGCCGCAACCGAGCGCGCTGCTTCCCATGTTTCTCCGTTCCTCGACGATTTCCTCGGCATCGGCGACGTTGAGCAGGTGCTGCCCGAGCAGGCGCGGCGCCATCACCCCCACCCCCACGAACAACCCCATCAGCACATGGATCATTCCGACACCCGCCAATATGATCTGCGACGGCTGCCAGGCGAGCGCCTCGCCTTCGAGCAACGTCATCGCGGCGATCATGCCGCCCGCGCCGGCGAGCGCGCCGAGCAGGGCCTGCAGTGCCATCTTGCGCCGCGATGCGGCACGAACTTGCGTCGTCATGTCATTCCTCCGGGGTCCAATGGTCGATGAACAGCTCGCGCGTCTCGATCCCGAACAGACGGGCCATGCGAAGCGCAAGCGGCAGGCTGGGGTCATATTTGTCGGTTTCGACCGCATTGATCGTCTGGCGCGACACCCCAAGACGGCGCGCGAGCTCGCCCTGGCTCCATCCCGCACCCTCCCGATATTCGCGAACCCGATTTTCCAACGCCACATCCCCTGTAAAGAACTCTTTACAGGGAAAGCCGCACCATGTCAAACATTCTTGACACTCGCTTGCCCCGCGCATGGCAATTGGGAGCTGAAATTCCCGTTCGAGGAACTGGCGCCGACGCAAATCCGGATTGCCTTCACGACCGACGACCTGACGGGCGGCGAATCCGGGCGGGCTGCAGGTCAACCGCTCCGCACTGCGAAAAATCGCCCGCGACGCGCTCGACAGGCTCGACGATTTCGAAGAGGCCAAGGAATCCGCCTGGGGCGGCTCCATCCCTATATATAGGATGGTAAATCAGCGAGGTTGCAGCCGCGGCTGATGGATGGCACGCTGGGTGCAAGGTCGGTTCGATTGCGAAAGGCTCGCTTGCCATGCGGATACGCGTTTTTGCTGCCCTCGCCCCCCTGATCCTGACCTCGTGCGGAGGCGGCGGAAGCGGTGGTGGAGGCGGAGGCAATCCGCCGGCGAACAACGCCCCCCCGGCCTTTACGTCGCCCCAGACCGCCAGCGTTGCCGAAAACATCACGGGCACTGCCTATCAGGCGACGGCGACCGACCCGAACAACGACACGCTGACCTTCTCTATCGACGGCGGTGCCGATGCGGCGCGCTTCTCGATCACCGGGGCAGGCGCGCTGCGCTTCAACGAAGCCCCCGACTACGACCTGCCCGGCGATGCCGATGGCGACAATGTCTATACCGTCCAGCTGCGGGTAAGCGACGGGCAAGCCGGCGTGACGCAGACGGTCAACATCACCGTCACCAACAGCCGTGAAGGCATATCGGTCGTCCGCGTCGCGACCGGGTTCGACCAGCCGCTTTACGTCGCGCCGATCCCCGGCAGCAGCAACGTCTATGTCGTCGAAAAGGAAGGCAACGTCTATCGCTTCGACCCTGCGAACGGCAGCCGCACGCTCGTTCTCGACATCAATGACATCTCGACCGACGGCGAACGCGGCCTGCTCGGCATCGCCGCCTATCCCGACCATGCATCGTCGCAGCGGTTGTTCGCGGTCGCAACCGCGACCAACGGCGCGGTGCAGGTCCGGCGATACACGCTCGGCCAGCCGAATTCGTCGACGAGCTACGACACGGTGCTCAACATCCCCCACCCTCCAGGGGACAATCATAACGGCGGCTGGATCGGCTATGGCCCCGACGGTCATGTCTATGTCGCGGTCGGCGACGGCAACGCCCTCGAAAATGCGCAGAATGTGAACTCGCGGCTCGGCAAGATATTACGCTTCGCGGTGGGAGCGGGCGGCAACAGCTATTCCCCGGCGCCGGGCAACCCGTTCATCGCGGGCGGCGGCGACCCCTATGTCTACGCATACGGGCTACGCAATCCGTTCCGGGCGTCGTTCAGCGGATCGACGCTGATCATCGGCGACGTCGGCCAGAACGAGGTCGAAGAGGTCGATATGCTGTCGACGACGCAGCCGGGACTGAACTTCGGCTGGCCGTTCCGCGAAGGCACGCGGACCTTTTCGGGAACCGCCCCCGCCGGCCTGATCAACCCCGTTGCCGAATATTTCCGCGGCAACGGCCCCCGTCAGGGCGCGACCGTGACCGGCGGCTATGTTTACCGCGGCCCGGTCACCTCGTTGCAGGGCCAATATGTCTTTACCGACTTCATCTCCGGCAACATCTGGACCGTTCCCTTCTCCAGCCTCGTTGCGGGCCAGACGCTCTCCTCGTCGCGCTTTGCACGGCGGAACGAGGATTTCACGCCCGACGCCGGAACGATCAGTCAGGTCGCGTCCTTCGGAGAGGACAGCAACGGCAATCTCTTCCTCGTCAGCCTCAACGGCAGTATTTTCATGGTGCGGCAGGGAAGCTGAGCGGGCACGGGGCGCGGCAGGACGGCGCGATTTCCTTTTTTCAGGCCGCGGTCTTGAGGAAAACATCGCCTCTTATGATGAACTTGCCAGCGATTACTGTTGCACGGCGACTACCCCGATGACAAGATTGCCTCCAAGGCAAGACCGGAGGGAGTCAGGGATCGTGATGCGCGCCCGTTTTATAGCGCCGATGCTGGCCCTTCTCCTTGCTTCCTGCGGCGGAGGCAGCGGCAGCGGAACCACGCCGCCGGCCCCCTCCTTCACCTCGGCACAGACCGCGTCGATCGTCGAGAACACGACTGCCGCCTATCAGGCGAGCGCGAACAATCCGGGCGGCGGTACGCTGGCCTTTTCGATCGATGGCGGCGCCGACGCAGCGCGCTTCACGATCACCGCGGCGGGCGCGCTCGGCTTCGTCGAGGCGCCCGACTACGACCTGCCCGGCGATGCCGATGGCGACAATGTCTATGCGGTGCGGCTGCGCGTCAGCGACGGCCGCAGCGAAGCAACGCAGCCGGTCAACATCACCGTCACCAACAGCCGCGAGGGCATCGCGGTCACGCGCATTGCAACGGGATTCGACCATCCCGTGGCGATCGAATCGCTCGGCAACGCGGCGTATTTCCTCGTGGCCGAAAAGGGCGGCGCCATTTACACGGTCCGTACCGACGGCACGCGCACGTTGTGGAAGCAGATCTCCGACATCTCGACCAGTGGCGACGGCGGCATCCTTGGCTTGCACGTTTATGGGAACTTCCGTTTGACGGCGCGCGCGCTCGTGGCGGTCACGGCAGCCGATGGCGCGATCGAAATCCGCGACTATCTTTATACGAACGCCGGCGACACCGGGACACCCCGTCCCGATGCGACGGTTTTCCGCATTCCCCGCACGGGCGCAGAAACGCTCCACGCGGTGATGAACGGAAATCTTCTGGCGACGAGCGACGGCGGCAATCCGGCCAATGCCCAGAACCCCGATTCGCAGCTCGGCAAGCTTCTCCGGTTCCAGATCGGGGATCCGCGCCAAGGACCCGAACCCGTGCTGAGCCCGGCGCCCGGCAATCCCTATCTGGCGGGTGGGGGGGATCCCTATGTCTTTGCGATGGGCCTGCGCGACCCGCGCTATATATCCTCGACAGTAACCTTCCTCACCGATTCCGGCCCAGCGGCACAGGAAATCAACCGGTTGCCGATCGGCCAGGGCGGCGCGAACTTCGGCTGGCCATTCCGCGACGGAACGCAGGATCGGCAGAGCGGCGCCCCCGCCAATCTGGTCGATCCCGTCGCGCAATATCTTGCCGGAACGGGTCCGGGACAGGGCAGCGCGATCGTCGGCGGCCTCCTCTATGACAGTCCCCGCATTCCCTCGCTTATGAACCAGTATATTTTCGCCGACCGCGTTTCGGGCCATATCTGGTCTGTGCCGGTGTCGGGTCTGGTCGCGGGACAAACCCTCCCCGCCTCCCGCTTCGCGCGGCGAAACGAGGACTTCATGCCGGACGCCGGCAGTCTCGACCAGATCGTTTCGATGGGCTTCGGCAGCGATGCCCGCGACCTTTATCTGGTCACCGCCGCAGGCGATCTCTTCTGGGTCCATCCAGCAAGCTAGACGTCGCTGCCGGAACCCCGGGCAGGGATCGGGCATTATTCTGCCGAGGCGGGGGGCAGGATCCGCAAAGGAAATGCCATGCCCGCCGCGCTTACCGCCACCGCCATCAACTGTTCGCTGTCCGCCAGCGGGCGGGCGAGTTCGAGCGATGCGATGCTCGCCGTATTGACCAGGCATTTCGAAGCGCTGGATGTGAAGGTCGGCGATCCGATCCGCGTCGCCGCGCACAATGTCAAATGGGGTGTGACGTCGAACGAGGGCGAAGGGGACGACTGGCCGCAGCTTCGCGAACGGATTCTCGCTTCCGATATCCTGATCTTCGGTACCCCGATCTGGATGGGGCAGCCATCGAGCGTCGCCAAACTCGTCATGGAGCGCATGGACGCATTCCTGAGTGAAACCGACGACGAGGGCCGCATGCCGAGCTATTCGAAAGTCGCGGTCGCCGCGATCGTCGGCAACGAGGACGGCGCCCACAATGTCTCGTCGCAGATCTTCCAGGCGCTCAACGACGTCGGCTGGACGATCCCCGCGGTCGCGGCCTGCTACTGGGTCGGCGAGGCGATGGGCTCGACCGATTTCAAGGATCTGAAAGCGACGCCGCGGAAGGTGACCGAAACCGCAAAAATGGTCGCCGCCAATGCGTCGCATCTGGCACGACTGCTCAAGGAAACGCCCTATCCCGGCTGAACGCTTGCCGCAGACGAAAACGCGCGGCACAAGGGCGCCTCCAAAGGAGGCCTCCCCATGAAATCAACGCCCTTTATCGCTCTCGTCGCGCTTCAGCTTGCGCTCGTCCCGGCGGCGCAGGCGAAGCTGTCGAAAGCCGAAAGCGGCATGGCGAAGACGGTCGAGACCGAGCAGGCGCGCAGCCTCGCGCTGCTCGAAAAGCTCGTCAACCAGAACAGCGGCTCGCTCAATCTCGAAGGCGTCGAAAAGGTCGGACAGATGATGCGGGCCGAACTCGAGCCACTGGGTTTCAAGGTCGAATGGAAACCGATGCGCGATACCGGCCGCGCGGGTCATCTGATCGCGACGCACACCGGCAAGGCAGACACCAAGCGCCTGCTGCTGATCGCGCATCTCGACACGGTCTTCGAACCCGACTCGCCGTTCCAGAAATTCGTCCGCAAGGGCGACATGGGCGAAGGTCCGGGCGCCGGCGACGACAAGGGGGGCATGGTCGTGATCGTCGCGGCGCTGCGTGCGATGCAGGCAGCGGGAACACTGAAGGACGCCAACATCGAAATCCACATGACCGGCGACGAGGAGGATTCGGGCACGCCGATCGAAAAAGCGCGCGCCGACCTGATCGCCGCGGGCAAGCGCAGCGACGTCGCGCTCGATTTCGAAGGTCTCGTCCGCGACAATGGTGCCGACATGGGATCGGTCGCGCGGCGCTCGTCGGACAGCTGGACCGTCACCGCGACGGGCAAGAGCGCGCACAGTTCGGGCATTTTCAGCGCCGCGGCGGGCGACGGCGCGATTTACGAGCTCACGCGCATCATCCAGCGCTTCCGCACCGAGCTTCCCGAGCCGAACCTGACCTTCAACGTCGGGCTGATCGCCGGCGGGCAGCAGGCCGAGCTCGATGCCGGCGGCATCCGCGCAACCGTTAACGGCAAGACCAATATCATCGCCCCCGTCGCGATCGCGCGCGGCGACCTCCGCGCCCTCTCGCCCGAACAGATCGAACGGGTGAAAGCGAAGATGGCGGCGATAGTCGCCGAACATGCGCCCGGTACCGACGCAAAGATCGCCTTCGATCCTGGCGGTTACCCGTCGATGGCGCCGACCGACGGCAACCGCGCGCTGCTGACGAAGCTCAACGGGGTCAACCGTGACCTTGGCCTCGCCGAAATGGCGCCGCTCGATCCGCTGAAGCGCGGCGCTGGCGACATCAGCTTTGTCGCTGCCGACGTCGACGGACTCGCGGGACTCGGGCCGTACAGCACGGGCGACCATGCGCCCGGCGAAGCGGTCGACATCCCGAGTATCGCACGTCAGGCGACGCGTGCCGCCATCCTGATGTCACGCCTTTCTGCTGAAAAGCGCTGACCCGCCAGTTTTCACAGTTGGCCGCGCTTGATTCATCAGGCACAGTGATTAGGTAGCAATCCGAGACGGAATTGACCGCCGATGGGAGACAGATGATGAGCACCGAAACGCACCTCAAGCAGAATTACATCGGCGGCCAGTGGGTCGATAGCAAGGGCGGCAAGCTCCACGACGTCATCAATCCCGCGACCGAGGAAGCGGCCTCGACCGTCGTGCTCGGCACCGCGGCCGACGTCGACGATGCCGTCGCTGCGGCGAAGGAAGCGTTCAAGACCTTCTCGCAGACGACGCGCGAGGAACGCCTTGATCTGCTGAACCGCATCGTCGAGGAGTACAAGAAGCGCGCGGGCGACCTCGCCAAGTCGATGGCGAGCGAAATGGGCGCCCCGGTCAGCTTCGCGGGCACCGCGCAGGTCGGTGCCGGCATCGGCGGTTTCCTCGGCACGATCGCCGCGCTGAAAGACTTCAGCTTCACCGAAAAATATGCCGCGGGTATGATCGCCTATGAACCGATCGGCGTCGTCGGCATGATCACCCCGTGGAACTGGCCGCTGAACCAGATCGCCCTCAAGGTCGCCCCTGCGCTTGCCGCCGGCAACACGATGATCCTCAAGCCCTCCGAAGAATGCCCCGGCAACGCCGTGATCTTCGCTGAAATCCTTGAGGCTGCAGGCGTCCCCGCCGGCGTGTTCAACCTCGTGCAGGGCGACGGCCCGACCGTAGGCAATGCGATCAGCGCGCATCCCGGCATCGAGATGGTGAGCTTCACCGGATCGACCCGCGCGGGCATCCTCGTCGCCAAGGCGGCTGCCGACACCGTCAAACGCGTCCATCAGGAACTCGGCGGCAAGTCGCCGAACATCGTCCTGCCCGACGCCGATTTCGCCGCCGTGCTGCCGCCGACGGTGCAGGGCGTGCTCGTCAACACGGGCCAGAGCTGCATCGCGCCGACGCGCATCCTCGTCCAGAAGGACCGCGAGGCCGAGGCCGTCGGCGTCATCAAGGCGATGTTCGACGGCACGCAGGTCGGCGATCCGCAGAGCGAAGGAGGCCATATCGGCCCCGTCGTCAACAAGGCGCAGTTCGACAAGATCCAGGGCCTGATCCAGTCGGCGATCGACGAAGGCGCGACGCTGGAGACCGGCGGCACCGGCCTGCCCTCGAACGTCAACCGCGGCTACTATATCAAGCCGACCGTCTTCTCGGGCGTGACGCGCGACATGCGCATCGCGAACGAGGAAATCTTCGGCCCGGTCGCGACGATCATGGCTTACGGCGACCTCGACGAAGCCGTCGATATCGCCAACGACACCGAATATGGCCTGTCGGCCGTGATCTCGGGCGACCCAGCCAAGGCGGCAGATGTCGCGCCGAAGCTGCGCGCCGGCATGGTCGCGGTCAACGCATGGGGCCCCGGCCCCGGCGCGGCGTTCGGCGGCTACAAGGCGTCGGGCAACGGCCGCGAAGGCGGCGTGTTCGGCCTCAAGGATTTCATGGAAGTGAAGTCGATCAGCGGCATTCCCGCCTGATCGACCCCAAAGCCTGATTGACGCCGGGGGCGTAGCGGTTAAGCGGGCGGCATGATCACCCGCTCGCCGCTCGCCCCCGACTCCTTTCCGGCCCTCCCCGACATCGCCGGGGTGACGCGCCGCGTCGCGCGCGCGCACTACAAGAATTGGGACCGCTGCGACCTGACCTATGTCGAGCTCGCCCCCGGGACGACCGTCGCGGGCGTCTTCACGCGCAACGTCTGCTGCTCGTCCGAAGTCGAACTCGGCCGCGAACAGGTCAAGGACGGCAAGGGCCGCGCGCTGATCGTCAACGCGGGTAACAGCAACGCCTTCACCGGCTATCGCGGCCGCGAGGCGGTCGAACAGATCATGGAACAGGTCGCCGGCCATCTCGGCTGCGCGCCAAGCGAAGTCTTCGTCAGCTCGACCGGCGTGATCGGCGTGCCGCTGCCCAAGGACAAGGCGCGCGCGGGGGTCGAGGCCGCGCTCACCGCCGAGCTCTGCTCGTGGGAAGCCGCCGCCGAAACGATCGGCACCACCGACACCTTCGCCAAGGGCTCGGGCGCCAGCGCGATCGTCGATAGCAGGACCGTCCAGGTCGCGGGAATCGTCAAGGGATCGGGCATGATCGCCCCCGACATGGCGACGATGCTCGGCTATATCTTCACCGATGCCGCGGTCGCCCCCGCGCTGCTGCAGGAGATGCTGAGCGAGGCCACGGGCGGCAGCTTCAACAGCATCACCGTCGACAGCGACACCTCGACCAGCGACACCGTGCTGCTCTTTGCGACCGGGCAGGCCGGCAACGCCCCGCTCACCACACGTGACGATCCGGGCGCCGACGCGCTCTACGCCGCGATTCGCGCCGTCGCGCTCGACCTTGCGCAGCAGGTGGTGCGCGACGGCGAAGGCGCGTCGAAATTCATCGAGGTTCAGATTACCGGCGCCACAAGCGACGACAGCGCGAAACGCGTCGCGCTCGCCATCGCCAACTCGCCGCTCGTAAAGACCGCGATCGCGGGCGAGGACGCGAACTGGGGCCGCGTCGTGATGGCGGTCGGAAAGGCGGGCGAACCCGCCGACCGCGACCGGCTCGCGATCCGCTTCGGCGATCATTGGGTCGCGAAGGACGGGCTACCCGTCGACGGATATGACGAAGCCCCCGTCGCGGCGCATCTGAAAGGTCAGGACATCCGCGTCGGCGCCGACCTGGGACTGGGCGAAGGCCGCGCGACCGTCTGGACGTGCGACCTCACCCACGGTTACATCAGCATAAACGCCGATTACCGGAGTTGATGAGCGCTTCCAATAACGCTTGATAGCTGAAATCGCGAACGCGGACATTTCGGGCGCAGCATATAAATATATGCGACGCACTGATTGCGCGAGGCGGGTTTCGGACCTCGCCGGCAGGTGGCGTCGCCCGATTTCCCCTACATCCGCGCACGCACACCGAAAAAGAACGACCGGCCCGAATATTCGTAGAAGTTCGGGACGTTGCGCAGGTCATTGTAGCGTTTGATCGCCGACCCCAGCAGATTCGATCCTTGGACATAGACCGAGAGATTGTCCGTCACGTCATAGGACAGGCTCGCCGACATCTCGTGATAGGCGTCTTCCTTGACCGGAAGATAGGCGAGGTTGCCCGATTGGGCATAGGTGTGGCGCGACTGATAGCTGTACGAGACCTGCGCGCCGATGCCGTTCTTTTCGTAGAACAGCTTGGCGTTGGCCGAGAGCGGGATGGCGCCCGGCAGATCGGTCGTCACGTCACCCGACTTCGCGCGCGAATGATTGTAGGTCAGATTCGCCTGGATGCCGAAACCATTGTCGAGGAAATACTGGGCACCGACCTCGACGCCGTAAACCTTCGCGCTGTCGCCGTTGACCACCTGATACTCGACGAAGGGAAAGCTTTGTTGCTGATTGGCGGGCTGGTTGGTGGGCGTGATGAGCACGTCGACCGGCACGCTCGAGACGAAGCTGGTGATGTGCTTGTAAAAGGCCGCCGCCGTCAGCGCGAGACGGTTGGAGGGATAATATTCAAGCGAGACGTCAAACTGGTCGGCTTCGGTCGGCTTCAGGTTCGGATTGCCCGCGTCGTAGATGATGTAGGTGCCCGACTGCGCCGACGTCGCGTCCTTGGCCGGCGACAGCTCGCCGAACGTCGGGCGCGAGATCGCCTGTGAAGCCGCGAGGCGAATGCGCAGGTCGTCGGTGATGTCGTACGCGAAGTTGGCCGCGGGCAGCAGGCGCAGATAGTCACCGCCGCCGACGATCGGCTCGACCGGATTGAAGCTGACGGCATTGTCCTGCGTTCCCGCGCGCGGGATGATGCTGGCGATGCTGGCGCCATAGCCGACCGAGGAGACTTTGGTCGCGACGAGGCGGGCGCCGATGTCCGCGCGCCAGTTGCCGCCGTCGAGGTTGAACTGGAAGTAACCGGCCCACGTCCGTTCCTTGATGCGATAGGATGCCGGAAGGTCGGGCTCGATCACCTGATTGGAATAGCCGGCCGGATAGGGCGACAGCGTGCAGCCGGGGATCGTGGCGCCGGTGTCGTCGAGGCAGCTGTTCGGGTTGAGGATGGCCGGGTTGTTGTCGGCGCGTGGCAGCGCGGCAAGGTAGGTATCGATATCGAAGGTGGGGAAGTTGCGCGGGAAATTGCCGCCCAGCTTGCCCAATATGCCGCCGCCGCCGGGCCGCACCACATCGGCGCCGAGGTCGCCGAAGGTGAAGGGATAACCGCAATAGTTGCACGAGGTCGTATATTGGTTGTCGATCGTGTCGACGGTCTTCTTGCGATCGGTCCACGCGGCGCCGAAGGTGATCGACTTGAAATAGCCGCTGTCCACCTCATACTCGCCGTCGACTTTCATGCCTTGCGTGCGATCGGTGATATTTTGCCCCTGGATGCCGATATAGTGCGCCCGGAAATCGTCGTTGGTCGCCTCGGACAGGTCTCGCCCGCCGGGGATGGTGATGTCGAGATCGGGAAGCCCGCCGTCGCGCGTGGCAAAAGTGGCCGAGGCGCCGGTAATGCCCGCGACGACAAAGCGATTTCGCCCGCCGGTGGTGTCGCGCGCCTTGCCATAATAGCCGTCGAAGCTGAGCTTGAAACGATCGGCCGGCTTCCAGTCGATATGGCCGCCGAACTGATAGGTCTGGCTCTTGCGCGGCTCGTCGGTGGTGAGCACCTCGGCCACCATATCGTTCAGCGAGAAGCCGGTGACGACATTGTTCGCGTCGGTCCGGATCGACGCCGGATCCCAGCGCAGCGACCCGTCGTCGCCCAGCGGATTGAGGTAATTCGACGAACGGTAATTATGCTGCTTCACGTTGAAGCGGCTGTAGAGGCCGTCGATCGTCAGCTCGAAATCGCTGGACGGCTTCCACTGGAACGAGCCCGCGGCGCCGATGCGTTCGCGCTGGCCGGTGACATATCCGACGCTGTAATAATCGGGCCAGATATAGGCGGGGCCATTCTCGTCGGGATTGATCTGCCCGTCGCCGTTGAAATCGACGCCATAGCCGGCCTCGGTCCCGTCGGTGATCGAATATTCGCCGAGATTCTCGGTACGAAACTTGTACTTGTTGTAGCTGACGCCGACCATCAGCCCCATGGTGTCGTCGGCGAAGGTCGTGCTGACCACGCCGCTGACCTTGTAACCGCCCTTGTCGGCAAGGTCGTTATACTGTCCCTCGACCGCGGCCGAGGCGTGGAAGCCCGTCCGGTCGAGCGGGCGCGCGGTGCGCAGGTCGACATTGCCGCCGATGCTGCCTTCGAGTTCGGACGAGCGCACGGCCTTCTGCACTTCGGCGCCCGAGATGATTTCGGAGGGGAGAACGTCGAAGGCAAAGGACCGGTCGGGCCCGTCGGTCGGAAGAATGCGGCCGTTGAGGGTGGTGATCGCGAAATTCTCGCCGAGACCGCGAATGGTGATCGCGCGGCCCTCGCCGCGACCGTCGCGGCCCACGGTGATCCCGGGGATATTGGCGAGCGCTTCGGCGACGTTGCGGTTCGGGAACTTGCCGAGTTCCTCCGCCGAAATCGCATCGACGATCGTGTCCGCATCGCGTTTGGCCTGGATCGAACGCAGCAGGCTGCCGCGCACGCCGCGCACCACGATTTCTTCGGAAGCACCGCTGGCGTCCGTATCGTCAAGTTGCTGCGCGGGGTCGGCGGGCGCCGGCGAGCTGTCCTGGGCGAAGGCCCCCGGCGCACCGAGCAACGCCATGCTGCTGACTCCGGCAAGCACCAGGCAGCGCAACTTGTAACGACCCGTCATATCTCCATCCCCTTGGCTTGATGCGCAGCGTCCGTCAGCTCGTGTCGGTACAGCGCGATATATTTCGTTTTTTGTAACTTGGATGTAGAGAAGCTGTCAAACAGAAAAGAAACGAAACTAATCTTCCTGTTTGTCGGACGGGAGCCCCGCTGTTATGTCCCGTCCCGACAGGAGAATTTTCATGGCGGTAATCCGCGATACCAGCAGGCGGAGGCAGGAAATCAGTGCGTTGGTGCGCGAGCGCGGCAGCGTGCAGGTCACCACGCTGGCCGAGCGCTATTCGGTGTCGATGCAGACGATTCGCAAGGACCTCCATTTCCTTGCGAAGAAAGGCATTGCCGAGCGATCTTACGGTGGCGCGATCTCGGCCGACGCCGTCAACGTTGCCACCGAGCCGCCGGTCGAGTCCAAACGCGCCATCAACGTCGAAGAAAAAGCGCGGATTGGAGCCATCGCCGCGGCGATGGTGGTCGCTGGCGACTCGGTGGTGCTCGATTCGGGCACGACAACGCTCCAGATCGCCTACCACCTCCCCGACGACGAGAGCATTACGGTATTGACGAACGATCTCGACATCCTGTGGGCACTCGCCCGCAAGGAGCGGATCAACGTCGTCATGCTGGGCGGCGCGCTGCGCAGGCGCAACCGGGCGCTCTACGGCGCCCAGACCGAGCGCGCGCTCACCGACCTCCACGTAGACAAATTGTTTCTCGGGATCGACGGGTTCGATATCGAACGCGGGATCACCACCCATTTCGAGCCGGAAGCGATGCTGAACCGAAAGATGGTGAAAGCCGCCGGGCAGATCATAGCCGTCGGCGACCGGTCGAAGTTCGGCAAGGTCTGCCTTCATCGCATCCTGAACGTCGAGGAAATCCACGACCTCGTCACCGACGCTCCCGAAGCCGACGGCATGCAGGCTGCGGCCGAAAGGCTGGGCTTCCGCTTGCACCTCGCCTGAGGCGGAAAGGCCGCATTCCTTGCGGATCCAGGGTCGGATATCGGCTTCGGGGAGGGGAGTTGACGTTCGCTCCCTCTCTTTCGTCATCCCGGACTTGATCCGGGATCCATACGATGGTGCGGCTATGGATCCCGGATCAAGTCCGGGATGACGATGAGAGATAGGTCCGCAACCGGTCGAAACCGGCCTCCCCTCGCCCTCTCACCCCTCGAGGCGAAAGAAGCGCCGCGCGTTCTTCCAGTAGATCTTGTCGATCACGTCTTTGGGGAGACCCAGCCCCCTGGCGTCGGCGTTGATCGCCTCGACCGGCTGGCTCAGCGACGTCGCCAGATAGCGCCAGTCGGCGCGCCACACGGCATCGGCCTCGCCGGGGAAATCGTCGGTCGCGGGCGGGTTCTGCGCGCGAGCGGCGGGATCGGGCGGACTGTCGGTGAGGTCGGTTCCATAAAGGATGCGGTCCTGATATTTGACGAAGAACGCCTGCACTTTTTCCATGTCCGCGTTCGACTGCACCTGCAGGTTCGACATGCGCGCGGCGAGGTCCACCACCGCATTGGGATGCGCGTCCAGAAAGCGCGCGAGTTCGTCGACGCTCCACTCGAGGCTTGCCATGTGCGCGCCGTCGATCGCGAGCCCGGGATGCCGCGCCACAAAGCGGTCGCGCGCCGCGATCAGCGCTTCGTAGCTGGGCTCTTCCGGGTGGAGATACATATAATATTCTGGGTGCGCGCGGAAATAGGACCGGTCGTTTTCGGTCGTCATCTGATCGAGCGGGAGCCAGCAATTCTTCGGCTCCGCCTGATGCGCGATCAGCGGCACGCGCCGCTCCTCGAGATGCGCCATGACATCGTCGAAGCGCGGATCGTCGAGGAACACGCGCTTGCCGGCGGCATCCTTCGCTACCATGCCGATATTCTTCCACACCTTCACCCCGATAGCGCCGCGCGCCAGCGCCGCATCGATCGCGCGCTCGGTGCGCCCGGTCCATTCGGGCGTGCCAAAGCCCTCCATGCTGAACGTCGTGGTGTAATGGAAACGCGCGGGATCGGCGGCGCGCATCGCCTCGGCAATCCTCGCCTGCTCGGCAAGCGGCGGAAAGTCCGGATAGTCGACATTGATCGAGAGCAGCTCGAAACCGTCGCGGCGCGCAACCTCCAGAAAGCGCGGATCGTCGGCATTGGCATGGACATGGGCGTCGAATTTGGCGACGCGCGCGAAATCGGCCTCGGTGTATGTTTCGGGCGCCATCGGCGCCGCTGCCGTAGACACGAATGCTGCGCCGGCCAGCAGCGCCACCTTGGCAATTCTTTGCATCGCGATCTCCATTCAAACGAAAACGAAATAAAACGCGCCTATTGATTGCGTTTTGATTTGCACAGCGCGCCCCGCTGGTGCAAGCTCTTTCTCGATCGCCGGTCGCAACCGGCTTCGCCGAGGAGAGCCGACAGATGTTACCCCCCGTCACCCGCCGCACCGCGCTCGGCCGATTGATGGCCGGCGCAGCCCTCGTCGCCGCGCCCTCCATGACCGGCCGCGCATGGGCGGCCGCGCCGCTCGGCGCGCGAATCGGCGACGGCACGCTGACCATCGAATTCGACACCGCCATGCGCTCGCGCCTGTTCCACAAGGACAAGGCGATCACGGCATCGGCGGCGGGCGAGGCGCTGATCCTCGCCGACGGCCCCGCGATCGACCGCTTCCTGCTTCTTGACCACAAGGAAGAAGCGGTTTCCGGCGTGCATGGCGCCGGCCGGCGGCACGTGCTGCGCGGCGCGGCGGGAGGAACGCTCGAACAGGAGACCGCGATCACCTTCTTCGATCGCTATCCCGGCCTCGCCCTTTACGACGTGCGCTTTCGCAATACCGGCACCAAGGCGCTGACCGTCGCGGGCTGGCGCGTCGCCACGCACGATCTGCTCGACCATCCGGACGGCGCCTGGAGTTTCGCCGGCGCATCCTATCCCGACCGGCGCGACTGGGTACAGAAGGTGGCGCCCGGGTTCGAGCAGCGCAACTTCATGGGCATGAACGGCTCCGACTATGGCGGCGGGACCCCCGTCGCGGTGGTTTGGCGGCGCGACGCCGGCTTGGCGGTGGGCCATGTCGAGACGGTGCCGCGGCTCGTGTCGCTGCCCGT
>NZ_DATMST010000015.1:0-3400 GCF_035565275.1 Sphingopyxis sp.
ATCGGCGGGCGCCTGCACGGCAAAATGTGCGCGGATCCGCTCGACCCGCGCGGCGACGACGTCGCTGTATCCCCGGTGCGGGCCGCGGTGCAACGCATGCCCCGATGACAGCGCGGCGGGTTCGGATGCCGGCAGCACCAGCCCGTTGCGCGCGAAATGCTGGAGCGCGAAGCCTTCGGCGTGAAGCTGTTCGAACATCGCGGCCATCTGCGGGCGCCGCAACAGCGCGACGGGGATCAGATGATGGCGCTGGAACCCGGTCTGCGGCGGCGGAGCGCCTTGCCAGCCGCCCTGCCGCATCAGGTGTCGCGGCCGAACTCGACAACAACGGTCGACCGCTGGTTCCCGCCGATCGGTCGGGGCGACAGCCCGATCCATTCGCCCGCCCCCAGTCCGCGCATCGTGCGATTGGCCAGAACGGGGCCGTTAAGCATCATGTCGAGCGCAAGCCGCGACAGGCGCCGTACCATTTCGGCGACCGTCCACCCTCCCGGGATGCGCGCTTCCAGTTCCTGGCCCGCGAACAGCGCCAGCCCGCGCGTCGCCATGCTCGCGCCATCGCCCGTGTCGCGGCGGCGAAAGGCGACGAGGTGCAGCACCGGTGGCATCCCGCTCGCCAGCATTTCGGCGACCGAGGCGCGGAACTGCTGCGCATCGGACCATAATCGCGCGGGCGACCAGAAGATATGGCTGGCATCGAACATGTCGATCAGCAGCACCATCATCTTGAAGAATTCGCGCATCCGGGCCGCCTGCCCCGGCGCTTCCTTCGCTTCGGGGCGGCTTTCGGGAATGAAATACCAGCATTGGCCGCCCGCCTGCCAGCCGTGCGGCAAGCTGGCGGCAAGCAGGCTGGTCGACGGTTGGTCGGGATCGGCCAGATCGCGCGCCATATCGCCCGCACGCCCTGCGAGGACCGACACGGTGCCGAAACGCAGGCGAAATCTTGGCGGACCGATCCACCCGGCGGCGTCGGGATCGTCGTCTGTCACGCGCTCGGGACGTAGCCCCATATGCCGCAGCGATGTTTCCAGCGCGTCGCCCGATCCGTCCCGCATCGCGGTGCCGACGACCAAGGCAAAGGGTTCCGGGGGAACCGGCAGGATCAGAGCGTCGCGATTGCCGGCATCCATAGCGCTGGTCGATCTTTGTGGGTCCATCCTTGCATCGCAAGACTGGCAGCAATGTTCAAACGCTTATTCGAACATGTCGGGAAGTTAATCCGGCCGGCCTCCCGACGCCCGGCGTCAGATCGCGACCTGACTCCCCAGTTCGACGACGCGATTGGTCGGCAGGCGGAAATATTCCATCGCGCTTTCCGAATTGCGCAGCATCCACGCGAACAGCTTTTCGCGCCATATCGGCATGCCGGGCTTGCTCGCCGCGATCAGCGTCTGGCGCGACAGGAAAAAGCTCGTTTCCAGCATCTTGAACTCGCCGCCGCAACTCGTGACCCGCTTCAGCGCGTCTGGCACGTCGACCGGCTGCATGAAGCCATAGTTCAGGATCAGCCGGTGGAAACCCTGTCCCAGATCTTCGAGCGCGCAATGATTTTCCTCGCGCACGAACGGCACGTCGGCGATCTTGATCGTCAGAAGGATGATGCGCTGGTGCAGCACCTTGTTGTGCTTCAAATTGTGGAGCAGCGCGTGCGGCACCCCGTCGGCGCTCGACGTCATGAACACCGCGGTACCCGGTACGCGCGTCGCGCTGTTTGCCGCCGATTTCACAAACACCGGGATCGGCATCGCGCCCTCCGCCATTTCCTGCTGCATCAGCTTGCGTCCGCGCGACCAGGTCGTCAGCATGGTGAAGATCGTCAGGCCGATCGCCAGCGGTACCCAGCCGCCATCGGGCACCTTGATCAGGTTCGCGCCGAAATAGGCGATATCGACGATGAAGAAGACCGCGAGCACCGGCAGCGCCTTCCACGCCGGCCACTTCCACAGCGTGAACAGCACGACGCTCAGCAAACAGGTATCGATGAACATCGCCCCCGTCACCGCGATGCCATAGGCGGCGGCAAGGTTGCTCGACGACCCGAAGAAGAGGACGAGGATGATGACCATTACCATCAGCCCCCAGTTGACCACCGGGATATAGATCTGTCCCGCCGCCGACGCGCTCGTATGCTCGACGCGAAGGCGCGGCATGAAGCCGAGCTGGATGGCCTGCTGGGTCAGCGAGAACGCGCCCGAGATCACCGCCTGGCTCGCGATGATCGTCGCGAGGATCGCGAGAATGACGACCGGAACCTGCCAGGCGTCGGGCATCATCTGGAAAAAGGGATCGGCGATCAGGTCGGCACGCGGCCCCATCTCGGCCTCGAGCACCATCGCGCCCTGTCCCATATAGTTGAGCATCAGCGCTGGCAGCACGAAGGCAAGCCAGCTCAGCCCGATCGGCCCGCGTCCGAAATGCCCCATATCGGCATAGAGCGCTTCCGCGCCCGTCACTGCGAGCACGACCGCGCCCAGCGCGATGAAGGCGGTGAACCCGTCGATATAGAAGAAGCGCAGCGCGTTCACCGGGTTCAGCGTTTCGAGGATGATTCCCGGATGGTCGACGATATGGATCACGCCGAGTACTGCAAGCATCGTGAAATAGGCCAGCATGATCGGCCCGAACAGCGCCCCGACCTTGGCCGTCCCGCGCGACTGGATCGCGAACAGGGCGATCAGGATCGCCAACGCGATCGGCACGATATAGGGTTCGAACCCCTTGTTGACATAACTCAGCCCCTCGGTCGCCGAGAGCACCGACATCGCTGGGGTGATCATGCTGTCGCCATAAAAGAGCGCCGTCGCGAACACGCCGAGCAGGATGATCGGCCAAGTCCAGCGTTTCTCGCCCGACGAGCGGCTGATCAGCGCAAGCAGCGCGAGGCTGCCCCCCTCGCCCTTGTTGTCGGCGCGCATGATCGTCAGCACATATTTGAAGGTGACGACCAGCATCATCGACCAGAAGACGAGGCTCAGCACGCCATAGATATGCAGCCGGTCGGCTTCGATCGGATGGTGTCCGGCAAAGGTTTCGCGAAACGCGTAAAGCGGGCTGGTGCCGATGTCGCCGAACACGACGCCGACCGCGCCGACGGCGAGCTTCAGCTTGCTATCGCCATGGTGCCCGTGCCCGTAATGGGCCATTTCGGCGGCGGCCGGAGCGGCGCCATCGGCGCCGCCCGTCGCCTGTTGCGACTCAGCAGTCATCGCGCGCCTTTAGACGAGCCGGCGCCGATAACATAGGTTCCAATTCGGGACGCATCTTACGGACCGGCCGGTTCGTCGGCGGGTTCGTCGGCTACCGGTCCCAGCGCCTGTCGCAGCTGCGCCAGCCGCACCTCGAGGTCGGGCCGCCACGGCGCATCGGCCGGGCTGCGCGCGAGTAGCTGGCTCCATAC
>NZ_DATMST010000016.1:0-20731 GCF_035565275.1 Sphingopyxis sp.
GCTGAAACTGCTGGCGGCGGCGCTCGGCCGGCCGCCCCGCGACCTGACGCTGCTGCGCGGCGCGGCGGCGCGTATCAAGCTGATCGGCGTCGTAGCCGGTTGACGCCGCCGGTTAACCAATTGGCAGGGGCTTTCGCGCTAGGAAGCAGGCAGGACTAGTTGGGGCAAGGCTGAAACGATGGCTACTCGCCGTTCGACAGGTGACGAAAACAACGCGAGCACCGCGAATATTTCGCGCACGCGCCGCGCGCGGCTCGTCGCCGAGTTCGAAGGCGAACTCGGCATCGACTACAAGGCACGCGCCGCCGCCGCCGAAGCCGAACGCCGCTGGCAGACGCGCAAGACGTTCATCGTCTGGGCCATTGCGCTGATCTTTTTCACCATCGCCTGCCAGAAGCTGTGGACGATGGGGCAAAAGGTCGACGTGCCCTTCTCCGACGTCAATCCGGTCCACGACCTGTTCGGTGAATGAGCCGGACGCTTCGGCCGCAGGCCGAAGCTCCGTACCTCAATAAACGCGCGCCTTCGGCTTGATATATTCGACGTCGTCGGACAGCGTATATTCGTGGACCGGACGGTAATCGAGGCGGACGCCGCCACCCTTGCCGCCCCAGCCGTCGAACCAGCCGATCGTGTGCTTCATCCACGTCGCGTCGTCGCGGTTCGGGAAATCCTCGTGCGCGTGGGCGCCGCGGCTTTCCTTGCGGTTGAACGCCGAATGCATCGTCACCGTCGCCTGACTGATCAGATTGTCGAGCTCGAGCGTTTCGATGAGGTCGGTATTCCAGATCAGGCTGCGGTCGGTGACGTGGACGTCGTTCATCCGCTGATAGGTTCTGGTGAGCTTTTCCTTGCCCTCTGCCATCAACTCGTCGGTGCGGAACACCGCGGCGTGCTGCGACATCGCGCGCTGCATCTCGGTGCGGATTTCCGCGGTCGGCGAGCCGCCATTGGCATTGCGGAAATGGTCGAGCCGCGCGAGCGCGAGGTCGGCGCTGTCCTTCGGCAACGGCTGCTGCGCCGCGCCAGGGGTCAGGATTTCCTTGAGGCGATGCCCCGTCGCACGACCGAAGACCACGAGGTCGATCAGGCTGTTCGAGCCGAGCCGGTTCGCGCCATGGACCGACACGCACGCGGCTTCGCCGACCGCGAACAGGCCGGGGACGACCGTATCGGGGCCATCCTTGCCGAGCGTCACGACTTCGCCATGATAGTTACAGGGAATGCCGCCCATATTGTAGTGGACCGTCGGCACGACCGGCAGCGGCTGGCGCGTCAGATCCACGCCCGCGAAGATCTTGCCGCTCTCGGTGATCCCCGGCAGGCGCTCTGCCAGTACGGCGGGATCGATATGGTCGAGGTGCAGGAAGATATGGTCGTTGTGCGGACCGACGCCGCGGCCTTCGCGGATTTCAAGCGCCATCGAGCGCGACACGACGTCGCGCGATGCCAGATCCTTCGCCGACGGGGCATAGCGTTCCATGAAACGCTCGCCTTCGGAGTTCGTCAGATACCCGCCCTCGCCGCGCGCACCCTCGGTGATCAGCACACCCGCGCCATAGATGCCGGTCGGATGGAACTGGACGAATTCCATGTCCTGAAGCGGCAGGCCGGCGCGCAGCACCATGCCGCCGCCATCGCCGGTGCAGGTATGCGCCGAGGTCGCGGTGAAATAGCAGCGGCCATAACCGCCCGTTGCGAGCACGACCGCCTGGCTGCGGAAGCGGTGGATGCTGCCGTCCTCCATGCACAGCGCGATCACGCCGCGGCACTCGCCATTTTCCATGATCAGGTCGAGCGCGAAATATTCGACGAAGAAGTCCGCGTCATATTTCAGCGACTGCTGATACAGCGCGTGCAGCATCGCGTGGCCGGTACGGTCGGCCGCGGCGCAGGTACGCTGTACCGGCGGGCCTTCGCCCATATTCTGCATATGGCCGCCAAACGGGCGCTGGTAGATCGTGCCGTCCTGATTGCGGCTGAACGGCACGCCGGCGTGCTCGAGTTCGTAGACCGCGTTCGGCGCCTCGCGCACCATATATTCGATCGCGTCCTGATCGCCGAGCCAGTCGGAGCCCTTGACGGTGTCGTACATGTGCCACTGCCAATGGTCGGGCGAGTTGTTGCCGAGGCTGGCGGCGATGCCGCCCTGCGCCGCGACGGTGTGGCTGCGCGTCGGGAACACCTTGGTGATGCACGCGGTCTTGAGCCCCGCCTCGGCGCTGCCCATCGTGGCGCGCAGACCCGAACCGCCGGCGCCGACGACGACGGTGTCATAGATATGGTCGATGATCTTGTAGGCTTCGGTCATCTTACATGCCCCCAGGAGCGAGCCCGGCGGCGGGCGCAAGCGCGATGCGGACAATGGCGAAGATGCCGTAGGCAGCGCCGCCGATCGCGTAGAAGTTCAGAAGGACGACCGCGAGCAGACGCGTGCCGTCGCCGTGGACATAATCCTCGATCAGCACCTGCAAGCCGAGCCGCAGGTGCCAGAAGACGCTGACCAGCATCAGGATCAGCGCGAGCGCGACGGTCGGGTTCGAGGCCCAGCGCGCAACCGCACCATGGTCGGTCATCGGCAGGCGCAGGAACGAGACGAAGAGAAAGCCGACGAGCAGGATGTTGCCGAGCGCGGTCAGGCGTTGCTGCAGCCAGTGCTGTGAGCCGTGGTGCGACGAGCCGAGCCCGCGCACCCGGCCGAGGCGCGTTCCGTTACCCATTGAGCGCCTCCTTGAAGATGTAGAGCCAGGTCGCGGCCGTCGCGAAGAGCGCGCCGACGATCACGATCGTCGACCAGGTCTTGTTGACCTTGAGTTCGTACCCCGCACCCGTGTCGAGCACGAAGTGGCGAAGGCCCGAAAAGAGATGCTGGAAAAAGGCCCAGGTCAGGCCGATCAGCACGACCTTGCCGAGGATGTTGGTGATCTGGTGGAACGTGCCCGCTTCGGGATCGTGCCAGACGCACGCGATGAACGCCGCATAGGCGTCGGGGCCGGAAGCAAGCGCCCCGAGCCACCAGAGGAACATCGATGCGCCGACGATCGCGAGACCGTCACCGCTCACGCGATGGAGGATCGAGACCGCCATATGCGGTCCCCATTTATAAACCTGCAGATGCGGGGAGCGCGGACGCGCACTCGGTTCATTGCCAGCCATATCAGCCCTGTCTTGACTCTAAACGGTCGATGCGGTGCCGGTTAAGCCCTCCGGCCGCGATATGCAATTGCTTAGGAGCATAGGAGATTAATTCGCAGGGATTCGGCTTCCTTCGTCCGTCCTGCAAAGGGCGTGGCGACGCGCGGCTCCGCATTGGCAGGGGGCGACGAATTCGCTCCCGACCCCGAAATCGTCATTTCCGCGTGCTTGCTGACCGATCGTCAGGGCAGAGGCATCCCCAGCGCCGCCGACAGGTCGGCGAGCGCCTGTTCGCCGCTCGTGACCTTGATCGCGTGCATGCCGAGCTGGCTCGCGGGTTTGCAGTTGATGCCGAGATCATCGAGGTAGATGCATGTCGCGGGTTCGACGCCGAGCTTCTCGCACATCATTTCGTATATCCGCGGATCGGGCTTGCGCACCCCCGCCTTGCTCGATTCGATGACATGGTCGAAACGCGCCATAATCGCGGCAACTTCATTCGCCGCCTCCTCGCTCCGCGTCATTCCCGCGCCGCGGACGCCCATCTTTCCGCCCGGAACATTGTTGGTGATGCATGCGATGGTGAAGCCGCGCTCCTTCAGCGTGTCGAGCGCGGCGACCATCGCGGGGCGGACGGCGCCCGCGATGACGGCGAGCACCGCTTCGCCCTCGAGCTCGTGGCCCAGTGCGCGGGCCTCTTCGGCGAACAGTGCATCGAACGCCGCGGCGTCGATCTCGGCGCGCTCGAACTTCGCCCAGGCATTATCGTCGGGATCGCTGCTGTTGACGCGGCGGACGAAGTCATGCGGCAGGCCGCGCTCGGCCTCGAGCTTGTTGAAGGCTTCGAACGGCGACGCCGTGATGACGCCGCCGAAGTCGAAAATAACGGTCGTGTAAGTCATGCGGGAGATAGCAACCTTATTTCTTGACGGGAGAGGCGACGCGCGTGCCGGACCAGCTCGCATCGTCGATGGTGAGGTCGAGCCGGTCGGGCGACCGCACCGTATCGAGCAGGAAGACATAAGGTCCGCTCGCCGCGAGAATTGCGTCCATGGCCTTTTCGAGCGGGATGGCAACCGTCGGGATGCGCGGATAGTCGGACCTGATTTCGACACTGTTCGGGCCCGTGCGGGTGACGGTGATCGTCACATTGTTCCGCGATGACCCTCGCGCGTCCGACGCGACATCGCCCTTGTAGGTGCCCGCGACGCGGTCGGCGAGGTCGGCCTTGCGGGCAGGCGTGGTTTTCGGCGTTTCGGCAAGCGCCGCTCCCGCTGTCGCCGACAGGGCAAGGGACGTGGCCAACATCAGGGTGTGAAGCATGATCTGTCCTTTCGTGCAGCGATGAAAGGGACTGCCCCGTGCGATCCTCATGGGACCACCACGATCCCTTTTTTCGGGTCGGCCTGTCCCGAGAGCATCTCCCGATAGGCCGCGAGCGCCGCGTCGCCGCCGCTGCGTTTATCGACCGAGGCAAGCCGCGGCGCAACGTCCATGAAGGCGAGCCAGGCTTCGGCGATTTTCTGCCCGAACGCCGCGCCGCCCCAGTCGGCAATGCGCTTCTGGCTGCGACCCGGCGCAAAGAAGCCCTGCCGCTCGGGACCGGGCAGGCCCTCGCCGTCCGGCTGCGCATCCCAATGCGATTTGCCGACGACGATCGAGGCCTTGAGCTGGCTACCGAAATGACTGTGCACGCTGCGCGTCACCGCACCATTGCCCGCCATATCGACGAGCGCCGCAGGGCTGGCCGCATTGAGTGTCATGATCTGGTCGTAGCTGATGACACGATCGTAGATGCCTTGTGCGGCGAGCGCATCGACGTTGGCGGCGCTGGTCAGACCTATGGTTTCGGGCCTCGGTTCAGGCCGTCGCCTGATCGAGAAGCCCAGCCCGATCGCGGTCTTGCTCGATGCGCTCGCGATCAGGATCTGCCCGGCGCCATAATCGCCCTCATCCTCGAACTGATCGGCGATCAGCCAGCCGGTCAGGAACAGCGGGCGGAAGACCGGCCAATAATCATGGTCGGCGGCGCGATAACCCTCCAGCGCCTCGATCCGCTGATAGGCATTGTAGATGGGGGGCAAGGTGGTGCGCCGCGGTGTCACGTCGGTGAAGCCGCCGGGACCTGCCCTGCCGACGTTCAGCACCGCATCCTCCGCCATCGGATAATAGCCATAGAAGCGGTCGCCAACCGCCGCTCCGTCGGCGGCGCTTTCGGTCACCGTCGCAAAACCCCAGACGGGAAGGCGGCCTGGTGCGCCTTGTTCGGCGAAGAAGTCCCAATAGCCCTGGTCGTTTCCGAACAGACCGGCGGGCTTGCCGAACACCGCGTAGGTGATGTTGTTCGCGGTCATCGCATAGCTGTCGAGATGCACGCGGATTTGCCCCGGCGCGAGCGGCGCGTCAGGATCGGCAACCAGTCGGGCTTGCGTGATATCGTCGCGATCGATGTCGATCGCCCAGCTCTTTGCGCTCATGTCCGGACCCCTCCGATGGACTTGCCCGCGGGCGCGGGATGGCGGATAGTCATACAGATGGCGGCGCCCCTGACAATCGCGGTCAAACGCATTCACGAACCGGCCGGTCCCGGCGACGGCGCGCGCTTCCTCGTCGACCGGCTGTGGCCGCGCGGCGTATCGAAGGAAAAGGCAGCGCTGGCCGCATGGCTGAAACCGCTGTCGCCGAGCGACGGGCTGCGCAAGCATTTCCATGGCGAGACGGCCGATTCGGACGAAGCATGGGACATGTTTCGCCTCGACTATTTCGCCGAACTCGATGCGGGCGACGAGGCGGTGAAGGCGGCGTTGTTCACGCTCGATGCCGCGGCGCAGGCGGGGCCGGTGACGCTGCTCTACGCCGCGAAGAGCGTGGAGCGGAACAATGCCGTCGCGCTCCGCGAATGGCTCGCGCGGCGCTAGCCCACCGTCGTTCCGAGCAGCGACCCGATCGCAATTGTCACGGCCATGGCCATCGCACCCCAGAAGGTCACGCGGACGACAGGGCGAAGCATCGGCGCATTGCCGGCCCGCGCGCCCAGCGCGCCGAGGGCCGCGAGAAATACCAGCGATGCGGCAGACACCGTCCACGGCAACGATGTACCCTGATCGACGAATACCGTCGCAAGCGGCAACGCCGCCCCGATCGCGAAACTCGCCGCCGAAGCCGCGGCCGCCTGCACCGGCCGCGCCGCCATGGCGTCGGTCATGCCCAGCTCGTCCCGCAGATGCGTATCGAGCGCGTTATGCTCGGTGAGCTGCACCGCGACCTGTTCGGCGAGTGCGCGGTCGAGCCCGCGCCCCTCATAAATCTGCGTCAGTTCTTCGAGCTCGAACTCGGGATCGGCGGCAAGGTGACGCTTCTCGAGCTCGACGTCGGATTTTTCAGCGTCGCCCTGCGAACTTACCGACACATATTCGCCGGCCGCCATCGACATCGCGCCCGCGACGAGTCCCGCGGTGCCCGTGACGAGGATCGACGACTGCGTCGCGCCCGCTGCGGCGACGCCCGCGATCAGGCTCGCGGTCGATACGATCCCGTCGTTGGCGCCGAGGATCGCGGCGCGCAGCCAGCCAATCCGCGTAACGGCGTGGGTTTCCTCGTGCATCGGCTATCCTTCAATATTGCAGTTGCAGCCCCGGACGCGCCCAGCGCGTTTTCACGAGCCGGCCCGTGCCCGACAAGGTAAGATAGGCATCCTGCCGGTCGGAACCGCCGAAAGCGATGTTCGTGGTAAAGACGTCGTCGGTGGCGACGAACTCGACGAGGTCGCCCTGCGGCGAAACGACACTGATCCCGCACTCGCCGATGGTCGCGACGCAGATGTTGCCGTTCGCCTCCATCGCGAGGCTGTCGAAGAATTTATAGCCCGCAGGGCGATAGAGCGGAACACCAGGCCCGCCGGGGCCCGCAGCGTCATCGACCTTGCCGGGTGCGACGATGTTGAACTGCGTCAGGCGGCACGTATAGGTTTCGGCGACATAGAGCTTGCTGCCGTCGGGCGAGAGGCCGACGCCATTGGGATTATAGCTCGGGAAGATCACTTCCTCGATAAAGGTGCCGTCGGCCCTCGCATAGAAGATGCCGACGATGTCGTGGCAGCGCGCGGCATAGTCGACCTTGCCATGATCGGTGAACCAGAAGCCGCCGTGCGCGTCGAACATGATGTCATTCGGCCCGCGCAGCACGACGCCATGATCGCCGCTCCTGTACAGTACCTCGACCGCGCCTGTCTCGATATCGATGCGCTCGATCCGCCCGCCCGAATAATCCTGCGCGATGCCGTGTGGTGCGAGCAGGCCGTTCGCCTCGACATATTCGAATCCCCCGTTGTTGCAGCAATAGAGCTTGCCGTCGGGGCCGATCGCGAGGCCGTTGGGGCCGCCGCCGGGCGTCGCGATGACCTCTTTCCTCCCGCCGGGCCAGCAGCGCGTGATGCGCTTCGCTTCGATCTCGACGACGATGACGCTGCCGTCGTCCATCACGACCGGCGCTTCGGGAAAGCGCAATCCGTCGGCGATCAGTTCAAACTCGGCCATATCCTCTCCCTTGCTCTTGTTCGTTCGCTGTGCTTTGCGGCCATCATGCCCGTTCGCACGCTCTTCGCCACCAATTTCTACGAGGCCGACATCGGCACGCCCGACCTGCTCGAAGAGCTGGAGGAAAGCAGCCGCCTGTTTGCCGAAGAGGATGGCGCGGGCCGGCGCTGGAGCCGCGAGCATGGTTACAAGGGCTACACCAGCTACGCGAGCCTCGGCGATTTGCCTGAACGCGATCCGGCATTTTACGACCTGAAGCGCCTGCTCGACAAGGAAGTGAAGGCCTTTGCCAAAGCCTGCCATTTCGACCTCGCCAAACCGCTGAGGCTCGACAGCCTTTGGGTCAACATATTGAAGCCCGGCGGCACGCACAGCGGGCATATCCATCCGCACAGCATCGTGTCGGGAACCTTCTATGTCGCCGTCCCGCCGGGATCGGGCGCGCTCAAGCTCGAAGATCCGCGGCTCGCGATGCTGATGGCGGCGCCGGGCCGTACCGACGACGCGCCCGAACAACTGCTGCCCTTCGTCTATGCCGAACCCGCTGCCGGCCGCGTCTTCCTGTGGGAGAGCTGGCTGCGCCACGAGGTGATGCCGCATTCGGGCAAGGGCGAACGGATCAGCATCAGCTTTAACTATCGCTGACGCTTCCTATATCGCCGTCGTCCCCCATTCCTTGACAAAGGACCATCCATGACCGCGACCTACGACGCCGACCTCCAGCTTTTCATCAATGGCGCATGGCGGAGCGGCGAAGGGCGCGAGGCGCGGCCGGTCTATAATCCCGCGACCGCGGGAACGATCGCCGAATTGCCGGTCGCGACGACGGCCGATCTTGACGAGGCGTTGGCAGCCGCGGCGCGCGGCTGGCCGGTGTGGCGCGCCAGGACTCCCGACGAGCGCGCGACGCTGATGCGCAAGGCCGCGGGGATCATCCGCGAGCGCGTCGACCACATCGCCACGCTGCTGACGCTCGAACAGGGAAAGCCGATCGCCGAGGCGCGCGGCGAGGTGCTGTCGGCCTCGTCGCTGCTCGAATATTTCGCCGAGGAAGGGAAGCGTATCTCGGGCCGCATCGCGCCGCGCCCGGCAGGCCAGCGCGCGATGGTGTTGCGCCAGCCGGTCGGCCCGGTCGCGGCCTTCAGCCCGTGGAACTTCCCGGTCAATCTGATGGTCAAGAAGATTGCCCCTGCGCTCGCCGCGGGCTGTGTCGTGATCGCGAAGGCGCCCGAGGAAACGCCGGGCTGCACCAGCGCGATCATGCGCTGCCTCGCCGATGCGGGCATTCCCGGCGACGTCGTCCAGCTCGTCTACGGCAATCCCGACATGATCAGCCGTCACCTGCTTGGCAGCGAAGTGATCCGCAAGGTCAGCTTCACCGGCTCGACCGCGGTCGGCAAGCATCTGATGAAGCTCGCCGCCGATCGCGTCCAGCGCATCACGATGGAACTTGGCGGCCATGCGCCGGTGCTGATCTTCGATGATTGCGACCTCGAGGCGACGCTCGACCGCGTCGTGATGCAGAAGTTCCGCAACGCAGGGCAGGTCTGCGTGTCGCCGACGCGTTTCTATGTGCAGGAGGGCATTTACGACGCCTTCGTCGCGGGCTTCGCCGAGCGCACGAAGAAGGTGAAGATCGGCAGCGGGCTCGACGCCGATACGCAGATGGGCCCGCTCGCGAACGCACGCCGCGCGCCCGCGCTCGAAGCGATGATCGCCGATGCGACCGCGAAGGGCGCGCGTGTGATCGCGGGCGGTGCACCGACCGGCAAGGGCTATTTCTTCCAGCCGACCGCGCTTGCTGACGTGCCGCTCGACGCCGATGCGATGAACAATGAGCCCTTCGGCCCGATGGCGCTGATCCGTCCGTTCGGAACCGAAGACGAGGCCCTCGAACAGGCCAACCGCCTGCCTTATGGCCTCGCCGCGTTCGCGTTTACCGAGAATGGTCGCCGCATCAACCGCATCGCCGACGGGATCGAAAGCGGGATGGTCGGGATCAACAGCTTCGTGATCTCGGCGAACGACATGCCCTTTGGAGGGATCAAGGAATCGGGCTTCGGCAGCGAGAGCGGCCCCGAGGGGCTCGACGGCTATCTCGTCACCAAGGCGGTGCACATCTACTGAGCTAGTCGCGTTCCAGCGCCACGAAATCGCGCACCATCGGCGCCAGATGCGCGCCGCCGTCGACGAAGATCGTCTGTCCTGTGACCGCCTCGGCGCGCGCGAGATAGACGACCGCGTCGGCGATCTGCGCCGGTGTCGGCAGCGCGCCCAGCGGCATAAGCTTCGCCAGCCGTTCGACCTGCGCCACCGAATAATCCTCGGTCGCCATCGTCAGCCCGGGCGCGACGGCGTTGATCCGGGCGCGGTTCCCGAACGCCACCGCAAGCGTCGCCGTCGCCTGCCACAGCGCCGATTTCGACAGGCTGTAGGCGATCTGGTCGGGCACCGGATGGACGACGCGCTGGTCGACGATGTTGACGATCGCCGGGCGCTTGTCTTCGCTCGCCGCGACAAGGGCTTTCGCCAGCATCACCGGCGCATGATGATTGACCTGCATCATCCCGGTCAGCGCGGCGGATGACAGGTCGGCCCACTCGCCCTCGGCAAACAGCGCGGCATTGTTGACGAGCAGATCGGGCGCGCGACCGAATTTCTCGATCACCGCGGGCAACAGCGCGTCGACCGCCGCCGGATCGGCGAGGTCGGCCGCGAAGCGATGGCTTCGCGCGCCTGTTTCGGCGAGCGCCTCCGCCAGCACCGGATCGGCGTCGCCGGGGCTGCGCTTGTGGATCGCCAGCGCATAGCCCTCGCGCGCGAGCCGCGCCGAAATCGCGGCGCCGACGCGGTGGAGCCCGCCCGTAACGAGAGCGAGCTTTTGCGTCACTTTCTCACCCGCCGCATCGTGATGCCGATCTCTTCGCCTTCCTCGGCGATCGCGAGCTTGACGATCTTCACCTCGACCTCCTCCACCTTGTCGTCCTGAAGGAACAAAGTGTCGATGATATGGTCGGCGACGCTTTCGATCAGCACGAAATGCACGTCCTTGGGGATGCCCTCGGTCGCCGCGAATTTGAGGTGCATGTAATTTTTCGAGCGGCTGAGCGGCGTCGTCGGATCATAATGATCGGCCATGCCCAGCTTTGCGCGCACCGAGATGCGGAGCGGCTGCGGCAGGTGCGTTTCTTCGGAATAGATGCCGGTCAGCACCTGGGCGGTCAGCCCGTTCACTTCCAGCCACAATGTATCGGTCACAAGAAATTCCTGTCCGTCGGGGGCGACATTCAGCTTTGCAACGCCGGCCCCGGTCCCTAAAGCGCCGCCGCATTAGCGAAAGGGCAAGCGTTGGTCGAGTTACTTCCATTGTCGAATATCGAGCCGCAGGCGGTCGAGGATCTCCTCGACCTCGCTTTCGGAACGGATCGCTTTGGACGAACCGCCTATCGCATCCGCGCGGGCGTGGATGCGGTGCCGGCGTTGAGCTTCGCAGCGGTCGAGGATGACGTTCTGATCGGCACGATCCAGTGCTGGCCGGTCGCGCACCGCGCGGCGGACGGCACCGCGACGCCGCTCGTGATGGTCGGCCCCGTCGCGGTGCGTCCCGACGTCCAGCGCGGCGGGCACGGCCGTGCGCTGATGGCGCGCATGCTGGATGCTGCGGAAACCGGTGCCGACAGCGCCCTGATGATGATCGGCGATCCGGAATATTATGGTCGCTTTTTCGGCTTTGACGCCGGTATGACGGGCGCGTGGGATTTGCCGGGGCCCTTCGAACGCCGACGCTTGCTCGCACGGGCGGTCAACGGCCACGGTCTGCCGACGAGCGCGGGAATGATCGGACCAAGATAATGTCATCGCCCTCTGGGGGGCGACCGACAGGGTTGGGGTTGCGCAGAATGTTCCGCCGCCTATGTCGGGGGGATGGTAACCCCCGCGCCATCGCTTCCCAAGGACTTCGCGCAGCTCTCGCTGACCGATGCGGCTGAACTGCTCGCCGCGCGCAAGCTGCCGCCGGTCGAAGGCTGGCATCCCGAACGCGAGGGTGACAGCGCGATGGAGATTCGCGCCGACGGGAGCTGGTATCATGAAGGCGGGCGCATCAACCGCCCGGCGATGGTCAAGCTGTTCTCGACGATCCTGCGCCGCGAACCCGACGGGAGCCATGTGCTCGTCACCCCCGCCGAAAAATTGACGATCGCCGTTGAAGATACGCCCTTCCGTGCGGTCGAAATGAAGAGCGAAGGTACGGGCGAAGCGCGCAAGCTCGTCTTCCGCCTCGGCACCGACGATCTGGTCATGGCCGGCGCCGACCACCCGCTGAGCTTTGGTGGCGATGCCGAAAACCCCGACCCGCGCCTGCATGTCCGCGGCGCGATCGGGGGCGGCCTCGAAGCGCGGATCGACCGCGCGCTCTATTACGAGATCGTCGAGATGGCGTTGGCCGAGGGCGCCGAGCCGCCCGCGATATGGTCGGATGGCGCGCGCTTCCCGCTGGTGGATGCCTGATGCTGTCCGAAAAATTGCGCGAGGCGCTCGACAATCTGCTGCCCGATCCCGGCGAGGACGAGACCTATCTCGGCATGCCGACCCTGCGCGATGCCGCGGTGCTGATCGCCTTCACCGACCGGCCCGATCCCGGCGTCATCCTCACCCAGCGGCCGCAATGGCTGCGCAGCCACGCGGGGCAGGTCGCCTTTCCCGGCGGCAAGATCGATCCGGGTGATCGCGATGCGGTGGACGCCGCGCTCCGCGAGGCAGAAGAAGAGATCGGACTTGATCGCCGCGACGTGATGGTCGCGGGCGCGACCGAGCCGTACCGTTCGGGCAGCGGCTATATCATCACCCCGGTTCTGGGGGTCATCCCGCCCGATTTGCGCTTCGATCCCAATCCTGACGAGGTCGACGACTGGTTCGAAGTGCCGCTCGACATCCTGTTCGACCCCGACAATTATGCGCGCCAGCATGCGAATTGGCAGGGGCATGACCGCCATTATTATGACATGGACTGGCAGGGACGGCGGATCTGGGGCGTGACGGCAGGAATCATCATCAATCTGGCGCGGCGTCTGCCGGCGGGGTGGCACCGGTGACGGCGCTGCCCGATGCCGAATGGCGGAGCCGGCCCGGGCTGCAGCGTATTGTTGCGGCGCTCGGCGCGAATGGCGGCGCGGTGAAGATCGTGGGCGGCGCGGTACGCGATACCTTGCTCGGCCTCCCGGTCTCCGACATCGATCTTGCGACGCCGCTCGTGCCGCAGGAAGTGATGCGGCGGCTGGAAGCGGCGGACATCAAGGTGATCCCGACCGGTATCGCCCATGGCACCGTCACCGCGATCGCGAGCGGCGATCATCACGAGATCACGACGTTGCGCCGCGATGTCGAAACCGACGGACGCCGCGCGACGATCGCCTTCGCCGGCGACTGGCGCGACGATGCGGCGCGGCGCGACTTCACGATCAACGCGCTTTACGCCGATCCCGATACCGGCACGGTCGACGACTGGTTCGGGGGTCTTGCCGATCTGGAAGCCGGGCGCGTGGCGTTCATCGGCGATGCGGCGGCGCGGATCGCCGAGGATCATTTACGGATTCTGCGCTTCTATCGCTTCGCGGCGCGTTTCGGGCGCGGCGAGCTCGACCCCGTCAGTCACGCCGCGGTGGTGAGCGCGCGCAACTCGTTGAAAAGCCTGTCGCGCGAGCGGATCGCCGACGAACTGCTCAAGATATTGTCGCTGCCCGATCCGCGCGACATAGCTGGCCAGATGGCGGTGGACGGCATCTTCGCAGTATTGTTGCCCGAAATGGAACCCCAATTCGCCGCGGCGTTCGACCAGCTTGTTCTGAACGAGCAGGCCGCGGGTGCCGAGCCCGAACCGCTGCGCCGCCTGTCAGCGCTGCTCCCCGCCGATGCAGCGATCGCCGAGCAGGTGGCGAGCCGGTTGCGGCTCTCGACGCGGCAGCGAAAGCATCTCGCGGCAATCGGCGGGCGCCGGTCCGACATCGCGCGGCCGGCGCGGCAGCTTGCATATGCGATCGGGATCGACGCGGCGCGTGACGTGCATCTTCTCGCGGGCGATCCGGCGTCGGCGCCCGCTGCCGTCCGAACCCTGTCGGGCTGGACCGTCCCCCAATTGCCGCTGAAAGGGGGCGACATTGTCGCGCGCGGGATTGCGGCGGGGCCCGAGGTCGCGCGCATCCTGAAGGCGGTCGAAGCCGATTGGGTGGCGGAGGATTTTCCCGGCGCCTCCAGAGTTGCCGGGCTTGTCGATCAGAAGATCGGCCGCGCGAGCGACTGACGCCAATAGTCGAGCGCCGCGGCGCCATCCATCGGCCGCGCGAACAGGAAACCTTGCCCGAAATCGCATCCAAGCGCCGAGAGCAACCGTGCCTGGTCGGCGGTCTCGACTCCCTCCGCCGTCGTGCGCATCCCCAGCACTTCGGCAAGGCTCTGGATCGTGCGGACGATCGCCACCTTGTCGCGGTCGTCGACCATATGCTCGACGAAGCTGCGGTCGATCTTGAGCACGTCGATCGGCAGGCGCTGGAGATAGGCGAGGTTCGAATAACCCGTTCCGAAATCGTCCATCGCGATGCGCGCGTCGAGCGCCTTCAATTCGCTGAGCACCGACAGCGCAAGGTCGGGGTCGCCGATGATCGCGCTTTCGGTCAGTTCGATCATCAGCCGTTCGCCGCCGATTTTCTGGCTATCGAGCGCCTGGCGGACGACCGCCGCAATATCGTCGCGGACGAGCTGGATCGCCGAGACGTTGACCGAGAAATAACAGTCGACGATGTTGCCGCCATTCTGCCGGTCCCAGTCGGCGAGCACTGCCGCCGCCTTGCCGATCGCCCACTGGCCGAGCGGAACGATCAGGCCCGAATCCTCCGCGATCGGGATGAATTCGGTCGGCGAAACCGAATGGCCGCTGCTGTTGTCCCAGCGCGCGAGCGCCTCGAACCCGGCAACGCGGCCGCTCGACAGCTCGATCAGCGGCTGGAAGGCAAGGTGAAGCCGATCTTCCTCGATCGCGTTGCGGAGTTCGGTCTCGAGGCCGAAGCGGTTGTCGGAGAGCATCGCGGCTTCGGGTTCATAGATTTCGATGCGGTCGGTCTGCTTCGCGCGCTTGAGCGCGATCTGCGCGTGCCGGATCTGATCGGCGACATCGGTGTCAGCTGCCGGCTGGATCGCGCAGCCTAGCGCGCAGTCGACGCTGACCTTGAGTTCGCCGATGCGGAAGGGATGGTCGAAGCAGCCGCGGATGCGCCGCGCCATTTCACGAACATCGGCGCGCCCGCCCGCGATGCGCGAGGAAATTGCGAATTCGTCGCCGCCGGTGCGCGCAAGTATGTCGCCGCTGCGCAGGCTCGATTTGAGCCGCCGTGCCACAGTGATGATCAGTTCGTCGCCCGCCATTGGCCCGATATGTTCGTTGATGCGTGAAAAGCGGGCGAGATCGAGCAGCAGGATTGCATGATCGGCGCCCACGCCGTCGGTCACGCCGCGCTGTTCGACCAGTTCCTCGAACCCGGCGCGATTGGGAAGGCCGGTCAGGCTGTCCGACACCAGTTCGCGGCGCAGATTGCGCTCGGTCATCATTTCCTGGGTGCGATCTATCAGCGTCAGCAGGAACAGCCCGTCGTCGCCCGATTCGGTCGGCAGCGGGCCGATCGATCCGCGCAGGTCACGTGCCGCCGGGCCTTCACCCAGCTGGCAGGAAAATTCCTGGCTTTCATCGGGATATTGCGCCGCGCGTTCGATCGCGCGCAGCAGTTCGATCGGGGCATCGACCCCGGCGGGAGAGAGCTTCAGCCGGTCGAAAGCCGCATTGCTGGCGTGCAGGCGAAAATTGCCGCGACCGAGCGGACGGATAAGCGCCGCCGGGACCGGCAAAGCGTCGATCCATCCGACGAACAGCGAGGGCCGGTCATCACCGGTTCTATCAATAGGCATAACAGCGGGTTTTAAGCGACCTTTCCCCATTGGCCTTTGCCTAGTTGGGCGGGAGTAAAGAAGCTATTTACGGCAACATGAAAATACGTTCAGCCGAAGCGATTGTTGCGCGGAAAGCCTGTCGGCGGCATCCGGCCCGCGGCACCGCGCGCGACGCGCCAGGGGACGAGGTCGGTTTCGGTACGCGTCCGGCCGGTGTCGCCGCCCATGGCCCAGCTCAGGCCGTCGGCAAAGGCAAAGCTCACCGCGTCGGACAGCCCGCCATCGCGATAGCGCTGCAGCATCACGCCCTGGCCGCGGGCCATCACCGGCACCTCGGCAAGCGGAAAGACGACGAGCTTGCGGTTCTCGCCGACTGCGGCGACGCTGTCGTCGGACGATGCGATCTGTCGAACCACCGCCAACTGCGCCTTGGGTTTCAGATTGACAACGTTCCGTCCCTTGCGCGTTTCAGCGATCACGTCGCTCATCTGCGCGACGAAACCGTGGCCGCTGGTCGCGGCGAGCAATAGCCGGCCTTCGGCGGTCGCGGGGATCATCGCGACGATCCGCGCCTCGGGATCGATATCGACCATCAGGCGCAGCGGCTCGCCGAATCCGCGCCCGCCGGGCAGCTTGTCGGCACCGACGGTAAAGAAGCGTCCGTCGCTCGCCGCGACCAGCAGCTTGTCGGTCGTCTGCGCGTGCGCGGCGAACAGCAGTTCGTCGCCTTCCTTGAATTTGAACTCGGCCCATTGATCTGCCGCGACATGGCCGCGCTGGGCGCGAATCCAGCCGCGTTTCGAAAGGATGACCGTCACCGGTTCCTTCTCGATCATCGCGTCGAGCGGGATCTCGCGCGCCGGGGCCGCCTCGGCGATCGTCGTGCGGCGCGCGCCGAGCAAGGTGTCGAGGCCGTAAACGTCGCGCAGTTTCTCAAGGTCCTTGCGCAGCCGCGTCTTCTGCCGCGCCGGGCTTTCGACAAGCTTGGCGAGTTCCTCGCGTTCGGCTGTCAGGTCAGCCTGTTCGCGTTTCAGCTCCATTTCCTCGAGGCGGCGCAGGCTGCGCAGACGCATGTTGAGGATCGCTTCGGCCTGCCGGTCGGTCAGGATGAACTCTTCGATCATCACCGGCTTGGGCTCGTCCTCGGTACGGATGATCTCGATGATCCGGTCGAGATTGAGGAAGGCAATGATGTAACCCGCGACCAGCTCGAGCCGGTCGTCGATCTTCGCGATCCGGTGCTGCGCGCGGCGGACGAGGACGATGATCTGGTGCTGCAGCCATTCGGTGAGCAGCTGTTTCAGCCCCATCACCTTCGGCGTGCGCGTCGCGTCGAGGACATTGAGGTTGAGCGCGAAGCGGCTTTCGAGGTCGGTCAGCCGGAACAGGCTTTCCTTGAGGACGTCGGGGTCGACGTTGCGGCTCTTGGGTTCGAGCACGATGCGCAGATCCTCGGCGCTCTCGTCGCGGACGTCCTCGAGGATCGGCAATTTCTTGTCGGCGATCAGCTGCGCGATCTGCTCGATCAGCTTGCCCTTGGCGACCCCGTAAGGGATTTCGCTGATCACGAGCTGCCAGGTGCCGCCCGACAATTTTTCGATACCGCTCTCTTCCCAACCGCCGTCGGCAGCCTTGCCGGTCGAGAAGCGTGCGCGGACGCGAAAACCGCCGCGTCCCGTTTCATAGGCGTGGGCGATCGTCTCGGCGCTGTCGACGACGATGCCGCCCGTCGGGAAATCGGGGCCCTTCACATGCTCGAGCAGTTCCGACAGCTCGGCGTTCTGGTTCTCGATCAGCAGCAGCGCGGCGCCGATCACCTCGGCGGCATTGTGCGGCGGGATGTTCGTGGCCATGCCGACCGCGATCCCGCTCGCGCCATTGGCGAGGAGGTTCGGGAAAAGCCCCGGCATAATCTCGGGCTCTTCATCCTCGCCATTATAGGTCGGGCGGAAATCGACCGTGCCCTCGTCGAGCCCCTGCATCAGGTCGATCGCGACGCGCGTCAGCCGTGCCTCGGTGTAACGATAGGCCGCGGCATTATCGCCGTCGATGTTGCCGAAATTGCCCTGACCGTCGACGAGCGGGTAGCGGAGCGAGAAATCCTGCGCGAGGCGGACCATCGCATCATAGACCGCGGTGTCGCCGTGCGGGTGGAATTTGCCGATCACATCGCCGACGACGCGAGCGGACTTCTTGTAGCCCTGGCTCGGATCGAGCCGCATCGCGCGCATCGCCCACAGCAGGCGGCGGTGAACGGGCTTCAATCCATCGCGAAGGTCGGGCAGCGAACGCGCGGTGATCGTCGACAGCGCATAGACAAGATAGCGTTCGGACAGCGCGCTGTCGAACGGGGTATCGATCATGCCTGGGACGGGTTCGTTATTGTCGGGATCGTCGTTCGTGGTCGCCATTGTTCCGAGCCGATAGCAAGGCTGGCGCGCCAAGGCAAAGGCGAAGCATCAATCTGCTCGCCGGTATCCGAAAACCCGAACCGGGTGCTCCGGAAGAAAAGAAGCCCGCCGCATGCCGAGGCATGGGCGGGCTGAAGTGGCTTTGTGCTGCCTGTTAACGAAGGCCCGAGAACCTGACGTCCTGAACACGGCCATAGCGCACGTCGCAGCTGAACTTGCCCTTGTCGTAAGAGCCGCCGCGGCCCCAGCGACCGCCGTAGCCGTCGCGCACAATGACGCGGCCCTTGACCTTGTAGCCGTCGCGCTTGCGGTCGATGCTCGTCACTTCGGTGACGTCGGTACGGCCATAGCGGCGGCTGCCGCGCTCGACGGCGTTTACGCACTGGCTGACCGCGCTGCGGCTGTTGCCATAGCGGCCATAGTCATAGCCATAACCGTAGCGCGCATCGTCATACCGGCCGCGATTGCGGTCGTCATACCGGTCGTATCGGTCGTCGCCGCCGCTCGACAGGATCGCCGCGAGGCCCCCGAGCACGACGGCGCCGGCGATGATTTCGCCCGCGCCGATGCCGTCGCGGTCGTACCGGTCGCGCGCTGCGGCGGGGGCGGCGCTCATCAGCATGGCGCTGGCGGTGGCCGCACCAATTGCGGCCTTGGTCAGGTTGGTCTTGATAGCCATGGTTCGGTCTCCTCAAAAGCGCAGGCGGCATGTCGCGGCCTGTTGAGGATGGTTTACCGGGACAGCGGTGACGCGGCGCTGAACTCGCCGCTTATCTGGGGTTCAGCCTTGGTTTTGCTGATGTTCATAAAGGAAAAGGGCCCGTCGCCGCAAAGCGAGGGCCCCTTTTGTGTTGGTGAAGATCGTTAGCCGAAATTGACGTCGACGACACGGCCGTTGCGGTAGCTGCAGCCAAAGCTCCGTACCTCGCCGCCGAGGCGAGAGGCCGTGCCGGTGACATACCAGCCGCCGTTGTTGGGCTGCGTATCGGTGATGCTGTCGACGCGCGCATCCTCGCCCATTTCACCTTCGACCGCCCAGCTGCACGCGTCGGCGGCGCGGGATTCAGCCTCGCCACGCCCATAGGGACCGGCGGTGGCGTCATTTTGCGTATCGGGCTCGTAGCGCGGCACCTCCTGCTGGTTGTCGTCACGGTACGGCGGGTCGTAGCGGTAGTCCGGGGCCTGCTCGCGCTTGTTCTTGCCCACCGAACTCGCAATTGCGGCGATCGCGCCGATGACAAGCAGCCCGCCGAGCACGTCGCCGGTGCTGATCCGGTCGTGGTGGCGATAGCCCCAGCCGCCATGGCGCCCGCGCGCTTCGGCGGGAACGGTGCCGAGACCGATCGAGGTGACGACCACCGCCGCGGCGGCAGCAAGGCTCATGAATTTACGCATCGAGGAAAACTCCCCTGGGGCGGGCCCGGACGGTCCGCCCTCAATATCGCATTCCTGCGCGCGCGATGCTTTCGCGCCGCTGAACCGGTGCCCGCAAGCGACGAGACGATTGCGGTGGTTGGTGTCCGGATCGACCGAAAATGACTGCTGCGGGGTGGCGGTCATTGCTTCCGACGCTCGTCATCCCGGGCTTGACCCGCCATCCCGCTTTTCAAGACGCAAGAGCGGATTGGGCCTCAAGCCGGATCAAGTCGAGGGTGACGGAAGTGGGGATGAGCCAACTCCCGCTTCCCCGCAAAAGCGGGCCTTCGCCCAGAAAAAGGGACGGCACGCGACCGCCCTCCGAATCCCGGATGAGGCATTTTTTCAACCGCGCTATCAGCACGCAGGAAATGCGTTACTTGATCTTGCCGCGGTTGGCGTAAAGCAACGCGGCGATCACCGCGGCCGAACCGATGCCGAGGCCCGCGGCTGCCGCGGTTTTCCATCCGCGCTTGGCCTTCGCCGCATCCTTGTCGGCAGCCTCTGTCGCCTCGGCAGCTTCGCGCTGCTGCTGGCGTTCGCGCGCGGCGCGCAGCACTTCGTTTTCTTCTTCCTCTTCGGGCGGGGGAGGCTGCAATTGGTCGGTCATCGTCTCTCATTCGTCCTTTTTGTCAGGCGAGCGCCTGATCGACAGGCACATAATCGGTTCCGAGCGCTTCCGCTACGGCTTCGAACGTCACCTTACCATTCCAAACGTTCAAACCCTGCGCAAGATGCACGTCACGTCGCAAAGCTTCTTTCCAGCCAAGGTCGGCGATGCGGAGCGCATGCGGCAGGGTGACGTTGTTGAGCGCATAGGTGCTGGTGCGCGCGACCGCACCCGGCATGTTCGCGACCGCATAATGGACGATTCCGTCAACGACATAGGTCGGGTCGGCGTGTGTCGTGGCGTGGCTGGTTTCGAAGCAGCCCCCCTGGTCGATCGCGACGTCGACGAGCACCGAACCCGGGCGCATCGTGCCGAGCATCTCGCGCGTCACGAGCTTCGGCGCCTCGGCACCGGGGATCAGGACCGCGCCGATGACGAGGTCAGCCTCGGCGACGCATTCGGCGAGGTTCGCACGGTTCGAAAAGCGCGTTTTGGCACGCGCCTCGAAGAAGGTGCCGACGCGTTCGAGCACTTCGGGGTCGCGGTCGAGAATGGTGACGTCGGCGCCGAGGCCCGCCGCCATCTGCGCCGCGTTGAAACCGACGACGCCGCCGCCGATCACGCAGACCTTGCCCGGCGCGGTCGCGCGCACCAGCACCTATGCGCTCAACAACGTCACCCTGCCGCAC
>NZ_DATMST010000017.1:0-3711 GCF_035565275.1 Sphingopyxis sp.
GACGCGGCGATATCGCCGCGGCGCTGGCGCTGAAGGGCGCGGGCGGACGCAGCGCCGACCGGATCGCGAGCGACATCGCGGCACTCGGCGGCACGATCGGCGCAAGTTCGGACGCCGATGCGACGGTTTTTTCAGTCAACGCCCCCGCCGCCAATATCGAAGCTGCAGCGCGCATTCTCGCGGACGTCGCGATGCGCCCCGATTTCCCCGCGGACGCGTTCGAAGGCCTTCGCGGTCAGCAAGTTTCCGCCATCGCGGTCGCCGCCAAACAACCGATGCAGACCGCAATGCGCGCACTGCCTGCTGCGATCTTCGGCAACGCCCCCTACGGCGCGGTCCCGACTGTCGCAAGCCTCGGCGCGGTGACGCAGGGCGGTATCGCAGCTATCCAGCGCGAAGATTGGGGTCCTAAGGCGGCGACGCTGATCGTCACCGGCGCGCTGACTCCCGAGGCCGGGTTCGCGCTTGCCGAGCGCAGCTTTGGCACCTGGAGCGGCGGCAAGGCGCCCTCCGCGACGCCGCGGGGCAAGGTATCCATCACCCCGCGCGTCGTCGCGATCGACATGCCGGGTGTGGCACAGGCCGCTGTGATCGCCGCGCTGCCCGCCGCCGGACGACGCGATGCGGACTGGCCCTCGCTCCGCGTCGCCAATGCCGCGCTCGGCGGCGGCTTCCAAGGCTGGCTGACGCAGGAGATCCGGGTCAAGCGCGGTCTCACCTATGGAGCCGGCAGCCTGCTCGACAGCCGCCGCGACGCCGCGTATCTGATGGCCGTCACACAGACCAAGACCGCCTCGGCAAACGAGGTGGTCGGGCTGATCCTCGATCAGATCGGCCGCTTCGGTCGCGAACCGGTCGACGCCGCTCGCGCCGGCGAACGCAGCATCTATCTTGCCAACGGCCTGTCGGGGCAGACCGAACGCGCCGCCGGGCTCGCTGACTATCTGGCAACGCTCGTCGCGAGCGGCGCCCCACTCGAAGCGCTGGGCGCCGAGCTGTCGTCCGCGGCTCCGCCCTCGCCCGACCGCATCGCCGCTGCCGTGGCGGCGCACCTGCGCGCCGATCAGGCAACGATCGTCATCGCCGGCGATTCAACGCAATGGGCCAGCGCGCTTCGCGAACGCTTCCCGGCAATCGAACTCGTCGATATCGAAGGAAGACCGCTACCCTGAGCGTTCAGGGCCGGGGCATGTAGCGATCACGCAGATCGAGCGGGCGGGCGGTCAGTGGCTTCTCCACCCCCTCGACGAATACCGCCTGCGGCTGTGACAAGGGTTCGAGCGGGTCGCCGTTCCACAGAACCAGATCGGCCGCGCGGCCCGTCCGGAGCGATCCGATGCGGTCGTCGACACCGAAGACGCGCGCCGGGTTGATCGTGATCGCCGCGACCGCGGCATCGTGGGGCAGACCCCATGCGACGGCATTTCCCGCGCCGTAACGCAGTTCGCGCGCGCGATGCGCGACGCCGCTGCCCGTCTTGATGATGACGGTGACACCTGCAGCGTGGAGACGCGCGGCATTTTCCATCGTCGCGCCGAGCTCGGAGAAGCTGCGCGGCAGGTCGGCGAGCGGGTCGAGGATGACGGGGACTTTCGCTGCGGCGATCTCGTCCGCAACGCGCCACCCCTCTCCCGCACCGTCGACGATGATGCGCAGCTTCTCCTCGCGCGCGACCGCAATCATTTCGCGGATGTCCGATGCGCGGTCGGCTTTGACGATCAGCGGCATGCGCCCTTCGGCTACAGGGACGAGCGCCTCCAGATCGACGCGTGACAGCGTCTGCGGACGGCCTTCGCCCCGGTCGTAAGCCGCACGATGCGCCGCGAAATGGCGCACATCGGCCAGCGTCGTGCGCAATTCGACGATCGCCGAGCCGCGGGCACCGCCCGCGCGCTCGGCACCGCCTTCGCCCATTTCGAGAACCATCGCGGCGCGTGGGCGCGTCACCATCTGCGGCCGCTGGGCAAGGTCGATCACCGCCGCCTGCCCCGCAAACTGCAGCCGGCGCCCACCCCGATCATCGTAGAGCGGGGTAGTTACCGCATGGGTAATGCCTGCGAGCCGCGACACGGGAAGCAGGATCGAATCGGGATTGAGCCCCAGCGAGATATCGAAGCCTGCGCTGATCGACGCGCTGTGTGTTGCGCGGTCGGTGCTCGTCGGAACCTGGCTCACCTCGACCGCGCCCAATGTGCTGTCGGCCTGGATAAAGCCCGGCGTTACCACCCCGCCGCGCCCGTCGATGACGCGCGCATCGGCGGGAACCGCGACGCCAGCGCCGAGCGCCGCGATGCGGCCATTCCGGATGACAATCGTCCCACGCGCAATTTCGCCCGCGCCGGTCATCGTTATCAGGCGCGCATCGACGATCGCGATCGTCTCGCCCGAAGCCGGGGTCGCCAGAAGAAGCGCCGCAAAAGCGGCAAGCCGGCGGGTCATTTCGTCTCTCCGGGTTGGCCGAGCAGGAAGTCCGAGTGACGGCGGTAGGCGGGGTCAGCCCGGTCGAAGACGATGCCGCCGTCGATCCAGACCTTTTCGGCACGCGCATAGATGCTGAACGGATCGTGGCTCCAGAGCACGACGTCGGCATTCTTGCCCGGCTCGAGCGTTCCGACGCGGTCGGCGATGCCGAGTGCCTTTGCCGGATTGGCGGTGAACCAGCGGACCGCATCAGCCTTGCTGATCCGGATGCCCGCGCGCCACGCTGCCGAAAGCGCCGCCGCGGCTTCCTGATTCAGCCGCTGGATCACGATCGGATCGTCCGAATGGATGATCGCGCAGCCGCCCGCCGCGTGGACGAGCGCCGCATTCTCCTCGATCGCGTCGAACACCTCCATCTTGTATCCCCACCAGCTGGCCCAGGTCGCGACGCAGATGTCTTCTTTCACGAGCAGAGGCGCGATCTTGTAGGCTTCGTTCGCATGGTGGAAGGTCCGGATCCTGAACCCGAATTCACGCGCGATATCGATCATGTTCGCCATCTCGTCGGCGCGGTAGCAATGATTCTGGACGAGGATTTCGCCCTTCAGCACACCGGCGAGCGTTTCCAGTTGCAGGTCGCGCTTCGGCGCCTCGCCGGTCCGACCGCCCTTCTCCCACTTGTCCGCGCGGCGCGCATAATCCTGCGCATCTATCCACGCCTTGCGATAGCCCGCGACATTGCCCATCCGGGTTGCCGGCGAGCGCCCGCGACCGCCGTAGACGCGTTTGGGATTCTCGCCGCACGCGATCTTGAGGCCATAGGGAGCCCCGGGGAATTTCATCCCCTGCATCGTTACCGACGGCACATTCTTGAGTGTCACCGTGCGCCCGCCGAACAAATTGCCCGAACCGGGCAGGATCATCATTGTCGTGACCCCCGCCTCGCGCGCCGCATCGAAACCGGGATCCTGCGGCCACACCGAATGTTCGATCCAGACCTGCGCAGTGTTGGGATCGGTCATCTCGTTGACGTCGTTATGCGCCTCGACCGATTCGGGCTGCGCCCACGCGCCGAGGTGCGAGTGCGCGTCGATCACGCCCGGGGTTATCCATTTGCCGCGTGCGTCCACGGATCGATACCCCTCCGGCACCGCGAGCGCGGCGCCGACAGCGGCGATCTTCCCGTCCTCGATCAGCACGGTCCCGTTCGCGATCTCCTCGCCGGTCGCGGTCAGCACCGTCGCGCCGACCAGCGCGACGCGCTCGGCCGCCGGCGCATGATAGGTGCCC
>NZ_DATMST010000018.1:0-64413 GCF_035565275.1 Sphingopyxis sp.
ACCGAGCGCGCGGTCGACCGACCCGGCGGCCTCGCCGAGCTTGGCCACCGCGTTGACCGCGACGATCAACTCGCCGAGTCCATCGGCAAGCGCGTCGACGCGCGCCGCATCGACACGCAGCACGTCGGCGCCTCTGGTTTCGCGATCCGCCAGATGGGCGCCTTCGGCGTTTTCGTCCGGAAGCGCGGCGTGTATTTCGACTTGGTCGGGTACGAGCCGAAACGCCCCGCGCACGGCCTCTTCGCTCGCGGTGCTGGCCCCTTCGACGAGGCTCGTGCAAGAAAATGGCTCGAACGCTTCCGCCTCGGGCCATGCCGCTCCCGCAGGCAATATCCGCAGCGACACAAGGTCGGGGACCGCCATGGCGAGAGCCAGCGGATCCTCGCCGCGGAAGAAACAATCGGTATCGGGCGTGTAGCGAAAGAGCGTCATCGGCGCCGCCATATCGGCCCCGTTCGATCGGAGATGGTCGAGCAGTGCGGCGGACCAGGAGGGACCGCCGCGTCGCACATTCAAAGCTTCGGCCGACGTCACCCCAGCGCCCTCGCCGTGCTCGTCGGCAAGGCGCGCGACAAGAGCCCCGGCTACCGCCCCGGCGTTTTCGGGCAAGCGTCCCGCCTGCTCGATATCGTCGATCCAGCGGTCCACCGTATCGATGACGGCGGTAAGCGATGCGAGCGCGCTCGCCGAGAGTGCCCCGCCACCCTTTCGCGCGGCCTCGAGAATATCCTCCGCGGCGTGAAGGACCTGCTCGGCCGGCAGAAACGCGAAGATGGCGACCGACCCCTTCAGCGTATGGACAGCGCGAAAGGCGCTATCGAGTGACGCGCGGTCGTCGGCACGGCTTTCGAGCGCCCGCAAGTCGGTCGTCGCCTGGGCTACAAGCTCGCGGCCTTCGAGTAAAAATTGTTCGAGCAGTTCGTCCATTATGCCCTACGATAGACGATTGCGTCCTCAAGTCTAACCAGCGCGAAGCGGTCACTGATACGGCTCATCGACTCGCTATGCCCGAGGCAAACGAAACCGTCCTCGTTGAGGCATTCGTGAAGATTGTTCGCGGCCAGCAAGCGCGACGCTTCATCGAAATAGATGAGGAGATTGCGGCACAGGATGACGTCGAACTTGCCCACGCTCGCAAGGCTGTCGCGTTCGATGATGTTCGCCGGCGTAAAGCGCACCGACTCCCGAAGATCGTCGATGATCTTGCGTCGGTGGTGGCGCTCGCCTTCGAAATAACTGTCGCGGACCGACGCCGGGAGCCGCGCGAGCGAGCGCTGCGTGTATCGCCCTTGCCGCGCCTGCTCGAGCGCGGCGGTATCGACATCGGATCCGATGATCTCGACATGATAGGCATCGACGAGCGGCCAGTTTTCGAGGAGCCAGATCGCGATCGAATAGGCCTCCTCGCCGGTCGAACAAGGCATCGACCAGATGCGGATATGATCGCCGGGTTTCTTGTTGCGGACGACCTCGGGAAGGATTTGCCGGCTGAGCGCGGCCAGCTGGTGGTCCTCGCGATAAAAATAGGTCTCGTTGATCGTGAAGGCGTTGATCAGCGCTTCGCGTTCGCCGAGATGACGCGCCACATATTCGAGATAGGCCTTGGCATCGGGGATCGCCAGCCGCCCCATCCGGTCGATCACGCGCCGTTCGATATAATAGCGCTTGTTGGCGCCGAAGATCATCCCGGTCCACCGGTAGAGCAGCGCCCCGACAGCAAGGATATCGGCATCGGTAAACAACGGAGCGGGTCGCCCCGTGGTCGACGTCACCGGCCGGCCAGCTTCAAAAGTTCACCGGATATTTCCTCGAGCGGCCGTATAGACGACGCGCCGTCTTTCCCGACGAGCGCACCGGGCATGCCCCACACGACCGCCGTCGACGCGGCTTCCGCGATCGTGTGCCCACCGCGCTTCTTCAATAACGTCATTGCTGTTGCTCCGTCGGCCCCCATACCGGTCATCAACACCCCAACCAGCTGCTCGGGTGCAATATATTTGAGCGCACTGTCGACGAGCCGGTCGACGCTCGGGTGCCAGAAATAGTCGTTCGACGAGGGTGCGGGCATCGCAACGATGTCACGTCCCCGTCGCGACAGGACGAGATCGGCATCGCCGCGCCCGATATAGACGCCACCTGGCTCGAGCGGCATCGTCCGATCGACCTCGCGTACGGCAAGCGCGCACAGCCTGTCGAGCCGGCGCGCGAGTGGCCCGGTGAAACTTGCGGGCATGTGCTGCGCAATGACGATCGGCCATGGGAAATCGGATGGCAGCGAACCGAGCAGGCTGTCGAGCGCCGGGGGGCCGCCGGTCGAACAGCCTACGAGCACGACGAGCCCATCGCCCGGTAACGGCTGGATTTCGGCCCTGCGCGGCGATGGCGACGCGGGCGCCCGCATCCGATCACTCTGGGCCGGGATTGCGCCGCTCGCCCGTGCCCGCACCCGGTCGCGAAGCCGGGTCGTTGGCGAAATACGTGCGTCCGCCGCCGCGCGCACCTTATCGACGAGCGCGTCGGCGACCGCATCGATTTCGAGCGAGACGGCACCGCGCGGTTTGGGAATGAAATCGACTGCGCCGAGCGCCATCGCTTCGAGCGTCTCGTCGGCGCCCTCGGCGGTAAGCGACGATACCATCACGACCGGCACGGGCCGCAGGAGCATGATCTGGTCGAGGCAGGCAAGACCGTCCATGCCGGGCATATGAATGTCGAGCGTGATGACGTCGGGGCCGAACGACTGAAGCTTCTCGATCGCCTCGACGCCGTCGCGCGCAATTTCGATGTCGAAGTCCCCCGCCTCGGCGAAAATGTCGGCGAGCAGGCGCCGCATGAGGGGCGAATCGTCGACGAGCAGGAGCTTGATCACGAGGCGGCCGACGCACCTTTCTCGCGGAGGTCGCGCACGAAATCCTGCTCGGCGCGGTCGAGAAGTTCGCGCGGACTCACAATGAGGATGAGCTTGTCCTCGTCCTCGAGGTTCGCCACCCGATCGAAGACACGCGTTCCCTCCGCGCCGAGATCGGGCGCCTCGCGAAGCGCCTCGCTATCCACCCGCAGGATCTCCGACACAGCATCGACGAGAAAACCCGCCTTGAGCGCCCCGATCCGCACGACGACAATACGCCGCTTCGTGCCGGTTGCCGCTGTGCCGTGGAAACGATGCGCCTGGTCGATGACGGGGATCACCTCCCCGCGCAAGTTCATCACGCCCTGAACAAAGACGGGCGCCTTGGGAAGCCGGGTCAGCTTTGGCGGTAGCGCCGCAACCTCTTCGACCGCCTCGACAGGAAGCCCGAACTCTTCCTCGCCGACACGAAACAGGAGAAATTGCTCGCTCGATCGCGCGTCGGCCGACCCATCCATCGTTTCGTCCTCTCCCGTGCCGCTCTGAAGGAGGCGCTGCGTTATGTCATCGCGCAGGAGTTGCTCAAGCGACAGCACCGACACGAGCCGCGCGCCATCGTCGAGACGGCAGATCGCCTGAATGCGGGCTTCCGCGCTGCCGCGCGTGAGAACATGCGGTACCGGATCGATATCGGTTGGCGCCACGCGCAAGATCGCGCCCATTGCATCGACGACGAGTCCGACGCGATGGCTGCCCATCTGCACGATCAGGACGCGCGAACGGTTTCCGCCGCCCTGATCAGGCAGAGCGAGAAGCGCCGCAAGCGAAAGCAACGGCAAAGTCGCATTACGATATGCGGTGCTTCCGACCACTACCGCATCGGCATGCGGCAGGATCGCGATGCCTTCGGGAAGACGAATGACCTCGTCGATCGCGCCGAGGGGCAGCGCGAAGAACTGGCTCCCGATCGCAAAACTTACGAGCGGCAGCGTTTCCTCGGCTTCGTCGGTCTCGACCGCGGCGGTTCCCCGGATCCCGCCGCTCTTCGAACGCAGCGGTATGCACCGCGCAATCATATCGGCGATATCGATCAGCGTCGCACCGTGGCTATCGCCGGCGCGCGTCTGGCGGACGTCGCTGACCGCGAGGCCCACCGGCTCGCCCGCGTCAACGACGACAAGCCGCGAAATGGCATCATCGTCTTTATCGAGAAGCAAATGCGAAAGCGAAAGCACGGGCAGCACGGCCCCGCGCACGTTGGCGAGACCGAGCAATCCGGCAGGCGCGTGCGGCACACGCGACAGGCGCGGCATGCGGGCGACTTCGGCAACCAGCGCCGTGGGCACAGCAAACTGGCGATCCGCGACACGAAACGCGAGATACTGGTCCTCAGTGGCCGCTGCCGCGTCCAAGGCCTAGCTATCCCGGCCGTTCAGTACGGCAGCGATCGATGCGATTTCCTCGATCGCGGCGGCGAGCGCTTCGGCGCCTTGCGCCTGCTGCCGCGCCGCAACTCCGGCTTCGCGAACTGCCTCGGACGCGAGGTCGGCGGCTTCGGCAATCTGCGCGGTCCCACCACGTATCTCCCGGCTCGAGCGGAGCATGTCATCGGTTCCGGCGAGGATCGCGCTGTTCGACGCGCCGACCTGCTCGATTTCGGTGACGATCAGGCTGAAGCGCTCGACGACCGCGCGATTGCGCCCAATCTCCGTCTCCGCCGCGCCGACGAGCTGGTCGAAATCGCGCCGCACCGTCATGACCTGATCGAGAATGAGGCGTATCGCGTCCCTCGCCTCCTCGGCGCTCGCCGCGGCATCGCGCGACAGGTTTCGAATATCACCGGAGACCGTGGCAAATCCGCGGCCCGCTTCACCCGCACGGGTCGCCTCGACCGAGCCGCTGACCGCGAGCATGTTGGTCTGAACCGAGATGAGCGCGAGATTGTCGGTGATCTTCTCGATCCGGCGACCGGTAGCATGCAGCGCCGAAAGTAGGTCGATGACGTCCCGCACTTCCGTGAGTGCAGTGCTGACGCCGTCGGCCAGTCGTTCGATCGTCTGGCGGCCATCGGCGACCGTTTGGCCAAGTCCGTTGATCCGCTGGTTCGACGCGGTCGCCCGCTGCTGCGCGAGATCGGCGGCGGCCTCGATCTGTCCCATTGCCGAATTGGCTTCCTGTGTCGCCGAAGCCTGGACCTGCGTCCCGCGCCCGATCTGCTCGAGTGCAACGAGGATCTGGCTCGAGGCACCGGATAGTTCCTGGACCGTCGCCGACAACTGCTCCGCTGCCGCAGCGACCTGCTCGATCGCCGTTTCGCTCTTTGCGTCGCCCTGCAATTCTTGCGTCAAGCGCCCAAGCGCTTCGGCGGTCTGCTGGCTTTCCTCGAGCGAAGCGCTCTGCTGCTCGATCGCCTGCTGCGCTTCTGCGGCTGCGGCCGATTGTTCCTCGGCGGCGCTCGCAATTTGCTCTGCGCCCCGCTCGGCCTCGCGGATCGCGTTTTCGGCATCGATCGCCGACACGAGAATCTCGTGCGCGCCGCTGCTCAGCGCCGACAGATCCTCGCGGGCCGCCTTCAGCGTGTCGGCGACCTCGCGCCCGAGCTGCGCTTCACCGGTCGCAAGCTCCGATGCTGCACGCACGCGCTCGGCAACGCGCTGCACTTCGTCAGCGATCCCGGCCGCAAGCGACTGGATATCGACCGCACTCCTCTCTGAGGTTTCGGCCAATGCCCGCACTTCGTCGGCGACGACCGCGAAGCCAGCGCCCGCGTCCCCTGCCCGCGCTGCTTCGATCGTCGCGTTGAGCGCTAGAAGGCTGGTTTGATCGGATACGTCTGCGACGCCGCTGCCAATGCTGCGAATGGTTTCGGCGGCCGCTTCGAGCGAAGCGATCTGGCTGACGCTCGCAAGCTGGCGCTGCGCATTCAATTCGATCGCGGCCACAGACCCGTCGATCTGGACGCTGATATCGACGAAGCTCGCCTGGATTGTCTCGGTCTGGCGAACCGATGCTTCGGCGCGTTCACGCGCCTCGCGGAAAGTCGCGCCGAGCGCCGCAATCAGACCCAGGGATTCTTGTGCCGCACCCGCGGCCTCTTCGGCGCCGCTCGATATCTGGTCGGCTGAGCGTTGAAGCTCGCCAGCAGCGGCCGCAGCCTCGCCGATACCGCTTGCCAGTTCCTGCGTCGCCTCATCGATCCGCTCGATCGGCGACGCAGCCCGGCGTGTCGAGGCTCGTCGTGGTGATGCAGGCCGCTTAACGGGTTTTGCTGCCGGCTCGGCAGCTTCTCTTGCCGGCTTCGCGCGCGAGCCCAGCGTAGATTTCTTCACTAGCGCCATGGGCCCCTCTTATTTCAGCCGAATTGGCAGTCCTACGCTACCTCGCCGAGGGGTGCCAGCGACAATAAAAGGGAAAAGCAGCCACGGCGCAGGTTGGCGCGCGTCGCCCCGCGCTCGCCCGAACGCCGGGACAGACGGCCCGCGACCGCCGCCCGGGCGCGCGGAAGGGCTAGCTTTGCCCGGAACCGGGCTCGGCCTGCTTTCGGTGCATTTCGGCGGTCTGTGCTTCGCTGAGCACACCCGAGGCGAGCACCTGCGCCTTGTTCTTGAGACCGTGCACGACGACATGTTCGCCATCTTTCATCGCGTCCCAACCGGTCTTCGCGACATCGGCAGGATCGTCCTTTTCCGACTGGCCGACCTTGGTGTCGAGCATGCCGGCGCGCGCGAAGAAGTTCGTGTCCGTCGGTCCCGGCTTCAGGCAGGTGATCGTGACGCCGCTGTCCTTGAGTTCGTTGCCGATCGCGGCGGCGAAACTGTCGACGAACGCCTTGCTGCCGTTGTAGACGGCCTGGAACGAACCCGCGAGGTGACCCGCGATCGAGCCGGTGATCAGCACCTTCCCCTGCCCGCGTGCGGCCATCTGCTTCAGCACCGGCTGGAGCAGCAGCAAGGTGCCGGTGATGTTGGTATCGATGACATGGCGCCACTCGGCGACATCCTGATCGAGGAAGCCGCGGCCGAGACCGTGACCGGCGTTGGCGACGAGCACGTCGATCGGGCGACCCGACGCGGCAGCGAGCAGCCGCTCGACGCCCGCGGCTGTCGAAAGATCGGCTTCGACGCTTTCGACGTCGACCCCGTTCGCGGCGAGCCCCGCGGCCGAATCCACCAGCGTCTCGTCGGCCGCAACGATCAGGTCATAGCCGTCGGCGGCAGCGAGCTGCGCAATCTCGCGGCCGATGCCGCTCGACGCGCCCGTGACGAGGGCGAGTTTGCGTTCAGACATGTTCCATCTCCAGCTTGGTCGTGACCGCGCCCTTCGCGAGGCCGGGCTTGAGGACGATCTTGGTGTAGTCATTCTGCTCGCCGTGCCAGTGGCGGTACATGTCGGCAGCGTCTTCCAGCGAAGCATGGTGCGAGATGAGCGACGTCATGTCGAACTTGCCGTCCTGGATCATCTTGAGCAGCTCGCCGGTGTATTTCTGAACCGGGGTCTGGCCGCTCTTGACGGTAAGCCCCTTCTCCATGAGCTGCCCGAGCGGGAATTTGTCGGCGAAGCCGCCATAAACACCGGGGATCGATAGGCGCCCACCCTTGCGGCACGCGAGGATCGCCTGACGCAGGGCGTGCGGGCGCTCGGTCACCGAGTAGAATTGCGCCTTCACCTGATCGAGAATATTGTCGGGGGTAAAGCCATGGCTTTCCATTCCGACACAATCGACGCACGCGTCGGGTCCGATACCCCCCGTCATTTCATCAAGTGCTTCGCGGATGTCGACCTGGTTATAATCGAGAATATCGGCGCCAAGCTCGCGGGCGAGCGCGAGACGGGCCGGGAAATGATCGATCGCGATCACGCGTCCCGCCCCGAGCAGCAGCGCCGACTGAATCGTGAAGAGCCCGACGGGACCGCACCCCCAAATGGCTACGGTGTCGCCCGGCTCGATATCGGCGTTGACGGCGGCGTGCCAGCCGGTTGGAAGGATGTCGGAAAGAAACAGGACGTCGTCGTCGGGGAGGTCGTCGGGAATGATCACCGGCCCGACGTCCGAATATGGAATGCGAACATATTCGGCCTGGCCGCCCGCATAGCCGCCGGTCAGATGCGCATAGCCGAAGGCGCCGCCCATCGCATGACCCATCAACAACTCCGACGCGTCGCGTGTCTCCGAGGGATTGCTGTTGTCGCATGCACTGAATTGCTGCTTCTCGCAGAAGAAACACTGCCCGCAGCTGATCGTGAACGGAACAACGACCCGCTGCCCCTTCTTGAGCGTCGACTGCGCGCCGACCTCTATGATCTCCCCCATGAACTCGTGCCCGACGATATCGCCCGCGCGCATGCCGGGAATATAGCCGTCGTAGAGGTGGAGATCGGAGCCGCAGATCGCGGTCGACGTCACGCGCAGGATCGCGTCACGCGGATTGACGATCTCGGGATCGGGAACAGTGTCGACGCTGATCTTGTGGCGGCCTTGCCAGGTAACTGCACGCATGGAAAATTCCTTAAATATGAGGTTCGGTGGCGGACTCGGATGCGCGGCCGGAAGGCGACGCATTGCTCGTCACCTCGCCGGTCTCCATCAGCTGCTTGAAGCGATAGAGGTCGCGGCGCGCCTGCACTTCGGGCTCGCGTTGGAGGAGCTTTGCGGCCAGACGTCCGAGCTTGCCCGCAGGCGGGTCATAAGCGAGGATCAGGCTGACGAACGTGCCGCGTCCGGCGGGGGCCTCCGTAAACCGGACCTCTCCGCTATTGGCGATGTCGGATGCCGGCTCGCTCTGCCAATTGATGGCTTCGCCAGGAACCGTCTCGGTGACGCGGTTGACCAAGGTAACTTCGCGGCCTGCGGGGGCCTTCACTGTCCAGCGCGAAACGCCTTTGCCGAGCTGCTCGACAGCAACGACATTTTCCATGAAATCGGGGAAGCGCTCGACCTTCCACGCCGCGAAGAGATCCTCGCGCGACCGATTGATCAGCACCGATTTGCCGAACAGCGCACGCTGGGATGGCTTGTCGAGCGTCCAGTGGGGCGCATCGGTGGCGATGGTCTCTGTATCGGTCTTTTTGTTCTGGTTGCGCCGCCAGAATGCGAGCGCAATCCCCGCTGCGGCAAGGCCAGCTCCCGCAGCAGCCAGCGTGAAGGGGTCGGGACCCTTGCGATCGGTAAAGCGGTCGGCAAGACGGTCGGTAAAACTGGACATGAAAATCTCCCCGCCCAGGCCTGTGCCGGACGACTAGTGGAAAGGCGGCGCCATCACATGGTACCGCGTCGGGATCGAGAAGGCTTGCGGGCTGCGCAGCCGCTGTATGAGTGACGCATGCCGCTGGTGATTGTTCCGTCAGCGAGATGGACCGTAGTCCTTTTCGCTAGACCGCCAGCGACGATCCGGTCAGGGCACTGCCCGGTCGATCGGCGCTCCGATTTGTGCGCGATACGGAACCGAGGGTTCTTTTGCGATAAGGTGAAGTTCGCGCAAGGTCTCGGCGACGGAAGCCCACATTGCGAAGCCTGAATCATCGCCGTCTGCGCGCGCCGCTTCGATTAGCCGCGCGACAAAGGCCTCTGCGTCATCGCCGTGCGCGCGTTCGACGTCGAATGCGCGAATCCAAGCTTCTCTCGCGGCATCCATCGGAAGCGCGCTCCTTGCGACCTTTATCTGCCTCACCCATACATCAAATCAGACCCGGCGAGAAGCCGGTAGCCTGTTGCCCCGAGCGCCGGGAACCGCCGACAGAACGCCCCGGCCGTCAGTCGCCAGTGTGCGCGTGCGGCGCCGCAACCGGTTTCGATTCCGGCGATTCCTTCTGGCGCAGGACGATCGACAGCAACACGAGGACCGCGGTCGACAGAAATTCGCTTTGCCAATTCTGGAAGGATTCGAACCAGAGCTGCGGATCGCCGAGGTAGGCGATAGTCGAGAGCGCGGCTTTGCCATGCTCCTTCGCGTCCGCGGCAGCCGCATGGGCGCTCTGGGTCCAATGCATGACGAATGACAGGAGAAATAGCAGGAACAATGCGATCCCGAGCGAACGCGAATAGAGGGCGCGCGCGAGCCGCCCTTGACGCAGGATTGCCGGCGCGCCGGGCTTCTCCGCCTGCGCGGCGAGGTCGCCGTCGCGCGGCGGGCCATCGGGGTCCTTCGATTCCGACGAACCGCGCTGCACGAGCATGGCCGTCAGCACGACATAGGCCGACATCTGGAGGAACTCGCTTTCCCAGTTCTCGAACACGCTCGAAAGAAATTCGGGGCTCGCGGTGTAGGTGCCAAGCGACATCGCGGCGGCGCCGTGCCGAGCCGCGTCTTCGGTCGCGACATGCCAGCCGGTCAGCCACTGTCCAATGATACTCCCGGCGAAGAGCAGCAGGAGGACGATGGTGAGGCTATTGTCCTTAAGCAGGCGCATGAGCCGTCTCCATGCCGGGGATGGCGGCGTGGCCGCCCGTTTCTCGGCCACTGGCGGGCCGAGGGGCGCGACTTGGCCAATCCTCTCCGTCGAGCGCCGGGCGGCGCTCGAACGCAGCCTTTGTCTCGAGGAGGATGAGGCCGTCGGCGCGGCATTCGAAACAGGCGATCGGGACCGCGCGCAATTCTTCGTCGATGCCGCCGACCCCGCCGGTCGCGACGATGATATAGCTGACCCGCGCCGAGCCGCACTCGACCATCGCCTCGACTGTCCGCCCGAGGCGCTCGCCACCGATGTCACTGACCGGCATGGCCGAAAGACCCGTAGCGGCGAACAAGGTCGGCGTGCCGGGTTTCCGGCTGGTTTGCGACGCCGATTTGGCGCCGTCCTCGTAAGCGCGCTGGCGCCCGAGCCAGCGCCAGATGCCGATGAGATTGACGAATGTAAGGAAGACATTGGTCGCGACGAGATTCGTCTGACCGGACCAGAAGCCCACGAGCGACCAGCAGATTGACCCCGCCGTAAACACGATAAAGCCCCAGCCCGTGACACGGGCGCCCAGATTGGCGGCGGTCATCATCGCGGCGATCATTGTTGCGATCGGTGCGATCAGTCCTGCTATCTGTTCCAGAAAAAAACCCTTCCTTCACCGTCTGTCATCGATGCCTCGCTAACGATTACCGCGATGATTGGCTCCGACGCCGCACGGCGGCGCCGGACATCGCATCACGCCAGCGAAGGCGTCCCGACATACCGCTCATATTCCTGCTGGTAGCGCTGGGTGAGCATCGCTTCGTCGGCAACGGAGGCGCGTTCCTTGAGTTCGAGGAACCACGTGCCTTCTTCTTGGTACATGTGATGTCTTACAGCGCCTTCGATATGCTCGAGCTTGTCCATGAAGTCTTGGCTCATGGGATTGAGCTTTTCGAGCAGCGCCATCTGCACCTTGACCAAGGCTTGCTCGTCATAACCCATCCCGGCGTGCCCCTTCTGCGCTTCGTCTGCCATCGCGGGATAGATGACCGCCTCTTCGGCGATCGCATGGCCGGTCAGGAGAATACCGAGTTGCTGAAGCGATTCGGCGCGGCTGGCGCCGTCTGCGCCCGCCTTCACATCGGCGAAAGCGTCCTCAAGATCCATATGGTGCTGCAAGATCTGGTCGAGCCAATCTCCTGGCATCGCGGCGGCTGTCGCCTTGGTGCGGGCATCAAGCCGCGCCTCGTCGCTCTCGGGCGGGGTCACGGCGGCGATAAAACGGTCGATGATCGACATGGATATTCTCCGGATCGCGGCAACCCGGAAGCGGGAGCCATGTGCGATCAACCGGGAGACGCCGCAAGTGTTCCGGCGCGCGCATGCAAAACAACATGGATCAATGCGAAACTTGCTGCCGCATAGCGCGGCTGATGTCAGCTCCTGGCGTTACCAGACAAACAGTATCGAGCGGCCACCCCCAAAACCGGTGCCGGAACGTCGCCGGCGATCGAGGCGAAATGCGCACGCCGATATCACAGCGCTGCCAGACAGTGGGGCCGCAAAGCGGCGCCCCTCCAATCCGGCGCCGGGACGTTCAAGCGCCCGCGGCTTTTTGCTTTTCGGCCTCGGCCGCCGCCTCGACGAGACTCTGTCCCGTCCGCTGCGCGGCATCCGGTGTCATCGTCTTTGCGATTCCGTCGGGACCATCGAGAAAGACGAGACCGCCCTCCGCGCTTGCCACGCCGGGTTCGGTCTCGGGCTGAATATGCGAGGGTGAATAGTTCATGATGCGGACCTTTGTACGGGGGACAGAGAATGGGCTTCGTCGTCGATGTAGAGATAGGCGGGATTGAATTGGCCCAGGGCTGTCAGTCCCGCAGGGTCGAGAATCTCGACGAGCGAAGACCGAAACACGCAAAGGCGTTCTTCGCGCAGATGGCGCATGACGCGGTTCACATGCACTGTCGTGAGTCCGCATATCTCTGCGACGTCGGCCTGCGTCAGTCCGAGCGCGAAACGACGACCGTCGCTGAGCCCAGCGGAGACGAGACGGGCATTGGTTTCGCAGAGGAAATGCGCGACGCGCGCGGTCGCATCCAGGCGTCCCAAGCGGAACAGCCAAGCCCGATGGATCGCTGCATCGAGCAATGTCGAGAACCAGAGCTTGCGTGTGAGCGCCGGCATTTCCTCGGCAATTGCTTCAAGTTCGCTGTGGGGCACGATCGCCGCTGTGGCGTTCGTCAGGCTGGCGACATCGTGATCGAGCGTCTTCAGCGGAAAGGCATGGAGATCTAGGAAGTCGCCGGGCACATGGATCGCGACAAGCTGGCGCAGCCCGGCGCGATCATCGAGATAGCGGCACATAAAGCCTTCAATAAGGAGCGTGCTCTGGTTCAGCGGCTCGCCCGCATGGGCGATGATCTTGCGTGGCCGGTACGTCTTGACCTCGCTGATAGCGGCTTCGAGCCGGGCGCGTTCGGCGATGGTCAGGATCGCGCCGCGTTTGTCTCTCAGGAAGCGTTCGGTGAACATATCTGACGATCCTCGCATGAGTTCGGGATGCATCAGTACTGACTCTGTGCCCTCCCCTAACGAGCCGTTGTGCTGCACGTTGCATGGGGGCGGATCCAATCGTCATGATGCAGGTTAATTTTGTTCGTCCGCAGGCAACTCGCCCCGCGGGCAGAAGTTCATTCTGCAGGTTGGCCCGCGGCGCTGCGTAGCAAGCACGGTGCGGCGAGCGGCGAACCTTTCCTCAGTCGATCGGCGAGAATCCAACATGGCCAATAACGATAGCGCAAGCAAAACCCCCGCCCCGCAGACCCCCGCTGATATCGCGGGCGCCGATATCGGCGGCGAGAGTCCGCAGAAGGCGCCGGCGATCCCCGGCGACGCCGCGATCAGCTTCGCGTTCGAAGGGCCGCAGGGCGGCGGCGGCGAAACGCACCAGGTCGCCGGTAGCGATGTGGCGACGCTGACGACGCAGCACGGCACGCCGGTCGCCGACGACCAGAACAGCCTGAAGCAGGGCGCGCGCGGCCCGACGTTGCTCGAGGATTTCCACTTCCGGGAGAAGATCTTCCATTTCGACCATGAGCGCATTCCGGAGCGCGTCGTCCATGCGCGCGGCTATGGCGCGCACGGCTTTTTCGAGCTCACCGACTGCCTGGCGGACGTCAGCCGGGCCGATGTCTTCCAGCGCGTCGGCGAACGCACCCCGGCCTTCGTGCGCTTCTCGACCGTCGCCGGATCGAAGGGCAGCTTCGATCTCGCGCGCGACGTCCGCGGCTTTGCGGTCAAGCTCTATACGCAGGAAGGCAATTGGGATCTCGTGGGCAACAACATCCCGGTCTTCTTCATCCAGGACGCGATCAAATTTCCCGATCTCGTCCATTCGGTGAAGCCCGAGCCCGACCGCGCCTTCCCGCAAGCCGCCTCGGCGCACGACAATTTCTGGGATTTCGTCAGCCTGATGCCCGAAAGCTTCCACATGATCATGTGGACAATGTCCGACCGCGCGATTCCGCGATCATACCGGACGATGGAAGGCTTCGGCGTCCACACCTTCCGGTTGGTCGATTCCAAGGGCAAGTCGACCTTCGTCAAATTCCACTGGAAGCCCAAGCAGGGGCTGCAATCGGTGGTCTGGAACGAGGCGGTCAAGATCAACGGCGCCGATCCCGATTTTCACCGCCGCGACCTTTGGGACGCGATCAACAGCGGCGACTTCCCCGAATGGGAGCTCGGCGTCCAGCTGTTCGACGATGATTTCGCCGACAGCTTCGATTTCGACGTGCTCGACGCAACGAAGATCATTCCGGAAGAACTGGTTCCGATCCGCGTTGTCGGACGTCTCGTGCTCGACCGCGTCGTCGACAATTTCTTTGCCGAGACCGAGCAGGTCGCCTTCTGTACCCAGAACGTGCCGCCGGGCATCGACTTCTCGAACGACCCGTTGCTCCAGGGCCGCAATTTCTCCTATCTCGACACGCAGATCAAAAGGCTCGGCGGTCCCAATTTCACGCACATCCCGATCAACGCGCCGAAGTGCCCGATGGCGCATTTCCAGCAGGACGGGCATATGGCGATGCGCAATCCCGTCGGCCGGGTGAACTACGAGCCGAACAGCTGGGGTCCCACGCAAGGCGGCCCGCGCGAGGATCCGGTGCGCGGGTTCCGGAGCTTCGAGGAAGAAGCCGATGGTCCCAAGCAGCGGGTTCGCTCGGAAAGCTTCGCCGACCATTATAGCCAGGCGAGGCAATTCTTCGTCAGCCAGACGCCGATCGAGCAGAAGCATATCGGCGATGCGCTGGTGTTCGAACTATCGAAGGTCGAACGCCCCGACATCCGCTCGCGCACCGTGTCGCATCTGCGCAATATCGACGCGACGCTGGCTGCGACCGTCGCTGACGGACTTGGCATGGACCTTCCCGAAGCTGCCGTCGCGGCGCGCAAGCCGATCACCGATCTGCCGCCTTCGGACGCGCTCAGCATCCTCAAGAACGGCCCCGACAGTTTCAAGGGCCGCAAGCTCGGCATATTGATGAGCGACGGCGCCAACCCGACGATCTTCAAGGCGCTTGTCAAGGCGCTCGACGCCGAAGGCGCCGTCTTTGAGGTCATCGCGCCCAAGATCGGCGGCGTTACGCTGGCCGACGGAACCAAGGTCGCGGCACGGCACAAGATCGACGGCGGCCCATCGGTCCTCTTCGATGCCGTCGCGATCGTCGTGTCGGAGGAAGGCGCCGCAGAACTGGCGATCGATGCCACGGCGAAGGACTTCGCGAGCGATGCCTTCGCCCATTGCAAGTTCATCGGCATGACCGCCGAAGCGGCAGCAATCTTCGCGGCGGTCGGGCTCGCGGAAGATCTCGACGACGCCTGTATCCTTCTCGAGAAAGCCGGAGATGCGGCGCCCTTCGTCGAGGCGGCGCGCGCGCTGCGCTTCTGGCCGCGCGAACTGAAGGTCGATCTCGACGCCAAGCCAGCGCCGAAGGCCGGCTAGCGGCGAAGCGGCGTCTGCCGGGCCAGATCATTACGGATCGTGGTCGCCGCGACGCCGCCCTCGCCCATCGCGTGGCTGATCTGGTCGAGCCCGAGCACGACATCCCCCGCCGCGTAGAGGCTCGGGACGTTCGTGCGTTGGTGTGCGTCGACGGTCAGGCATCCCTCGGTCGACATCGCGGCACCCACCATTCCGGCGAGCTCGGACTTGATATCCGAGCCGAGCGCCGGATAGACGCCGTCGAACGTCAGCCGGTCGCCATTAACATCGAGGCATATCGCCTTACCCTCCAGCGCAATTGCGCGGCAGCTACCGGCGACCCGCACACCCGCTTCGCGCAGCAAGGCATATTGCGCTTCGCACAATTCGTGGCCGCTTTGGGGCGCAACCAGAGTGATATGCGCGGTGTAGCTTCGCAGGAACAAGGCTTCGTTGCACCCGCGTTCGCCCGTGCCGATTACCGCAACGCGCTTGTCGGTGACTTCATAGCCGTCGCAAATCGGGCAGTAACGCCAGCTACCGTTTGCAAGTGCCTCGTCATGAACCGCATCAGAGAGCATCGCCGGACGTCGGTTGACGACACCGGTTGCGATCAGCACCGACCGCGCGGCAAAATCCATGGAGCCAGCCGAAGCGAAAAATCCCTCGGCCGCCCGCTCGAGAGTCTCGACGCGACGGTCATGGAAAGTCGCGGCATAGAGCCGCGCCTGCGCGCGCATCCGCGCGAGCAGGTCGGCGCCCGATATCCCCTCGGGAAACCCCGCATGGTTGCGCGACAGCGGAATGAGTCCCGCACGGCTGTGGCCCGCGTCGACCACTGCGACCGACAGATGGAAGCGTGCCAGATAGATGGCAGCCGTCAGCCCTGCCGGACCGCCGCCAATGACGAGGCAGTCGAGCAGGGCCGGCGATGCGTCGGGACTGGCTATTGTCCAGCCTCGGCCATGAGTTCTTCCTTGCGCGCGGCAAGCTGAAGCCCGAGCGCCTTCAGGTCGAGATCGCTGTCGCGCGCCTCGGGGAACATTTCCTCTTCCTCTTCCTGAACATGATGGTCGATATATTCGCCGAGCACGATGACCTTGGCATCGAACAGGCGGTCGCCCGCCTTCATCGCCTGGATCTCGGCGATGAGCTGCTTGGCACTGCCATGCTCGACTTCGGCCTCGTCGAACAGATCTTCGTCGTCGATGGCAAGGCGCGCGGCGGGATAGAAGATTTCTTCCTCGATCTGCGCATGGACTGTCAGCGCAAGGCAGATTGTGTCAGCGAGCGACTGCTTCTCGGCATTCGCCTCGAGCTTCTCATATTGCTTGAACCAGGTCTTCACTTCCTTGTGATCGGCCTTGAGCAGCTTGATCGCGTCGGCGGGACGTGCAGCGGGGGATTCGGGTTTGCCGTTGCCTTTCGTTTTGGACGCCGGCTTTGCAGCCGGCTTGGCAGCAGTCGGGGCCTGCTTTTTCGCGCCGTTCGAAGCGCCCTTTGCGGGTGCCGTCTTGGTTGCAGTCATGATTTTGTCCTTGGACGGGGAGCGGAATGTCCCCGTTGTGGAACGAAACGCTGCGCGCGCGGCAAAGTGCCCCAAGCGACGCCATTATTAACCTCGCTCAACCTCTTTTTCCGACAGCATGCGGCGACGCCTTCGACGTCACGGCAGGGTTTGCAATAATCGCTATGATCGAGGTTACATTGGGCAACTGCGCCTCGTCGGCCGCGTTTCTCACCGACAGCGAGGCAGCAGGATATTTTTATGAATCACGATCTTCGTGCGGCGCGCCGCTCGAGCGGACCCCGCTCGTGACTTCGGCCGAAGCACCCATGCGCGTGCTCGAGCGCAGCGTCTATCGCGGGCCGCATCTTTACAGCGCACGCCCGATGATCCGCGTTCGGCTCGACCTAGGCGCGCTCGAGCAATGGCCGACCGACCGGTTACCCGGCTTTGCGGCCGCGCTCGTTGCCAAGCTACCGGGTCTCAAGAGCCACGGTTGCAGCTATGGCGAATCGGGCGGCTTTCTCAGGCGCATGGGCGAAGGGACCTGGCTCGGCCACGTCATCGAACATGTCGCGATCGAACTGCAGGCGCTTGCAGGGGCTTCGGTGACGCGCGGAAAAACGCGGTCGACGAAGGGTCGCACCGGCGTCTATGACATCCTCTTTTGCTACGCCGACGAACGAAGCGGCCTGGCTGCGGCACGCGCGGCGATCGCGCTCGTCGCGTCGCTGCTGCCTACCGGATTCCAGACGGTCGAGGGGCTCGATCGTCTGGCCCAACCACTCGACGCGTCCGCCGGCGCGATCGACGAGATTGTCGGTCTGCTCCGCAAGATGATCGTCGCAAACGGCCTCGGTCCCAGCACTGCCGCGCTCGTTGCTGAAGCGCGGCGCCGCCATATCCCGGCGATGCGCCTCGACACCGCGAGCCTTGTCCAGTTCGGGACCGGCAGCCGACAGCGGCGCATCCGCGCCAGCGTCACGAGCGCGACCTCACTGATTGGTGCCGAGCTTGCCGCGAACAAGCATGCGGCGAAGGATTTGCTACAGGCCGCCGGCCTGCCCGTACCTCGCGGCGAAGTCGTGCGTACATCGAATGAAGCCTTGGCGGCGGCTCAGCGGCTCGGCTGGCCTGTCGTGATCAAGCCGCTCGACGGCAATCAGGGTCGGGGCGTGACGACCGGTCTCAGAAACGAAACTCAAGCGCTGGAGGCCTTCGAACGCGCGACGGCGGTCAGCCGCCGCGTGATCGTCGAGCAGCAGCTTCCCGGCACCGACCACCGCCTGCTCGTCGTCGCTGGCGAGCTTGTCGCCGTCGCCGAGCGCGTACCCGCGCATGTCGTCGGCAACGGCCGCCATTCGATCGAGGAGCTGATCGGCTTCGTCAACGGCGATCCGCGCCGCGGCGCCGGCCACGAAGCGGTCCTCACGCGCATCCGCATCGACGAGGCGCTCCTCCGCTTCCTCGCGCAAAACGGCCAGACGCTATTGGACGTCCCGCCGCAGGGCGCGCTGATATGGCTTCGCGGCGCCGCGAACCTGTCCACTGGTGGTACCGCGAGAGACCGCACCGATGATGTACATCCCGACAATATTGCGATCGCGATCCAGGCCGCCGCGACGATCGGACTGGACGTTGCGGGGATCGACATGATGACTCCCGACATCAGCCGCAGCTTGGCCGAGACGGGCGGCGGGATCGTCGAGGTCAATGCGGCGCCGGGCCTTCGCATGCATATCGCGCCTTCGGAAGGCACGCCGCGCGATGTCGCGGCACCGATCGTCGCGTCGCTGTTCCCGAAAGGTGCCAAGAGCCGCATTCCGATCTTCGCGATAACCGGCACCAACGGCAAGACAACAACGGTACGCATGGTCGCCAAGATCCTCGCCGAGGCGGGCAAGCGCGTCGGCTTCACCACGACGACCGGCGTCTATGTCAACGGCCGCAAGCAGGTGAAATCCGACGCGAGTGGGCCGCAAAGCGCGCGCATGATCCTGCGCAATCCGACTGTCGACGCCGCGGTGTTCGAAACCGCGCGCGGCGGCATCCTGCGCGAAGGTCTCGGCTTCGATGCTTGCGACGTCGGCGCGGTGCTCAATGTTACCGCCGACCATCTCGGCATGAAGGACATTCACAGCGTCGAAGATCTCGCGCGCGTAAAGTCGGTGGTCGTCGAAAGCGTCAAGCGCAGCGGTCACAGCATTCTCAACGCCGACGACCCGCTGACGGTGAAGATGGCGCGCCATGCGCGCGGCCAGATCGTCTGGTTCTCGGGCTCGGCCGATGCGGTCGAACGCAATCCGATCCGGGACCATATCGCCGACGGCGGCATGGCCGTGGTCTGCGGCAGCAACTCGATCCTCTTCTACAAGGATGGCGAGCGCTTTCCCGTCCTGCCCGCGAGCGACATACCCGCGACGCTCGGAGGCGCCGCCGAGTTCAATGTCCTCAACGCGCTCGCAGCGACCGCGATGACCGCCGCCTACGGCATTCCGCTCCCGACGATCGCAGGGGGCCTCGCCGCCTTCAAGCCAAGCTTCGAGGATTCGCCGGGCCGGCTCAATATCGTCGAGGCACATGGCATCAAAATCGTACTCGATTATGCGCATAATCCCGCGGCGCTCGATGCGCTCTCACAACTGCTTGAACAGCTCCGACCGGCTGGCGGCCGTATCCTCGGCATGATCGGCCTGCCGGGCGACCGCCGCGATAGCGACCTGCGCGACGTCGGCGCACAAGGCGCGCGCATATTCGACGAGGTCATGTTTCGAGAAGGACCCGACAACCGTGGCCGCCCCATCGGGTCGATCAACGCACTGATGGCCGAAGGCGCGCTCGGAGCGGGAAAGGACCCGGCTTCGATCCACCGCCTCGCCAACGAGCATGATGCGACCGACTGCTGCCTCGAACGCGCGCGTCCCGGCGACATCGTCGTGCTGACGCCCACCGACATCGAGGGTATCTGGGCCCGCGTCCAGCGGTTCGCCGAAGGGCCCGCCCCCGAACGCGCCGAAAGATTCGAGATAATGGATCTGGCCCATGGATAGACTCCAATGGGTGATCGTCGTCCACGGCGGCGCAAAGACGATCGCGCCCGACAAAGCCGTCGCCCATCGCAGCGGCTGCGCCAGGGCGGTAGAGGCCGGCGCCGAAATCCTGCGTCGCGGCGGCTCGGCTCTCGATGCCGCACGGCGGGCAGTCTGCGTTCTCGAAGATGACCCCACCTTCAATGCCGGTCGGGGTTCGGTGCGCAATGCCGCCGGCGAAATCGAAATGGACGCGGCGATCATGGACGGGGAAACGCTCGCGATCGGCGCCGTCGCCGCCGTGCGGCACGTCGCCAATCCGATCGAGGCCGCCGCAGCGCTGCTCGATACGCCTCCGATCCTCCTGGTTGGCAAAGGCGCCGAGCGGTTCGCGCGCGATGCTGGACTTTGCCCCGCCGGGCCCGAGATCGTTTCCGTCGCCGCGGGAGACCCCGGCCACGATACGGTCGGCTGCGTCGCGCTCGACCGTGCCGGCCATGTCGCTGCCGCGACATCGACCGGCGGGCTCGAAGGCACATTGCCCGGCCGGGTCGGCGACTCGCCGTTGCCGGGCTGCGGCTTCTATGCCGACGATGCGATCGGCGGCGTCTCGCTCTCGGGCGATGGCGAGGCGATCGGCCGTACCCTGCTAGGCGCGCGGGTCATGCGTGCAATGGAGCGCGAGCCCGCCGATGAAGCTGTCACTGTGATATTCGCGCCGATGGAACGGCTCGCCGCCGAAGCCGGTGTCATCGCCATCGACGCAACGGGTCAGATCGGCATTGCGCACAATAGCGACCATTTCGCCCTCGCTTGCGCGTCGAGCGCCTTTCCGGAGGTCGTTTCCGCCATCCACCAGAATGAATTGAGAGAAGAAAAATCCAATGTCTGAACAAAGCAACGGCCCATTGATTGCTATCGGCGGTCATGAAGACAAGGACGGCGAGCGCCGGATCCTCAAAGCCATTGCCGAGCGCCTTAACGGCGGCCGCCTGATCATCGCAACGGTCGCGAGCCACGAGCCCGAGGGCTATTTCGACGCCTATAAGGATGCGTTCGCCGCGCTTGGCGCCACCGATCTCATCGAACTTTATGTCGACGACCGCGACGAAACCAACGACCCGGCGCATAAGGAATTGATCGACGGCGCCGCCGGCATTTTCTTCACGGGCGGCGATCAGCTTCGCATCGTGAGCCAGCTCGGCGACACCCCGCTCGAGAGCGCAGTCCGCGATCTCCATGCGCGCGGCGGCGTCATTGCAGGTACGTCCGCGGGTGCCTCGGCACAGAGCGAGACGATGCTCATCGGGGGAAGCGACGGCGAATCCTATCGGATCGGCGAGCTGCACATGGCGCCGGGTCTCGGCCTTATCCCGAGCGTGATCATCGATCAGCACTTTGCCGAGCGCGGCCGCATCGGGCGCCTGCTCGGCGCGGTCGCCCACAATCCGCGGATCCTCGGTATTGGGATCGACGAGGACACCGCCATCGTCGTCGACGGCGAACGCTTCAAGGTGATCGGGTCGGGGGCGGTGACGATCGTCGATGCCGAACATGTGACGCGATCAAACATTGCCGAGGCCAAGCCGCAACGCGTGCTGTCGATACACAATGTTACGCTACATGCGCTGAGCGCGGGCGACGAGTTCAATCTCGCAACGCGCAAGCCCTGCTCACCGTCGGAGAGTTGACCGGCAGGGGCGCGGCGAGCCGCGTCCCTTGTGTCAATCGCCCCGGCCCACGAGGAAGTCGCGCGACGGCGCCGTCCCGCTTCGCCCCGAGAAGGGACAGACCCAGTCGGTTCCGACCGCACGGCCCGAATATTGCCGCGCCTCCGACATCGTGCCGTGACGGGCCAGCATCGGATTGACGTCGCCGGCCAGCTTGACATCGCGCGCAAGGATCGTGCTGCGCATCTTGTCGTACATGCCGTTGGCGCGCAGCTGCTCGAACTGGTCGTGCAGGTTGAAGATCAGCGCGGGGCGCTCGAAGCGCCGGGCGGGCCGGCTCGCACGCGGATGAAGGCCGACCACGAAAAAGGCTTCGCCGCCGAAACTCAGCGAGAAATGCGGATCGCCGGGATCGACGCTCACCCGTGGGTCGGCGTGCTGACCATGGAAATCATCCTTCTGCGTCAGCGACTCCAGCCGCTCCCAGAGGCAGTGTTCGAAGCCTTCCTCGTCAAGACCGCTATCGTCTTCGAACACGACAGCGAGCGAGTGGAAGAGGCTGGGCTCGCGCGAATAGGTCCAGGCGAGATCGAGCAGATTGGGATAGATCCGGAGATCGTCCCACGCCGACCGCATGTCGCGGCCAACGACGATCCTGATCTGTCCTTTCGCCAGCGCCGACTTCGCACCGACGCACGGAAAACCGGCGTCGCGCACGAAGGCGTCGAAACGGCGGGCGAGCGGGTGATCGCGATCATCTGAAGGTTGCAGCATGGCGGTGAAACCATCGAACAGCGCCGCAGTTGCGCGCGATTAACCTCGGTTATAACGATTTGCAGCGCGACGGAGCGCTCGCCGCGCATGCAAGTGAAACCGGAAAAATACGCAGGTTTCAGGGACTTGCTTCGATGCTTGGCGATGCGGGGTGCAGCTCCCGCGGCAAGGTTCAGTCCCGCGGCGGCGGCGGCGGATAAACCACCGCGTCGCGCTGCTTTTCGGGACGGATATAGATCGAACTGATGCGCGGCTCGGCCGCCTTGAGCGCCGCTTCCATTTCTTCGATCAGCGTTTCGGCGCGGCCCATCGAGAGGCGATCGTCGAAGTCCGCGCTGACCGCAACGAACACCGCGTCGGGCGAGGTATGGATCGTGCGGACATGGTTGACCGCGGTGATCTCCGGACGGCGTTCGAGCAGGCGCCCGATCGCAGCGACAAGCTCGGGGTCCGCACTTTCGCCGATCAGCAAGCCCTTCGCTTCGCGCGCGAGCAGCACCGCGACCGCAGCAAGCACGGCACCGATCGCCACCGATGCCATGCCATCGTAGCGCGCATCGCCGGTGGCATGGCTCACCCATACCCCGACCGCGGCAATGGCGAGGCCGAGCAGCGCCGCGCTGTCTTCGAACAGGACGATGAACCCCGCGGGATCTTTCGAACGCTTGACCGCCTTCCACCAGTCGAGGTCGCCGCGTGCCGCGTTGAATTCGCGGACGGCAATGCCCCACGAGCTGCCTTCGAGGAGAAAGGCGATGCCGAGCACCACATAATTGATCGTCGGATCGCGCAGCGGCTCGGGATCGGCGATATGGCTCCAGCCCTCGTAGATCGACACGCCGGCGCCGATCGCGAAGATCAGGATCGCGACGACAAAGGCCCAGAAATAGAGTTCGCGCCCGTAGCCGAAGGGGTGATAGGCGTCGGGCGGCTGTTTCGCGCGCGACTGGCCGTATAGGAGTAGCATCTGGTTGCCGCTGTCGACGAGCGAATGGACGCCTTCGGTAAGCATCGAGGACGAGCCGCTGATCGCCGCTGCGACGAACTTCGCGGCAGCGATCCCGAGATTGGCAAACAGCGCGCCATAGAGCACGACATTCGCTTTCATGTGACGATAGGCGGAAGCGGTCTGCATGGCGTCTCCGGGCGGGCGAAGCCAGCCACCTCCCGCCACTCAAGAAGCGTTCGATCGCGCGCTCGGTTCCGCGGCATCGTCATCATTAGACATGAAGGCGCGAAACCAAGCGCCCTCCTCGCGGGTTCGGGTCATAGGCGGGCGCTCGATCCCGCCCGCCGCCCGCGAAAGTATGACGATGGAACTGCTGAGCCCCGACCTTATCTGGCCGATTGCGGGCGCGATCGTCGCCGGTGCCGTTATCGGCGCCGAGCGCGAATATCGCGCCAGCCCCGCGGGCCTTCGCACCCATATTCTGGTCAGCCTGTCCTGCTGCCTGTTGATGCTGTCGGCGGTTCACCAGATGGCCTGGCTCAATGATGCCCCGGTCGACGTAATCCGCATCGATCCCGTGCGCATGGCGCATGGCGTGCTGACCGGGATCGGATTTCTGTGCGGCGGCGTCATCTTTCGCGAAGGGTTTAACGTTCGCGGGCTGACCACCGCGGCATCGCTCTGGACGACCGCGACACTCGGCATCCTGTTCGGCATCGGCTTCTACGAGCTCGCCATCTTCGGCACGGTCGCCACCGTACTCGTACTCGCTGCCGTGACGATCACTGAGCGCCGCGCTCCGCAACGCCGCGTCGTCCATCTCAAGGCGCGCTATAACCGGTCCGCGGGCATGCAGGTCCGCGCTTTCGATGCCCTGCTGGCCGAGCATGGCATGCGCGCAATCACGATCGATCAGCTGATGGCCGAAGATGTCGTCGAATATGGCGCGATCGCCGACGGCTTCGAGGAACTGCGCGGCGAGCAGCTCGCGGCCAGACTTGCCGGGAACCAAGATGTCGTCGGATATGAAATCCGGCCCCAGCAAGCGTGATCGGGGTCAGGACTCGGAAATTGTTTCATCCTCGATCGCGGCACGGATCATCCGGTCCCAGACATCGGCATCGCCGACCGCGAGCATGCGTCCGCTCGGTTCCTGCAAGGTGCGCAGCGCCGCGAGCGCCGCGTCGGTATATTAGGGCCAGAGCGCATTCACGGCCTCGCCCGCCGACGCCATGTCGCCTTCGGCATTCTTGCTGGGCGCATGGCCGGCGAGCGCGCGCGCGACGCGCTCGATCGGGGCGGTTGCGGCGCGGTCGAAATCGCTCGCCATCAACGCCGCTCCAGATAAAGCCGGACCGCGTCGGCCGAATTTCCGACCGCTGCGACCGCTTCGCGCAGCGCGCCCTCGCTGACGCCAAGGCTCTTGGTCCAATCGCGTATTTCATAATCTTCGCCAAGGCTGATCCGATCACGATCGGGCGAGCCAATGCTGTTCTTGTCGTTGGCCATGATCCACTCCTGTCTGGTGCTGGCTGAACGCCCGTCGGCCCCCGGAGTTGCGGCGACAGCGGCGGAACGAAGCGCGCGCGTTCGAGTAGAGTCACCATGCCCTCGACCAGCGCCCCGCCCCGCAGCCGAACGTCCTCCAAGCCCGTCCTAGCCCGGCGCCCAAGGGTAAAGGCTCAATCCCCTCTCCCGGCCTTCCGTCCGCTCCAGCTCGCGACGCTGGTCGACACGGTGCCCAGCGGAAGTGGATGGTTCCACGAGATGAAATATGACGGATACCGGCTGCTCGTCGCGGTCGGTGACGGCGAGGCGCGGGCCTACACCCGCTCGGGGCTCGACTGGTCGGCAAAATTCGCCCCGCTGCTCGCGGCAGCCGCGAAGCTCAAGGTCGGCTCGGCGCTGATCGACGGCGAGGCGGTGGTGCTCGACGGCAACGGGCGGTCGAACTTCCAGTCGCTGCAAAATGCCCTCAAATCCTCTCCCGATGCGATCGACTATTATGCGTTCGACCTGCTCGAGCTCGATGGTGCCGATCTCACCGCCCTGCCCCTGCGTGAGCGCAAGAAGAAACTCACCGCGATCCTGCCGAAGAAGGACACGCGCATCCGCTACTCGGACCATATCGAAGGCAGCGGCGAGAAACTGCTCGCGGGCTTCTGCAGCGCCGGCCTCGAAGGCGTAATCTCGAAAAAGGCCGACGGGAGATATGTGGGGTCGCGCTCGGGAAGCTGGCTCAAGACCAAATGTATCAAGCGGCAGGAATTCGTCATCGTCGGCTGGACGCCCTCGGACAAGGGCCGCAGCTTCCGCTCGCTGATGCTTGGCGTCCATGAGAAGGGCGAGCTTCGATATGCGGGCAAGGTGGGCACTGGCTTCGATACCACCGAGCTTTTCCGTCTGCAGGACATCATGCAGCCGCTCGAGCAAAAAACGCCGACCGTGACGGCGCCGCGTAGCGAGACACGCGGCGCTCGCTGGATCAAGCCACAGCTCGTCGCCGAAATTGCTTTCACCGAAATGACGCGCGAGGGAACGCTCCGCCATCCAAGCTATCTTGGTCTGCGCGAAGATAAAAAGGCGGAAGCGGTCGTCCTGGAGAAGGAGGCGCCGGCCGACGAGGCCGCCCGGCCAAGTCCGGTTCCGATCAGCAATCGCGACCGCGTGATCTATCCCGAGAGCAATATCACCAAGGGCCAGCTCGCCGACTATTATGCCGCGATCGCGGAGATCATGCTGCCTTGGGCCGGATCGCGTCCGATCAGCCTCGTGCGCTGCCCGCAGGGCCGCGCGAAAAAGTGCTTTTTCCAGAAGCATGATGCCGGCGCCTTCGGCGATGCGGTCAGGCAGGTCGCCATCCAGGAGAAGGACGGCGGCAGCGAGCCTTATCTTTATATCGACACAGCCGAGGGCCTGCTCACCTGCGTCCAGATGGGAACAATCGAGTTCCACGGCTGGGGCGCCCGGATCGAAGATGTCGAGAAAGCCGACCGGCTGGTTTTCGACCTCGACCCCGACGAAGGTCTCGACTTCGAGGCCGTGCGGAGCGCGGCTTTCCATTTCCGCGACATCCTGAAGCAGATCGGCCTCGAAACCTTCCCGATGCTGACCGGCGGCAAGGGCGTGCATGTCGTCGCCCCGCTCAAGCCGAGGGCCCAATGGCCCGAGGTCAAGGATTTTGCGCACCGGCTTGCGCAAGCGGTCGCGCAGAGCGATCCCGACAATTTCACCGCGGCGCTGCCGAAGGCCCAGCGCAAAGGCCGCATCTTTGTCGACTACCTTCGCAACCAGCGCGGCGCGACCGCGGTGATGCCCTATTCGGCGCGCGCCAGAGAGCAAGCGCCGGTCGCGGCCCCGATCAGCTGGAAGGAGATGGAGACGATCGACAAGCCATCGCACTTCCAAATCGGCGACGCCAAAGAACTGCTCAAGCGCGCCCGGTCGAAGGCGCTTGCAGGATGGGGCCGCGCCGACCAAGAGCTCCCCGACCTGTGAAGATCGCGACCTATAATGTGAACGGGATTGGCGGCCGCCTCCCCATTCTGATCAAATGGCTCGCGCTCGCCGAGCCCGACATCGTCGTCCTGCAGGAATTGAAAGCGTCGCAGGGAGCCTTCCCCCGCGCCGCGATCGAGGAGGCAGGCTACCAGGCAATCTGGCAGGGGCAGAGCCGCTGGAATGGCGTCGCGCTGCTGAGCCGGGTCGGCGAGATCCACGAGACCCGGCGCGGCCTGCCTGGCGATCCCAAGGACGAGCAGAGCCGTTATATCGAGGCCGCGGTTGGCGGCGTCCTGATCGCCGGACTCTATCTGCCGAATGGCAATCCTCGTCCCGGACCCAAGTTCGACTATAAGCTGGCGTGGATGGAGCGTCTCCATGAGCATCTCGCAACGCTCGTCGATCTGAAGGCGCCCGTGATCGTGGCTGGCGACTTCAACGTCATCCCGACCGATGCCGATGTGTACAAGCCCGAGCGGTGGACCGGCGACGCGCTGTTCGCGCCTGAAGCGAAGGCGGCTTATGCGCGCCTTCTCGACCAGGGCTGGACCGACGCGGTTCGACATCTCCACCCAAAGCAGACCATCTACACCTTCTGGCATTATTGGCGCAATTCCTTCGAGCGGAACGCCGGTATCCGCATCGATCATCTGCTGCTGAACAAGCCTGCGAAGAAGATGCTCAACGCGGCCGACGTCGATCTGCGGCCGAGAGGCTGGGAAAAGACGAGCGACCACACCCCGGTATGGATCGAATTGGGCGAGGCGGCGAGACGCGGGCGACAAACGTCATAATCCAGATCAATAGGGCAACTTTGCCGGCGCCCTTCCGTTTCTTCTGCGAAGAGGAAACAGCCATGACAGCAAATACGAATACGAATAAATCGTCGGGCTTGGGCAAGCTCGTGGGGGTCGCGGTGCTCGGCGCACTCTATTGGTTTACCCGCAAGTCGGGCCCGACCTTCCCCAAGAGCGACGAGCATTCCGCCGCCTTTGCCGACAATGAAACCGACCCCGAGAATTTCGACCAGACGCGCTCGGCTGGACCCGAGGGCATGCGCAGCGATGCGCGGCGCACGTGGGACAATGTCGACCAAGCGGCCGACGAATCGTTCCCTGCGAGCGATCCGCCCGCCAATTATTGAGCAAGGACCCTGATCAAAGGAGATCGAGATGAGCGACACTACACCCCGCGGACCGCTCGGCGACGCGCGTCCCGATGGAGAGCCCGACCGCGCTCCGTCCCCCGGGTCCTTACCGCAGGAAAAGGTCGAGGACCGTGAGAATGTCTCGACCGTCCGGCCTGAGAATTATCCGAAAGTCGAACGCGATGACGGAGACGTGACCGGCGCCTCCAATCGCGGCAAGCGCGCCAACAAGGTCGGCAGCGGCCCCGTGACTGGCAGCGGAGCGGGCGCAGGCGGCGGCGGCAATCCCGAGGACTATGATTCGGATACGCAGGCCGGCGGCGGTCACAAGCCTATCCGCACCGACCATGGTCCGAAGACGGGAGCAGATGCGCCCATCGGCGGGAGCCGCTGACCAACACCTTGCCGATAAAGCACCTGCCGGTGAGGGGTAATCCGGCGGGCATTGTGCGTTAGAGAGCCTTTCGACCCGCCATTGCGCCGAGGATGAAAAACAACGCGACGAGCGCGAGACCGACGAAGAACAGGGTCTTGGCAATCCCTGCCGACGCGCCGGCGATGCCACCAAAGCCGAGGACCGCTGCCACGAGCGCGATCACCGCAAAAATGAGAGCCCATTTGCACATGAAATTTCTCCCTGTTTGTTCGTGCCGCCGCCGGCCGAGCGAAAGGTATCGCGCACAAGGTGCGCGGGAGGGAGCCCCGCTATCCTGAGCCGAAATGGGTCGCCGGACGATCCGGCGGCGGCACGATATTGGTGCACGGGATGGCGGCAGACCTGAAGAATTTGCCGTCTTGCCCGTGCCTTTGGGCAACGTCAGATGGAATCGAAAGTTCCCGGCCGGAAAACTTATCGCGCGCGCGGGAGCCAAGTCCGCTTGCTGACGGTTACGCCGTCCTCTCGAAGCGCACGCCTGCAAGGCTTCGCCCCGCCGAGTGCGGGAGCTTTCAGGGACCGCTAGGCGTTTCACTGCTGGAGATTAAGACATGGCCAATGGTTGGGCGCGCGATGGCGCGGTGCAGGAACAGATCGACGATACGGTGTCTGACGCGGTGAAGCATGCGCGCGCGCGCCTCCCTTCGGGCGAAGGCGCCGATTATTGCGAAGATTGCGGCAATGATATTCCCGAGGCGCGCCGTAAGGCCCTGCCCGGCATCCGGACCTGCGTCACATGTCAATCGGGAAGAGACGCAGCGATACGCCCGGCTGGCTTCAATCGTCGCGGCAGCAAGGATAGCCAGCTTCGCTGACCGCCGCGTCCGTATCAATCTCCCCTGCGATCAGCCCAAAGCTCCTAGCTCCGCGCCGTGCCTATGCGGCGCCAACGCGTGGGCTCGGGAACACGAGCTGGAACTCGGTGCGGTCGTCAGCCGTGTTGCGGGCGCGAAGCTTGCCGCGCAATTGCCGCGCGAGCGCATTTACAATGCGCATTCCCAAGCTTTCGCGAACCGCCTGCGGATCGAAGCCGTCGGGCAGTCGATTTCCGCGACCGCTCACCGTCAACATGTCCATCGACGCGACGCTCTCATACCGGACTTCGACAAGGCCTTCACCATGCTTGGCGGCATTGGTCACGAGTTCGTTGACGATGAGCCCGATCGGCTGGATCGCCGCGACCGCTAAGTCAACCTCGTCGCCGCCGACTTCGATCGAACGGCCCAGCATTTGGGCCAGGTCGGCGCACAAAGGGCGAAGGAATGCGAGACAGCACAGGCTGTCGGCATTGTCGGCGAAAAAATGCCGGTGCACACGCGCCACGGCGGCGACGCGGTTCGCCGCCAGCTGCAGATGCGGCGCGGCAGCGCCAAGGTCGGGAAGTCGGCTTTGCAGCGCGAGCATATTTGAAACGAGCTGGAGACTGTTCATCACCCGATGATCGATCTCGCGCGCCATGAGTTCCGCCCGCGCCGCGGCGTGTCGCGCCGCCACTTGCTCTTCCATGTGATCCATCGCGATCGATGCAAGGTCACGCAGGTCGTCTACCTGCGCCTCCTCGATCGAACGCGGCTCCTGCGCAATCACGCACAAGGTGCCGATGTTATGGCCATCGTTCGTCCGGAGCGGAACGCTTGCATAGAAGCGCACCGAAATCTCGCCCGAGACGAGGCGATCGAAACAAGAATCCGGGTCTGCGGCCGAATCGGGCGCGATGTAAGGGTCTTCGCCCTCGATCGCCGAAGCGCAGAGGCCAGGTTCGCGCGCGACATCGCGAACGGCGAGGCCATGGTGTGACTTGAACCATATACGATCGGCATCGACAATCGTTATCAGCGCGATCGGTACACCAAAGCGCCGGGCGGCCAATGCCGTGATCCGGTCGAGCGCGTCGTCCGTTGACCGGTCGAGTATGTCGAAGCGCCGGATAGCCGCGAGGCGCGCGGCGTCTCCGGAAGCGAACTGGGTCGTTTTCCGGGAACGATCGAGACCCTGATTGCAGGCGGCGCCGGCAGAGGTCGCAGACCCATCGGATCGTCGGAAGTCGCTCGTATCGCGCTGGCTCATTCGGATCGCTCCTGGATCCATCCATGCTAGCCGCGCACAAGCGTGCCATGTGCAACATGGATCAGCGTTTTGACAGTCGATGAAATTTATCGAGGCGGCGCTAGCCCGACAGGTCAGCCGACAGACTGGTGCTGATCGCACGGAGCAGCGACAGCGACTTTTCGAGGGTATCGGGCGAATCCCCAAGATCGGGGGCGATGGCCTCTTTCACTTCGGCGGCCGTGTCGACGACATCGACTGCCTCGCCTACCGAAAGGAGCGATTTTGCAACAAGCGCGTGGATGAGGCTCTCGACAAGAAGCATCGCCGCCTGGCCATGGGCGTCGGGCTCGCGCCCCTCGCGGCCACCGTCGAACGGCAAATCATTATCATTGGAGATTCTATCGGCCATGCCGTCGGCTCCGGTCAGGCGAGAGTGCGGTCTCTCAGCCGCCGGTGCCTGAAAAACGGCCGACGAACGGACAAAGGTTACCAGCTTTTGACCCCGAAACCAGCACCCATGTCAACATTCGACAATAACTTTGAACAATATTAAACGATAGCGACCTGTGGGATTGGTGGATGATGGAGAACCGCTTCATCGAAAAGCTGAGCGGCTTCGGCCATCTTGGCAGCGACGAGATCGCCGCCCTGGCTGTCGCGACTTCGGTCCCCCGCCAGGTCGCGGCGCGACGCGACCTCATTCGCGAGGGCGACCGGCCCGGGCCGGTATTCGTCATTCTCGAAGGCTGGGCCTGCCGGTACAAGATCCTGCCGAGCGGTACCCGACAGGTGCTCGCCTTCCTGATGCCCGGCGACTCGTGCGACCATCATGTCAGCCTGCTCGCGGAAATGGACCACGGGATTCAGACAGTAACCCCGGCGCTTGTCGCGACGATCGACCGTATCGAGATGGAACAGCTGATGGAACGCCACCGCGCGGTCGCCAAGGCGATGTATATCTCGCAGCTGATCGACGAAGGCACCATGCGCGCGTGGATCACAAGCATGGGACGGCGTACAAGTATCGAGCGCGTCGCACATCTCATGTGCGAACTCTATCTTCGCGCCCGCAACATCGGGCTCACGGACGAGCCAACACTGGTCCTTCCGCTATCGCAGCTACTGCTCGCCGATTCGCTCGGCATGACACCCGTTCACCTGAACCGAGTGCTGAAAGAGTTGCGACTGAGCGGCGCCATGTCGCTGCAGCGGGGCAGCCTGCTGATCACCGATCCTGAAAAGCTCGTCCAGATCGCCGGGTTCGATGACGGCTATCTGCAGCGGCGCCTACGCAAGGCGGCATGAGCCTCACGCCGGGCGGATAACGCGGCCGCGCGCCCCCACTCAACCGCCCGCCGCTGAACACCAACCACCGCCACGCACCGTTCGTGATCCACGGTGAGGGTCGTAGCCAGACCCGATTTTCAACAACGTCCTATCATGGATCAGTTTTGGGGCGATTTCGCCCCCGAGCCCGGAACATTCGCGCCGGCGCGGCGTCGGCTGAACAGTCCAAAAGGAGTTCGGCCACATGTCACGCATATCGATCATCTGCATTCCCGCCTTCGCGATCCTCGCGGCCTGCAACAGTGCGCCCGACAACGGAACCAGTCAGGCCGAAACCGAGGCGGTCGCCGGCGACGACGGCGCCATGGCTGCGCCCGACCCCGCCTCGAATACCGACGGCAGCAATATGGACGGCACGGCAGGCTCCATGGATGCGTCCGGCGATACGAGCGGCGCGGGCACCATGTCCGGCCCGGCCGAGAGTGCCGAGACTGAGACCGGAACAGGCGGTACGGCGCCGAACGATGCCGGTGCCGGTTCGGGAACGAGCGGAACCGACGGCCAGAAGGGCACCACGCCGCCGCCGGAAAAATAGAATCTGGCGCTGGACACCGCCGTCCGGCGCCGGTTCGCTCGCCTGCTGCTAGTCCTCCCGCCCGCAGGCGATGCGCGCTCCGGCCCGGTCCTGACGCCGGGTCGGAGCGTCAAGCGGCAGGACGCGCCCGATATCGGCGCGCACCAGGGAAAGCGGATTGAGTTACGATATCCGCAAAACGACTCTAACTCGCCAGCGACTGCCTTGCAGGAATGTCCGCACGGCGCTGCAGCTGCAGATAGGTGGGATCGAAATCCGCGAGTTCCATCAGCTGCCCGATGTTTGAAATTACGACCTGCTTGCTGCGAAATTCGACGAGTTTGAGATCGCGCAGATCGCGCAGCGTCCGGTTGACATGCACTGACGTCAGGCCGACCGCCTCTCCAAGCTGCTCCTGCGTGACGGGTAACGCGAACGCATCGGCGTGGACGAGGCCGATCAGTTTTGCGCGATGCCACAATTCGCAGAAAAGGCTGGCAATCTTCGCGATCGCGCTCCGCTGGCCGAGGTTGACGAGCCATGCGCGCGCTATCCCTTCGTCGACGAGCGTTGTCCACCAAAGGGCGCTGGTGAGCCGCGGATGCGTTTCGACCGCAGCGAGTATGTCTTCCTTGCAGATCGCTGCCACGACGGCATCGGTGAGCATGGCGATGTCATGATCCGCCTTGCCGAGAATGAAGGCGTGCGGATCGCACATGTCGCCGGGCATCAGGAATCCGAGCACCTGACGCTTGCCGCTCTTGATCGTCTTGTAGCGATAGGCCCAGCCCTCGATCATCAGGCACGTCGCGCGCGGTCGATCGCCTTGGCGAATGAAGACGTGTCGCGCGGGTAACTCGCTGCGGTCTGCGCTCCACCGGGCGATGACGGCTAGGTCGCCGGGTTGAAGATCAACAAAAATGCCGAGCTTTTTCGCCAACGGATTGCTATCCATATCCTGCTCCAGCATGCCCCGATGCGAAACTAGGGGCATTTGCCGAAAAAGCCAAATCGCCGCCTCACCGAATGACGGTCAACGCATCGCGAAAATAAACTACTGCGACCAACACGCCCTGTGCGTCCTCGATCTCGATGCGGTGACTGAGACAGATTTCACCTTGGACGATGTTGCTGGTCATCACGTCCCGGGCATTTTCGATGGCAAAGGCCTTCGCCGCCTCAAGGTCGGGGAGTTGCTTGCCCTCTTCGTCGCGCACTTCGAGATGATTGTGGAGATGGAAGAAATAGCGGGGCATGTTTTTGATCCGGCTGAAAGGCGGGAGCAAAAACACTCTCAGCCGCCGAAGCCCGAAAGATACTCGGCGATAAGGAAGCTTACGCCTTGCCGCACGCGCGAACAACGATAACCGTATTGATCCAGGATAGGATAAAAGGGCCGGGCGTTCACGGCGATGCGGCATCGGGATCGCGGCCATGCCTGCGGTCGAGCAGCCGCATCGCCGGTGTGACGGTCAGACCATGGAGAAGCACCGACAGCAGGACGACGAGACCGACAATCGCCCACAAGCGTGCGCTATCGGCAAACGCCAACTGATTGAGGGCGTAGGCGAGGTAATAGAAGGAACCCACGCCCCGGATGCCGAAGAAGGCAATCGTGAGCTTCTCGGACCCTGCCGCGCGGAGCCCCGCGAGCCCGATCACCCCTGCAATCGGCCGGACGACAAGAATGATCGTGAATGCGGCAATGACGTCTTCGAAGCGCAGAGCATGCAGCAGACCGCCAATGAGCGCGCCGCCGAACAGGATCAGCAGCACCATCATCGCCAGCCGTTCGACCTGTTCGGTCAACGCGTGCATTTCATGGTTGAACTGATGGTCGCGATGCGAACTTCGAAGCGTCAGCGCAGTGACAAATACAGCGAGAAAGCCATAGCAGTTCGCGATTTCGGTGACGCCGTAGGATACGAAGGTTGCCGCAATTGCAATCAGACCGTCACCGGTCTTGGCGAGCTGGCTTGCGGCGGGCACGTGGAAGGTCAGCCAGCCGAAGAAAAGCCCGACTAGCCACCCGCCCGCCACCCCGGCCCCGATCTCCCACAGGACGCTGTGCCATAACCATTCGCCCAGCCACGGCTCGCCCGACGACGCGGCAAGGCCGAGCGCGATCGCCAGATTGACGAAGGGAAAGGCCAGCCCGTCGTTCACCCCGGCCTCCGATGTCAGACCGAAGCGTACTTCGTCTTCCTCGCCGCTTCGCGGGGGCCCGACCTGGACGTCGGCCGCCAGCACGGGATCGGTCGGCGCGAGGCATGCGCCGAGGAGGAGTGCGGCGATCCACGGCAGGCCAAGCCCCCAGCCGCCGATCGCGGCGATCGCCGCGATGCTCAGCGGCATGGTGAAAGCGAGCAGGCGCCAGGTTACGCGCCACTGGCCCCAGCTGAAACGGCGATCGAGCTTCAGCCCCGCTCCCATCAAGGCGATGATAACGACGAATTCGGTGAAGCGTTCGGTGAATTCGGGATAGGCGAGCGGCATCGGGCGGAGCAGCACGCCCGGTAGGGAAAAGACCACGGCGCCAATGGCGATGCAGATAATCGGAAGCGACAGCGGCAGGCGCTTGAGGGCCAGCGGCAGCCATGCCACGAGGGCGATCAGCACGCCGGCGCCGGTCATCCATAGAATATAGGGTTCGGGAGCGGAGATCGCTGGCACGATGATACAACCATCGCGCGTGCATTCCGTTCAATTGCCCACGCCAATTCACCTTGCATCGCCCTTGCGCAAATCTGCGTCCGAGCGGCGGCTCCCGGCAACACGCCCGCGCGGCCGCGGCGCAGACGTCGCAGCGCCATGTTATTCGCGCGTTGTCGCCGGCGCTCTAGGAAGCCAAGCGATCGAAGCGCGGGCATTCGAGATAGAGCTTGGCGAACTCCGCGCCCGGCATGGGACGCCCGAAGCGATAGCCCTGCGCCTCATCGCACCCGAGGCGTACGAGCGCGGCTTCCTGTTCCGCCGTCTCGACCCCCTCGGCAATCACCTCGAGACCGAGGCTTCGTGCCATCGCCAGCACGGCCTTCACGATCGCCGCATCGCCGACCTTCCGGTCGATGCGCGAAATGAAACTCCGGTCGATCTTGAGGCGTGTGAGCGGATATTTCTGGAGCAGGCTCAACGAGGCGAAGCCGGTGCCGAAATCGTCGAAGGCGATACCGACGCCGAGCACACGCAGCTTGCGCAGCGCTTTTGTCGACGGATTGCTGTGACGAAGCACTGTATTCTCGGTGATTTCCAGTTCGAGCTGCTTCGGGCACAGCGCGTGCCGCGCAAGCGCGGACGACACGACGTCGAATAGCCGGCCCGAGCGCAGCTGGGCAGGAAAAAGATTGACCCCGACCCGCACCGATCCGAGACCGGCACGTTTCCAGCCTGCCGCCGCCGCGCACGCCTGGTCGACGATCCAGTCGCCGACCTCTTCGGCGATCGCGCTCTCTTCGAGAATTGCGATAAAGGCCTGCGGCGACATGAGCCCGTGATCCGGATGCCGCCAGCGTAGCAGCGCCTCGACCCCCGACAACTTGTGGTCGGCGAGGCAAATCTGCGGCTGATACCAAAGCTCGAATTTCTGATCGGCCATCGCTTGGCGCAGTTCAATGCCGAGGCGATGCTTCTGCTCGGAGCTGTTCTGCATGGCACGCGCAAAGAAGGTCCGCACGCCTCCTCCGTCGGCCTTCGCGCTGTAGAGCGCGAGGTCGGCGCTCGAGAGCAATTGCTCGACGCCCGACGCATCTTTCGGCGACATCGCGATCCCGATGCTCGTGACGACGAATATCGACTGCCCGGCGAGATCGAACGGCGGCCGAAGCGAGGCGAAGATTCGCGTCGCGAGCTCGTCGAGCTCAAGGGGGTCGGCACATCCGGAAAGCAGGATGGCAAACTCGTCGCCGCCGAGCCGCGCGAGGAACCCTTTCTCGCCGACGGCTTCCGCCAGCCGCGCCGCAACCGCAGCAAGCAGTTCGTCGCCCACCGAATGACCCAGGCTGTCATTGACATGCTTGAAGCCGTCAAGATCGAGCAACAGGAGCGAACAGGGTGACCGGTCCATGTCGGCGGCGAGGCGCGCGTGCAGCGCATTGCGGTTGGGGAGCGACGTCAGCGTATCGCAATGCGCGAGATGCTCGAGCCGCCGTTGGGCGGTCTGACGATCGGTAATATCGCGAAGCAGCGCGCCGAACATTGGCTTGCCTGCCTCGAACCACATCGAGAGTGACAGATCGACCGGAAGCTCTTGCCCGTCGGCATGTAAGGCAAGGATCTCAACCGAGCGCCCCGCAAGCCGGGCGTTTCCCGCCGCCACGGCGCGGGCAAGACCGGCAACGTGCGCCGCCCGGTGTCGCAGCGGAATGATGATCGACAACGGTCTTCCGATCGCATCGCAGGCGGCAAAACCGAAAAGCCGTTCAGCCGCGGTGTTCCAGGAAATGATGATATTGTCCGGGCCCGCACAAATCGCGGCCGTCGCTGAACTTTCGAGCATCTGCTCGAAGCGCCCCTGAGCTGCGTGCATATCGGCCAAGCTATTCTCTCCTAGATCGGTGATTCTGGGATTTGTAAGCCTGCCATTCGTCTGTCGGCACGAACCTATGAGCGATCGTTCACGGTCTTCTCCAACTTGTTGTTTTATCTGTCTGTACCCTGTCGTCCCCCGCCCCCCTTGGGGTGTCGGGTTCCAGCATCGCTGTGCCCCGCCTTAGCCCGGTCTCGCTCGCCTATTTGTTCGCATCCTTGATGGCTTCGGCGCGCGCGTCTGCGGCCTTGCGCACGGCCTCCGCCTCCTGCTCGAGACGTTCGGCTTCGATGTCGGCCTCGGTCCGGATGCTGTCGCCCTGCTTGTCGATCGCCGCCGCCTCTGCCTTCCGCGCGTCTTCGGCGGCATCGGCAGCGCGGTCGCGCGCGGCGCCGATCCGTTCGTTGGGACCATCCCCGCTGTAGGTCTGGCCGGCAGCCTCTGCCGCCGCCTTGTCTTTCTTCGCGCCAGCGGTCTCGGCTGGCCCCTGGCACGCCCCGAGCAAAAGCGCGAGAGAGATCAAGAAATGATATGGCTTCATGCCTGTTTCCTTCGAAGTGCCGCCAGTCCGGGCTGACGCCGGTCGCCAATGCGATCGCCCCTGTCCCCGAAATCACCGAAGTGATTAAGCAAGGAACGAGTCGGAGGCTCCGAAGTTTCCTTTTTGGAACGGAAAACAACATGCATCATGATAATAATGACGTCGTTGCGGTCGCGAGCGTCGAACTCGATCGCTATCTGGGCACTTGGTTCGAGATATGCCGCTTGCCGCTGAAGTGGGAGGACGCTGATGCGAGCGATATCACCGCAACATACAGCATGACGGCCGACGGCCGCATGAGAGTCGAGAATCGTTGCCTGGACAATGAGGGAGAGCCCGATCGTTCAATCGGCGTCGCGGTGCCGCAGGACGCGAGCAACGCGAAACTGAAGCTCAGTTTCCTGCCCGAATATCTGCGATGGATCCCTTTTACCCAAGGCGACTACTGGATCCTCCAGCTGGCAGCCGATTATTCGGTGGCGCTGGTCGGCACGCCCGACCGAGCGCATCTCTGGCTCATTTCCCGCACCGCCGCGCTGCCGACCGATATCGTCGAAAATTATCTCGCGGTCGCCAAGTTGCAGGGCTTCGACCTCGACGAGCTGATTACGCCGCGGCAATCGGGGCAGATAGTACCCGACGCGGCCTTCGCCGACTAGCGGTTCGCAACCGCACCCCGCCGGGATGCGTTCCCGAACCCCGCAAAGAAAGGATCATCCGTGCGCCATTCATCTTGCTCATTGCCTCCTTGGCCTTGCTTGCGGCCTGCTCGGACCCGAACGAAGCTGCGGAGGAAAGACTCGAGAAGTCCGCGGAAACGAGCGCGACCATCGCGGGAACCGTGCCGGCCGCGCTGGGTCTTAGCGAAGCCCAGCTTCTCGAATGCCGACCTTGTCGCCGCCGACGGCACCGACCCCGGTGACGTGGCCAAGGTCCTTCGCGGCCCCGATGGCAAGGTCGATCGCCTTCTCGTCGAGATTGTCGAGCAAGGGATATTTGCTCGGCTCGCGCTCGGTAAAGTCGCCCGCAATCCGCCAAATGCCATGGATCGAGCCGGTCACCATCGAGTGAAGCCAGGCCTCATATTCGGGCAGCGTCATAGTCGCGCGATTGCGGCCATTCTCATCGCCGGCCATCGCCGTCTAACAGGCTCCTTCAAGAACCGGTTCCCGGTCTCGCGACTCGTCCGACGCTGCAGCCGCGCCGATCTCGTGTGCGAAGCGCGCGATGGCGGAGGTTAGCGACGGCATGATCAGCCCGCGCTCGCTCGTCAGCGGCACGTAGCGCGGACGGCGCGCCGCCCAGCCCATGAGATCGGCGGGACGGGGATCGATCCCCGCGCGCGGCAGATCGAGCGCGGCGGCGATATCGAACGCGAAATCGGACCAGGATGCGGCGCCATCGCTCACCAGGTGCCAAAGCCCGCGCTCGTCGTCGATGACGAGATCGAGCGTCGCGCGCACGAGGTCGGGCACATAGGTGGGCGAGACAATGCAATCGCTGGCCGCGGCGAATGGGCGTCCTTCGCGCAGGGCAACCGCAAGATGAACGGCAAAATTCTGTGCGTCGAAGGGTGAGAAGAAAGCCGCGGTGCGCACGACCAGCGCCCGTCCGCCCGCCTTTGCGAGCGCCCTGTCGGCGCAAGCCTTGCTGACGCCATAGATGCCAAGCGGCGCCGTGGGGTCGCTCTCGACATAGGCGCGGCCCGCGGTCCCGTCGAAAACGAGGTCGCTCGAGAAACAGGTGTAATGGATGCCGCGATCGGCGCAGGCGCGGGCGAGCGCGACGCTGGCGCTGAAATTGACCGCAAGGCAAGCGTCGGCGTGGCGTTCGGCGTCGTCGACGCGCACCCAGCCGGCACAATTGATCACCGCCCAGGGCTTATGAATGTCCAGCGTCCGTGCCATTGAACGCGGGTCGGTCAGGTCGATATCGGCACGCGCGGTCACAACATGGTTGATACCGCGAAGACGGCACGCCCCCGCAAAGGCCTGGCCAAGCGTCCCGGTCGCGCCGACGATCAGCAGCGGACGATCACGCGCCTTGCTCGGGCACCCGCCGCGAGCCGACGCGGGCGCAAGACGGGCATGCCCGTGCCACCAGCCAGCCCTGTCGAGGACCGGATGATCGGGCACGCCGCCCGCAGCCAGCGTGCGGATCATGGTGGCAAGCGCGGTCTCGCGCGGCGCGGGTCCGCGGATATCGAACACGCCGCTCTCATAATGGCCCGCCCCGCCAATCAGCAGACTGTCCCAGTCGTGTGCGCCGAGCAGGCTCCACGCCGTCACGGCTTCGATCGCCTGCCCTTCGCCGCGAAGTGCGGTGGCGATTGTCCAAGCCTCGCCGAGCCAGCGCATCTGCTCTTCGCGCGTGCAGCCGTTGTGCACTTCGGTGATCGCCATTGGCAACGCATAACGCTCCCACGTGTCGCGCAGCGCGCCTTCGAGACCCGGCGCCGCGCCGAGCGCCCGAACCGTTTCGGTATCGGCGAGCGGGCCGTACGAACAGTCCCCGTGGGCCTCGGGCGGATAGCGGTCGATGCGATGGTCGAGAAAACGATCGCTCGTCAGATAATGGTTGATCCCCAGGACGTCGGGCGGACAGGGGTCGTCCACGAACGATGCAAGACGTTCGGCAAAGCCCATGCCGGCAAGGCGCTGCGCGAACGCATGTCGTGCGTCGAGGCGACCCGTCAGCAAATCCCACGAGGCCCAGCGGCGAAGATTGTCGAAATCGGCCTGGTCCTGCCGCTCCGCGGTGGCGTCGGTGCGGCCGATATCCTCGGTCTGGATCAGCCGTGCCGCCGGATTGATGCTGCGAACGGCCGCCATTGCAAGGCGGACCGCTTCGGCCTGGTTCAGGAGCGCGAGCCAGAAGGCGCGCTCGTCGCGGGCATGCGGATACCAGTGACCATAGAGAGCCGCGAAGCGCGCGGTAGTGAGCGGTTCGTTGACCGGGGTCCAGTCGTCGACCCATGGATAGCGCTCTACCGCAGCCTTCGCATGGGCCGCGAGGCCCGCGGCAAAGCCGGGGGCGAGCAGGTCGGTGCCGTTCGGTCCGCTGCCATGATGGATGAGGCCAAGTATTGGACGGACGCCCGCTGCCCGAAGTGCGGCAAGCCTCTTGTCGTGCCAAGCCCAGAGCGTTTCGGGGTCCTTGGCCTGCGCAAAGGACTCCCAGAGGAGCGGATAGCGCAGCGCCGAGAGGCCGAGGCCTGCGAAGCGTACCAGGTCGCCGGCGCGCGCATCATGGCCACTGAGGGAAATCTGGTCGGAGAAGCGGTCGCCGACACGATTGATCGTGCACTCGGCGCCGCCCCACATCGCCAGGGGCGGAGGAGGGATGGAAAAGGTCAGCTGATGATCTCGCTGCGTCGGCGCCGGGGATCGGCGGCTTCAACCTTAACGCGCGCCTCGATCGATCGACGCACGCCGCGAACGGAATCGTCGTAACGTGGGTTAGTTTCGGGGATTTCGATGGACCTTCGGCGCGCGTCGCGGCGTTGGGTTCATATCGTTCGTAACTCTCTCAGAAAGCTCAACCCTATGACGTTGATGTGTTTTTCACATCTGCGGTGGGACTTTGTGTTCCAGCGTCCGCAGCAAATCATGTCGCTTCTTGCCCAGCGCCATTCCGTCGCCTTCTGGGAAGAACCCAAATGGGAGCCGGCCGGATCGACGCCGCGGATCGAGACCTACTGCCCCGCCGACAATGTCACGGTCATCGTTCCGCACCTTCCCGAAGGTCTGCCCGGCGATGCTGCAAACCGGGAACTGCGCCTCTTGCTCGACGCCTATGCGTCGGGCGCGACCCAGCCGCTCATCGCTTGGTATTACACCCCGATGATGTTGCCCTTCTCGCGGCACCTCGATGCTGCATGCACCATCTATGACTGCATGGACGAGCTTGCGAACTTCCGTTTCGCACCGCCCGAACTGGCGACGCTCGAGGAAGAGCTTCTCGGCCTCGCCGATCATGTTTTCACCGGCGGCTACAGTCTCTACGAAGCGAAGCGCTCCTTGCATGACTCGGTCCATCCCTTTCCCTCAAGCGTTGACCAGCGCCATTTCGCGCAGGCGCGCGACGCAGCCGAGGATCCCAAGGACCAGGCAAGCCTCCCCCGCCCGCGTCTCGGCTATTATGGCGTCATCGACGAGCGCATGGACCTCGACCTCATCGCCGCGCTCGCCGATGCGCGCCCCGAGTGGACGCTCGTGTTTGTCGGACCGGTGGTCAAGATCGACCCCGCCGAGCTGCCGCAGCGCCCGAACATCGCCTATCTCGGCGGCAAGGATTATGCCGACCTGCCGCGCTATGCGGGCGGCTGGGACGTTGCGCTGATGCCCTTTGCGATCAACGCCTCGACGCAGTTCATCTCGCCGACCAAGACCCCCGAATATCTCGCCGCCGGCCTGCCGGTCGTCTCGACGCCGATCCGCGACGTCATCCGCCATTATGGCGAACTCGAAGGCGTAGAGATCGCTGCGAGCCCCGTCGAGTTCGTCGAGGCCTGCGAGCGCGCACTCAGCCTTGCGCTCGAGCCGGCGGATGCAGGATGGCGGCGCGAAGCCGATGACGAACTGGACGGCCAGAGCTGGCAGGCGGTTGCCGACGCGATGAGCGCAAAGATCGACGCAGTGATCGCCCCGGCATTTTCGGCATCGCGTGACCACTACGACTATCTCGTCGTCGGCGCGGGGTTTGCCGGTGCCGTGATGGCCGAGCGCCTCGCCAGCGAGAACGGCAAGCGCGTTCTCGTCATCGACCGGCGCGAGCATATCGGCGGCAACGCCTTCGATCATCTCGACGAGGCGGGCATTCTCGTCCACCGCTACGGCCCGCATATTTTCCACACCAACAGCGACGCGATCGTCGACTATCTGTCGAAGTTCACCGGCTGGCGCCCCTATGAGCACCGCGTGCTCGCCGATATCGACGGCCTTCGCGTTCCGATGCCGATCAACCGCACGACGCTGAACGCGCTCTACGGTCTCGCACTCGAGAACGACGACGAGGCCGAGGCTTTCCTCGCGAGCCGCGCCGAGCCCGTCAAACCGGTGGTGACCTCGGCCGACGTCGTGATCTCGAAGATCGGCCGCAAGCTCTACGAGACATTCTTCCGCGGCTACACGCGCAAGCAATGGGGCATGGATCCGTCCGAGCTAGACAAGTCGGTGACCTCGCGCGTGCCGACGCGCACCAACACCGACGACCGCTATTTCACCGACAGTTTCCAGGCGATGCCCGCCGAGGGCTATACCGCGATGTTCGCCAAGATGCTCGACCACCCGCTGATCGACATCGAGCTCGGGGTCTCGTTCGAAGAGGTGCGCGCGCGGACCGACTATGACCGGCTCGTCTTTACGGGGCCGATCGATGAATATTTCGGCCATCGTTACGGCAAGCTCCCGTACCGCTCGCTGAACTTCCAGCACCAGAGCCTCGAGCAGGAATGGCTCCAGCCGGTAGCCGTGGTCAATTATCCTTCGGAAGACGTGCCCTTCACGCGCGTGACCGAATATAAGCATCTCACCGGCCAGCGGTCGCCGCGTACCAGCATCACGCACGAATATCCCTGCGCCGACGGCGATCCCTATTATCCGATTCCGCGCCCCGAGAATGAGGCGCTGTTCAAGCGCTACGAGGCGCTGGCGATGAGCACGCCCGACGTGCTCTTCGTCGGCCGTCTCGCGACATACCGCTATTATAATATGGACCAGGTCGTGGGCCAGGCGCTCGCCACCTATCGCAAGCATGTGGCGCAGCTCGCGCTGCAGGACGCCGAAGCACCCGAAGCGGTCGCCGCCGAATAATCCGGTGGCACCAACGCCATACCTCCGGACCGCTCGCCAATCAGGCCGGCGGTCCGGGCGCTTCCACGCTTGCCGCTCGTTTGAATCCGCTGGTTATTTCGGACGGGTCAGCATGTCAGCTGGAATATAGACCCGACGATCGCAGACCCACGCGTAGTGCGGCGACGGATTCCTTATGCCCAATTTCCACCATGGCCGCACCGCATGCCGTGCAGCCTGTTCACTGGCTCGGCATGCGCTCGGACCTAGAGAAGCGCGCAGGTCTATTCGGGCGTGCGGATGCGGGGTCCGAGCGTCCGAAGCAGATCCGCTGCGTCGAAGGCGCGTGCATTGCCCGCCGGTTTCTGACCGCGCTGCATGACGATTTCTGCGCTCGCGTCATAGCGGTCGATCGTGCGAACATCGAAGTCATCGCCGAAGAAGCGCCCGCCGTTCCAAGGGCTCCACGAGCGGGCGCCGAAGCGGCCGTAGTAACGCCAGGACGGACCCCACCAGCCGTAGGGACCCGAGGCGAAGGGGCGATCGACGACCACCCGGCCTCGGTTCTCCGTGTCGCGATACACCGCCTCGAACCAGTCATAGCCCTGCTCGCGGGTCAGTTCGGCGGCCCTGTAGAGAAGATAGGTCTCGACGGTTTCGCGCGACGTCATGCTATTGCCGACGAAGCTCACGCGGAAGCGATTGGCCTCGATCTGCTCGTTCGAATAGCCGCCTTGCGAACTCGATGCGCTGCGTATCGGCTGATAGGGTGTCGGCTGTGTACATCCGCCAAGGGCAACGCAGCCGGCCATAAGCGCTGCCATCCATATCCGTTGACTTGTCATAGCTCGTCTCCAGTTCATCGGCCCGCGGTTCGGGTGAACCGAGCTGCTCCTGTCTTTATCCAACAGGCCGGATGTAGCGGGGTTCCGGTCCGTTCTGCACAAGTTGATCCAGGTTATGCGGATTGTTCGGCGCTGGCCGGATGCGCCGTTCATGCCTCCGCAGGAATGCATTGCCATGCATTTCGCCGACCGCGCCGGCCCGCGGTCGACCGTTGCAAAGGCACTCAAGACGATCGGCTCGGCAGCATGGGCCGGGCCAAGTGAGAGAGTCGTGCAAGTCCTGGACTTCCCCGAGCAAGAAAAATCCCGCCACCGCGGTCAGGGACCGGGATGGCGGGACACGGTGGGAGGACTGCGCGAGGACGTCGGCTAGGGCATCCTCGCGGGGATCCCGCCGATCAGTTGGGGCTGATGCGCAGGCGAAGATTGACGCGATCGACCCGCGCCTGAAGCGCGGTTTCGTCACGCGCCGACAAATTGCCCATGCGGTCGTGGCGCATCTTTTTCTCGTCGCTGCGGATGGCCATCAAATCGCGCTCGACGCTCGCCGCGGTACGCGCATCGAGCCGGCGATCCGACCGGGCCGTGCGGACATATTGGTCGAGGTCCGAAAGCTGCGTCACGATCGAGCGGCCCGTGCCATAGCCGCCACCGATGCCCGAAGCACCGCCCATGCCGGCATTATTCTGGCCGGTGGCGATCCAGCGGCCGCGGCCATCGTAATAGCCGGTCGCAGCGCCGGCAATCCAGCGGCCGTTATCATAATATCCGGGCTGCGGGTCGGCGACCCAATTGCCCTTCGCATCGCGGCGGCCGTTCGCGGCTCCCGCTATCCAGCGCCCGTTGGTGTCGTAATGGCCGACCGTGGCGCCGGCGACCCAGCGACCGCGGCGGTCATAATAGCCACTCGCCGCGCCGGCAGTCCACTGGCCATCATTATCATAATAGCCGTTGGAAGATGCGGGGACCCAGCGGCCCTCGCGGTCATAACTGCCGCTTGCCGACGCGTCGCCCTGCTGTGCGACCCACGTGCCACGCTCGTCGTAACGGCCGTTCGGCGCGCCCGTCACCCAATTGTTGTTGCGGTCGTAATAGCCGGTCGCACGGCCCTTCGCGGCGGTGCTCGCGTGCCACAGCCCCTGCTCGTCATAATAGCCATAGGCATCGGCGCGGCGGCTGCTCGAACCCGTGTCGGTGCCGGCGACCCAGCGCCCGCGATTGTCGTAGCGTCCGTTCTTCGAGCCTGCGACCCATTTGTCGTTGCGGTCGAAATAGCCATTCGCAGATGCGGGCACCCATTCGCCGCCAGAACGATAATCGCCCTCACCGCGGTTCGATCCGCTGTAGGTGACCCAGCGTCCGTCGTTACCATAACGGCCGTTGGGCGGGCCTTCGACCCAGCTGCCTTCGCGATCATAATAGCCGCGCGCTTCGTTCGAACCGATCCCCGAGGCGTGCCAGCGGCCTTCCTGATCATAATAGCCGTAGGCGTCGCGGCAATCGCGGCCGGGCTTCGCAACCTGGTTGGCGACGATCGCGCCGCCCACGGCGCCGATTACAGTCCCGAGACGCTTGTCGCCCTTTCCGGCGACGACATTGCCGAGCACGCCGCCGGCTGCGGCGCCGCCGACGGTCGCGACGACACGCGTCGAGCGCTGCTGCTCGCAAGTCGTCTGCGACTGGGTGCGCGCCGAAACGGCGGACGGCACAAGGGCGATTGCGGCAATACTCGCCGCGAACATATAGTTACGCATAGGGAACGCTCCTAGAACTGGCGGTAGCCGTTCTCACAAATTCAACCATCAACTCAGGTCATTGTTCCAAATATTTGAAACTATTTTATTTTCTTCTTGTCCTATTCGGTAATATGTGTCGTGTGCACAAGCACATAGCTCCTCTGGACATGAACGAAAAAGGCCCGCCGAAGCGGACCTTTCTTGCTGCAATATGGCGCTTGGGCCATCGCGGACATGAGCCAAACACACCGCCGGTTGCCGGACTTCATCCGGCGCGGCGAAGCGCGGGAAATCAGCCGTTGGCCGTCAGTTTTGCAAGCTCGGTGCGATGCGCTTCGACGACCGGGACGATTTCGCCGGCTGCCTTCTTCAGGCTCTCGGTATCGCCGTTCGTCGCATAGGCCTGATGGAACGCGAGCGCGGCATCATGCGCCGATTTCTGATTGGCGAGATAGATGGCGTCGATGCCCGCAGCATCGGCGGCCTTGATATCGTCGAGCATTTTCTGCTGCCCGGCGTCGAGCTTTGGCGGAGTTACCGTGACTTTTGCTTCGGCTGCCGCCGCCTTGACCTTGGCGGTCGACTTGCTGTGATGGTCGATCATCATCTGTGCAAAGGCCTTGACCTCGGCGTTGGTCGACTTGGCGAGCAAGGCTTTCGAGGATTCGATCTCCCACATGTCCCCGGCGCCGGCCTTGGCGATATAGCCTGCGGCATCGACGGGAGTCGTCGGGGCCTCGGTCAGCGGCGGCACATCCGTCTCGGGCACCGTTGCATCGGCTACGGTCGCATTTTCGGCAGGGGCCTTGTCGTCGGCCCCGCTGCATGCCGCCAGCACGAGAGCGAGCGTCAGAATATAAGGGCTTTTCATAAATATCTCCATCACGAGGGTTCTTCCTCCGCTTTTCTGCAACACCGGCTGGACGGCGAAGTTCCGGCGGCGGCCGGCGTTCAGGCGTTGACCGCCGTGGGGAACGCCCATGACGTGAGGCCTCGCGGTTCGAAGGGCGCCCATGCGTCTTCGGCCTGCGCGAGCCGGTCCGCGACCGCATAGATGACACTGGGGTTTACCCCGAGGCCGCAATGGCTGCCATAGACCTCGATGCTCTCGCGCCGCTCCGCCGCATCCTCACGGCAAATCTGCCACGCACAGATGCCATCGGACCGGCTGTAGATCGCCGAGGAGGGGACGCGCGAGGGTCCGGACAGCTCGGCGAGCAGCGCGCGATTGGCGCTGTCGTTTCGCTTCGTACCGCTCGCGATTTCAAAGATCTTGCCCGCATTGGTGGCGTCGCCACTGTCCATGAAGGGCGAACCCAATGTAATCACCTGGCGGATGCGGCCCGGCAAGCGACGGGCGAGCAGGCGCGCGAACACTCCGCCGAGGCTCCAGCCGACGAGGCTCACCTTCTTGCCGGCTTCCTCGAAAAGGGCCTCGACGCGCGCCTCGAGAAGCTCGCCGTGCGTGCCGATGGCATGCGGGCCGCGGTTGCGCCCGAGACCCCAGGGGCGGGCGTCATAGCCAAGCTTGCCGAGAATGCCGCGAAGCGCAGCGGTCGACCGATCGCCAGCGAGAAGGCCGGGGAGGACAAGCACGGGATGCCCGTCGCCGCGCGGCGCCGAATGCAGGAGGCCGGCGACGCTCGCGGCGAGAAGCGTCATTTCGGAGACGGCGCGCGGCAGTTCGGCGGCGGCGAGCCATGCGGAGGGAGGAGCGGGACGGGCGGCGCTCGCAGCGCTCTGTTTTGATATGGTCATGCGCGGGCAAGCCGCGAGGGACACGCTTCGTTGCCGAAGTTGATCGAGATCAATCTCTTTACTGCCCGGCGGCGGTGTCCAGACGAGTCCGGCGGAACGTCCGCCCGGATCGCGAATTGAGGGAGTCTTACACAAAGGAAATGATCATGGCTGCACGCCCCTATTGGAAAGGCCAGATCCGGCTCGCGCTCGTGTCGATCCCGGTCGAAATATATTCGGCGACGAAAAGCGGCGCGACGATCGCCTTCAACCAGATTCACGAGCCGTCGGGCAAACGGATCAAATATGAAAAGGTCGTGCCCGGCATCGGGCCCGTCGACGTCGACGATATCGTCAAGGGCTTCGAATACGCCAAGGGCGAATATGTTCTGCTCGACGAGGAGGAAATCGAGGGCGTCAAGCTCGAGAGCAAGAAGACGCTCGAGCTGACCCAGTTCGTCGAGGCGCGGGACATCGACGAAATCTATTTCGAGAAGCCCTATTATGTGGTGCCCGCCGACGATCTCGCCGAGGAAGCCTTCATCGTGCTGCGCGAGGCGCTGCGCCGAAGCCACAAGGTCGGGCTCGGCCAGCTTGCGATGCGCGGGCGCGAATATGTCGTCAGTGTCAAGGCCTGCGGACGCGGGCTCGTGATGGAGACGCTGCGCTACGCCGACGAGGTCAACAAGGCGGCGAGCTATTTCCGCGATATCGGCGAAGGCGACCCCGACGAGGAGCTCCTCGACCTCGCGACGACGCTGATCGACAAGAAGACAGGCAAGTTCGATGCGACCGACTTTCACGACCGCTATGTCGAGGCGCTGCGCGAACTCATCGATCGCAAGAAAAAGGGCAAGACGCTCAACATCGAAAGCGACGGCGAAGGCAGCGCCGAAACGCGCGGCTCGAACGTCGTCGACCTGATGGCGGCGCTCAAAAAGTCGATCGGCGGACGCGATGGCGTGAAGGCCAAGCCGGCGGCGAAGAAGGCCGCCGCCAAGGCACCGGCCAAGAAAGCGCCGGCAAAGGCGCCCGCGCGTAAACGCGCCTGAGCGGAGGCACGGGTGCCGAGCGCCGCAGCAGGATCAGGCGTTCGGCCCGAACCGGCGCCGCTCGGGATCGCGCCGGAATCGGTAGCGATTCTTGATGCGTTCGTTGAAGAAGGTTCCCGCAGAACCGGCTATGCAAAAAGCATCGAAAAGCGCGGCGGGCACGCCGTCATAGACATATTTGCCGGTATCGCGGAACGCGACGCACAAGGTTCGCGCCGCGTCGTCATAGACGATCCGGTCGATCATCGAGCTTTCGGCGAAACGATGTGCGCGCATGACAGCAAAGCGCATGGATCGCCTGGGCGTTCCGGGCGACGCGCCGCAACCGCGAAGCTCTGACCATCATGCCCAACCCAACGAGCGACGACCAGTTGCGCGCCATGGCCGAGCACCGCGGCCTCAAGCTCGTACGTTCGCGCAAGCGCACCCCGGGCGTCGGCGACTATGGCAAATATGGCCTCACGGACACGGCTGGAAAGCCGCTTCTCGGGATGGGCGATGCCGGGCTGACCGCCTCGGCGAAGGAGATCGAGGATTATCTGCGCGGCAGCGCACTCAGCACCTGGAAGCTCTCGGCCGAGACCACGCCCGACGCCGCGCCGCCGAAGAAGAAGCCCGCCCCGGCCGAAGATGCCGAAACGGAGGCCGAAGGCGGACCGGTCCGCCGAAAAGCGAAAGCGAGAGCCGCCCCGCCCGCGCGCGCCGAGCCGCGCGCCAAAGCCGATCCTTCGCCGCCGATGAAGCCGACCCGGCCGCCGGCAAAACCTGCGCTGCGGCTCGTACCGAAAGCCGAACCCGAACCGCTGCCGCCCCTCAAGCTCCGCCCTGCGGCAACCTCCGATACCCCCGCCCTTGCAGCTCTTCTCGGCCAGCTCGCTGGCCCGAAGACGCCCGCTGCCCGCATTACCGCCAATCTGGGGCAACTCCAGAAAACTCGCGGCGCAGGCTTCATCGTCGCCGAGCGCGGCGAAGTCGTCGGCTGCTGCGGTTGGACCGTCGTCCCGACGCTGCAGCATGGCGCGCTCGGCCGCATCACGCTTCTCCTTGTCGACAAGGATCACCGGCGCACCGGCACCGGATCGGCGCTGCTCGCCGCCGCCGAACGCGCACTCGAACAGGCGGGATGCAGCGAGATCGAGGCGATGAGCGACATCATGATCGCCAATGCCCATAATTTCTTCCGCTCGCTCGGCTTCGAACAGAAAAGCTACCGCTTCGTGCGCAGGCTCGGCACTTGAACGCGGTCAAGCCGGCGAATTTTGCTCGGCAGTTCCGCCGCCCAGCTCCATTCATGGCAGCTCGCGTGCTGCCGAAACTCTTCGCCGTGCGTTGAGCCCTTATGACCGAAACGCTTCAGACTCTGCAGAAGAAAATGGAGGCGGCCGCCGAAGCTTTGGACTTCGAGGAAGCAAAGCGATGCCGCGACAAGATCAGCCTGATGCGCGACGGCGCGTCGGCCGCTGCAGCCGAAGAGGCGAATTTCTCCGGACTGACACGCCAGCAGCCCGGGGCGATGGGTCTGGGGACGAGCCAGCAAAAGGTAACGCCCCCTCCCGGTTGGCGACCGCCACCCAAACCCGATCCTATGACAAGTGGTCGAAGTAGACGGCGAAAATGATGCCGGAAACAGCTCGGAACGTGACACTAGCCCTGCTCGCCGATCGGTCGGAGGATGCTTCAATCTGCCCGAGCGAAGTAGCACGCGTGATTTCCACGGATGACGATTGGCGCACATCGATGCCGATAGTACACACGGCAGTTGACACCCTGCTTGAGCAAGGAATTGTCCAGCTAAGCTGGAAGGGCCACCGCCTTGAGCAGCGAACCGGGCCTTATCGGATCAATGACCTGCGCCGCCGCTAGGCACAGCGACGCACCCGTGCAGGAATCCGAAGCTACTCCGCGAAGGCCGCATTCTCGGCGAGAGCCTCAATTATTGCATCGCAGAATGCCGCCAAATCGTCGGGGCTCCGGCTCGTGATGATGTTACCGTCGATAACGACTGCCTCGTCGACAACATCGGCCCCGGCGTTTGCGACATCGGTGCGGATCGACTTGTAACTCGTCATGCGCCGGCCCTTCACGAGGCCCGCCTCGATCAATAGCCAGGGCGCGTGACAGATCGCAGCTACGGGTTTTCCGGCCGCGGCAAATGCCTGGATCAGGGCAATCGCCTTCTTGTCGACACGAAGCAGGTCTGGGTTGATCTGCCCGCCGGGCAGGACCAGCGCATCATAATCATCCACATTTACGTCGGCGATCTTGAGGTGGACTTCGACGTCGTCGCCCCAATCATCTTTGTCCCAGCCGGTGATTTCGGCCATTTCGATCGACGCGATGTCAACGTCAGCGCCGGCCTCTCCAAGACGTTCGAGCGGCACTTCAAGCTCGGATTGCTCGAAGCCGTCGGTAGCCATGATGAGAATGCGGCGCGAAGAGAGGGGGGAAGTGTTGGCCATATTGGAAGCTCCTTATTGCTATCCAACCAATGCGCGCCTCGTAGCGAATGTTGCCTTCGCGAGCGCCGAGCGCCTCAATAATTATTCGATTGGAGCGAAGCGACTGCCAGCGGCAGCCTTGCACCCCGAGATGCTCGGCATTGGAGACAATACCTGCCGTAAATTGCGACTGGATCGGCCGAAATGATCGTGCCCCGTGCGAAGCCATTATTCGTGGCAACTGTGGCCCCGCCCGTTCGTTGCGCGTCGGAAGGAGACGATGAGTGAGCCAGCTTGGAATTGATTTCGCGAACCAATGGGTAGCGGAGAATGTGCAGCCGACCTTCTATGCGCCCGACGACGGCCCGCATCCCGAGACAGAAGCGACGCTGAAGCGCCTTCTCGACGATGCGAAGGAGGACGGGATCACGCGTGCCGAGATGGAGGAAGACATGGGCGACCTTTCGGATTTCATCTCCGCGGCGCTTGAGGAGGCTACCGAAGCCGAGGTCGAGCGGCTTGAAGGGGAGGACGAATGCTGACAGCGGCGCCCACCGCACGACCGGCGCGAACTTCGATTTGTTATGATACGGACAGTGACGCTGCGGCGAAACGATGCACGGGTCGCTACGCACTCCCCCTCCCGCAGCCCATTTAAACAGCCCAGCTTCGGGCACGCTGCGACGCCCTTAACCTTGTGGGCATTCCGCGCTGTCGGCCTTAAAGACCGGCCTTCTCCAGCGCAGCGATAACTTCAAGGTCCGCCGATGCGCATTTGCTGGGCATGAGGCGCCCCAACAAGGTCTGCACCCGTTTCTGTGCGACTTGCAGGGTCTTATGGCGAATTTCCCGCGTCGCATTGGTTCGCCATGAGCGGCTCTCGCCGAGCAGCGCCGCCCATTTCGCCTCCTCGGCTGCCAGAACAGCGAGCGCCAGGCGCACGCCATCGCGCTGTCCGTGCGCATAATCCTCACTCAAATATCGTCTCCCGCCGCTGCCGCCTTCCTTGTTCGCCGGCTCTTCGACTGGTGCGGTCCGTCTAACGCGATCCGCCCATAAGGCCGCGCACCACATCTTCGTTGCGGATACGGCGCCAGCGCGCCTCGACCAAGCTGTGGACGCCGAACATGAACAGGCCCGCCGCAACGAGGATATAGAGCCCTTTGTTCTCGGTCAGCGCCGACAGCGCGTCGCCCAAGCCTTTCACTTCGCCCGCCGAGCCGAACCAGCCCGCCTTGACGAGCGAAAAGCCGATCACCGCGAACACAACCGCGCGCGCTGCGAGTCCGGCCCGTCCTACGGGCACGGCCCACGCCGGAGCGCCAGGTGCGAGATCGCGCACAAACTCGGTGGTCCACGCCTTCATCGCCTGATGCGCCGCGGCGGCGATGAAGGCGACTCCGATGACACCCAGCAGGGTGGCGCCCAGCGGCAGGTCGAGCAGCATGCCGGCAGCCTCCTTCTCACGCTCGCCATTGCCGCCGTCGGTCTCTCCCGACGCGAGCCGTACGGCCGCCCAGGCAAGCAGGAAATGCGCGATGCCGCTGGCGGCATAGCCTGTGCGGATCGCGAGCCCTTTCGGCTCGCTCCCCTTGCCTTCGCTGTCGAGGGCTGCGCCATAAAGCCGGTATGCGCCGTAGAGCGCGAGGCCGGCGCCAAGGAGCAGGAGCAAGATCGATCCTGCAGGCATGTCCCGTACCGAGCGGAAGACGCCTTGCGGGCTTGCGTCCGAAGCGCCCGCACCGGTCAGCGCAAACACCGCCAGCAGGCAGTAGACGACGCCGCGGGCGCACCAACCGACCCGTGCAAAGGTTTCGAGCTGCCGAAGTCTGTTCATCATGCCTGCTCCCTGAGAGTTGTTATCAGGCGAACGCCCCGGCGAGGTGCTTGTTCCGGTCGGCACCCGCTCCAAGCGTTGAACGGAACGATGCGAAACCCGGCGGATTATTCGGTCGGGCCGGGCAGCGGAGAGACAGAGATAATGACGGAAACCAAAGGTGCGCAAGCTGTAACCGTTCGCCCGGCGCTCGAAGGCGGCTGCGCGTGCGGGGCAGTGCGCTATCGTCTTAACGAGACCCCTTACGACAGCGGCTGGTGCCACTGCCGCGTCTGCCAACATGTCTCGGGTTCGGGCGGCATGGTGTTCACGACGGTGCACCTCGACCGGTACGAGATCACCGCAGGCCAAGAGAAAGTCGGCAGTTTCGCCTCGACGGAATTTGGAACGCGGACGTTCTGCAGCGCGTGCGGCTCGCCGCTTACCATCCATGTCCGCCACCAGCCCGACGAGGTCGACATCGCCGCCGGGACTCTCGACGATCCCGAGGAAGTTGCCCCCGCCTTCCACATCTATGCGGCTGACGCGCCGAGCTGGATGCCGATGATCGCATTCCTGCCGCGTTTCAAGGCGCTGCGGCCTAGTACGCGCGGCCTCAAGGAGGGGCAAACCGAAGCCGGATAGCTTACGACGAGGGCTGGCCGTTTGCAGCCAGGCAGCTTTCCGCGAAAAAATGGGGGAAGCCGACATCAGATCGAAACGCAGCGAACGCCATGAGTCAGCCGGTTCAGCCGTGACATCGGGCGACACTTGCAATTTTATACAAAAGATAGATTTTCAATTTGCCGCAGTTATTTGACGGCAACTTCGCGCAATAAGCCGAGGGCCCTGTCTGCTTCGCTCTCGTCGAGGCTCGCAAAACCCAGACGAAGACCGCGCTGACGCAATGGCGGTACCCCAAAGGATGTGGAGGGCGCGAACCGCAACGCCGCGGTTTCAGCGTGCTTGTCGATCCTGTCGAGGAGCGCCTCGTCACGGAATCGGACCCAAAATGCCAAGCCGCCGCTCGGGATGTTGAAATCGGCTACGTCCGAAAGATGCCGCCCGAGTGCACCGGCAAAGGCCAGCCGGCGCCGCGCATAAATGGCGTGCGACTTGCGGATATGCCGGCGCAGTTCGCCCGAGGCGATGAGATTGGCGACTGCTTCCTCCGATATCACATTGCCCTGCCGGTCGAGGTTCATCACCTGCCCTGCGATAGCGTCGACGACCTTGGTCGAAGCAACGACATAGCCGATGCGCAGACTCGGCAGCGTCAGCTTTGAGAGCGAGCCGATGTAGAGCGTCCCCGCCGGCGCATAGCTCGCCAGGGGCCGTAGCGGCTGCGATTCAAAATGATATTCATGATCATAGTCGTCTTCGATGATCGCAAAACCAAAATGGCGCGCGAGATCGAGAAGCTTGAGCCGCCGCTCGGGCGCGAGCGACACGGCGGTCGGAAACTGGTGATGCGGCGTAACGAAGATCGCGCGCACCTGCTCGCTCTTGCACAGCGCCTCGACGGCCTCGACGTCAATGCCTTGAGCATCAAGCCCGACCGTCATGACGCGGGCACCGGCGTCGGCGAAGGCGGCCGCTGCCGGAGTATAAGTCAACGTCTCCATCAGGACGGTATCGCCCGGCTCGACGAGGGCCCGCGCGACAAGCGTCACCCCCATCTGGCTGCCGCGCGTGATGCAGACATGCTCGGGCCGCACAACCATGCCGCGCTGCGCGCCGAGCATAGTGGCAATCGCTTCACGCAGCATGAGCGATCCGCGCGGATCGCCGTAGCTCAGGCGCCGCGACCGGCTCGCCCGCAGGGCCGCGTCGCGATAGGCGCGCCCGAGCACATCGGCGGGAAAGAGCCGACAATCGGGCGACCCGAGGTCAAGGGTCAAGGTGTCACGGTGCGGTGTCACCGATAAACGGATGCTGGATCCGGAAAACTCGAAATCGGGGCGGTCGCCCGGACCGGCCCGGTCGATCATTTTGTCGGGGAGTTGCTCGGGCAACGCGACCGCGACCCGGGTCCCGCGCGTGCTCGTCGCCTCGAGCCAGCCCTGCGCCTTCAGCTCCTCATAGACAAGCACGATCGTCTTGCGATTGATGCCGATCGATGCGGAAAGCTCGCGACTGCTGGGCAGAAACGCTCCGGCCGGAAGCCGTCCGCGCTGAATGTCGCGAATGATGCTGTGGACGATCTGCATCCGCAACGACTGCTGACCGTCGGAAGGAAATTCCGGGAGACTGAGCTTCCAGGATCGGAACATTGGACTACCATTTGAATCAGAATTGGTGGTCGCCTGTAGTCCAAGAGGGGTCCAGTTTCAATCTCGGGAGGATCATATGAGTCGTTTCGTAACCTGGACCCTCGGCGCCGCCATGATGGTCGCCGCGCCGATCGCAGCTGCCGAACCAGCTCCGACGCCTGCGGAAACCAAGCTCGTCGAACTGCTCTCGCAGCCCGAGAGTTGGTTCATCGAGCAGCTCGGTGGCAAGCGCGTCGTCGTCGACAGTCAAACGCTCGATCCCAAGATCCAATATATGCTCGCCCGCGACGCCGCCGCGCCGAAGCCTTCGGGCCCGCCGGTCGATCCCGGCGCAACGCCTGAAGGCCGCGCCGCACTTCGCGAAGGCGCCGACCGTTCATGGACATTTCGCACACGCGTCACCGCCCCGATGGCCGAGACGCTAGACCGCGAGGTCAAGGGACGCGGTGGATCCATCCCGGTTCGGGTCTACAAACCGGCTAGAGCCGCTGGCCCCCTTCCGGTCCTCGTCTATTTCCACGGAGGCGGCTGGATGACCGGCAGCATCGCGGGCTCGGACCGGGCGGTTCGGCTGATGGCAAACGAGGCGAAAGCGATCGTCGTCTCGGTCCAGTACCGGCTCGCCCCCGAAAATCCCTACCCGGCCGCATGGGACGATGCGGAGGACGCCTTTGCCTGGGCCGCGGCCAATGCCGCGAGCTTCGGCGGCGACCCGGCCATGATGGCGGTCGGGGGCGACAGCGCCGGCGGGAACCTCGCGATTTCGGTGTCCGGCCGGCGCCTTGCCGCCGGGCAGACGCCGCCGCTCTACCAGCTCCTCTATTATCCCGCCGTCGACATGGGCCGCGACTATCCGTCGTGGACGCTCTTTGGGAAAGGCTATGGCCTGGACGTCGGCTACGCCGATTACGCAGTCCCGCGCGTCTTCGGCACGCGCGACATCGCTCAGCCGGAGATATCGCCGATCAAGGCGAAGTCCCTGAGGGGAATGCCCGCGACCATCCTTTCGACCGCGGGCTTTGACATCCTGCGCGATGCCGGCCGCGCATACGCAACCCGGCTCGAGAGCGAGGGCGTCAGCGTCATCTACCTCAACTTCGCGTCACTCAATCACAGCTTCCTGCAGGCCTCGGGTGTTGTCGCCGACGCCGACCGGGCCGCGACCGATACCGCGCGCATCTTCGGCGTTGCGATCCGCAGTCGTGCCGCCCGCCAGACCACCGACTGACGAAACCGCAACACCACAACAAGCCTAACAAGGGGGATCCATGACCAATCGCCATTGCATTCGCGCGGGCAGCGCATGCCTGACGCTCGCCGCCGTGCTCGTCGCTGCGCCGGCTTTCGCGCAGGACGCTGCGGCCGGCGTTGAAGAAGACGACGGCGCCATCGTCGTCACCGCGCAGCGCCGCGAAGAACGGCTAATCGACGTGCCGGTCTCGATCGCCGCGATCGGCGAGGATCGCATCACCGCGACCGGCGCCCGCGACGTCGGCGATCTGGGCTCCTATGTGCCAAACGTCGTGATCGCCGAAGGCACCGGCCTCGGCTCCGCCGTGGTGATCCGCGGTGTCGGCGCACCGAGCCGCAACATCGGTTTCGACAGCCGCGTCGGCGTCTATCTCGACGGCGTCTATCTGGGCCAGTCGCCTGCGATCAACCAGTCGCTCGTCGACATCGAGCGCGTAGAAGTCCTGCGTGGGCCGCAGGGCGCGCTGTTCGGCAAAAACACCGTGGCGGGGGCGATCAACCTCGTCACCGCCAAGCCGGGCGACGATTTCTCGGCCTATGGCAACATACGCTATGGCAATTACGACGCCTGGTCGCTCACCGGGCGCGTCAACATCCCGCTCGCTGAAGGCATCGCGATGAAGCTGTCGGGGTCGCGCAACAAGCGCGACGGATTTATCCATAACATCGTTGACGACAGCTATGGCGACACGGTCGACACCTGGACCTGGCGCGGCCAACTGCGCATCGACGCGACGCCGAACCTGCAGTTCCTCATCAGCGGCGACGGCTTGATCGGCCGCGAGAACGGCAGCATCGGCAATGTGCTGACCAATTCGACCGGCACGACAATCGATACGGTTGCGCCCGGCCGCCGTGAAATCTCGGTAAGTGAGATTCAGTTGAACGACCGGACGCTCTGGGGCACCTCGTTCGACGCTGTCCTCAGCCTCGACAGCGGCCACACCCTGAAATCGCAGACCTCGTATCGCGACACCAAATTCCACACGGCGCTCGACCCGGATTATTCGGCGTTCGACATTTTCTACGTCGACTATCATGACCGCTACAAACGTTCATCGAAGAGCTGCAGTTTGTCTCGCCCGGCGGGCAGCCGTTCGAATATCTGGCCGGTCTCTATTACTACCGCACCGATGCCAAGACCGACCGTCTCGCACGGACGGGAACGCAGGGCTTCCTGCTTTTCGGATCGCCGAACAACACGGTGCTGCCGTCCGCGGGCACCGTTCTGACCGAGAATATCGCGCTTTATGCGAACTTGACCTACGACATCCTGCCGAACCTCGAGCTTGGCGCGGGTTTCCGCCTGTCACGCGAGACGAAGAAGGCGACGTTCGAGATCAACGGCTCGACGCTGCCCATTCTCGGCATCGCGACAGGCAGCTTCGCCGACAAGCGCAAGGATGAGGATTTCTCGCCGAGCGTGACACTCACCTACAAGCTGTCTTCGGAGATCTCGGCTTACGCACGCTATGCCGAGGGCTACAAGAGCGGCGGCTATAATCTCGACTTCGTCAGCGCGGCGAGCTTCCCGAACGGGATCGAGTTCGACAAGGAAACAGTGAAGAATTACGAACTTGGCCTCAAGGGGTCGGTCGAGGGTGGCCGCCTGACCTTCGCACTGGCCGGGTTCGTCGCCAATTATTCGGACTTCCAGATCAACCAGTTCCGCGATCTTGGCGGCGGCCGCACCGCGATCGTGATCGGCAATGCCGCGACCGTGAAGACCAAGGGTATCGAGTTCGAAATGACCGCGCGCCCGGCGCGCGGGCTGACGCTTGCCGGCGGCATCGGCTTCCTGAAAGCCGACTACGACAATCTGCCGCTCGACCCGGTGACGATCGTGAGCGGCAAACTGCCCAACGCGCCCGATGCGCAGGCCAGCGGCTCGATCGAATATGAGACCGCGGTCGGCAGCAGCCTGCGGCTCAGTTCGAACTTCACCTACACCTATGCGGCAACTATTTCTCGAGCCTCAACAATCTTCGGCAGACCACGGTGGGCTCGCCAGCCGGGCCCGTTACCATTCCCTACGACCGCGTGAAGGGCTTCGGCTATGCCGATGCGCGTATCGCATTGGGCAGCGAAAATGGCCGCTGGGAGGCCGCGCTCTTCGCGCGCAACCTGTTCAACAACACCTATGTCGAAGGCTATGAGCGCGACTTCTTCGGCACCTTGATCGAAGGTCTCGGGGATCCGCGTACCTACGGCGTCGAAGCGACGTTTCGCTTCTGATCGAACCTCTCGGATGCAGCGCGGCCGGAGGCACCCGCCCGCGCTGCTTTTCTTCCAAGACGGAAACTCATGACGATACCGCTGAACATCCATCACGACCGGCACCCGCTGGTGCACCCTGCCATTGCCGATCTCATCGAAGCAAACCCGCTCGCGTGGGTCACCTCGCGTGCCGGTGAAACATCGATCGCAACGCCGCTCCCGCTCGTGGGCGACTATGACAGCGAGGGTCGCCTCACCGCACTCATGGGCCATTTTGCACTCGCGAACCGGCAGGTCGCGGCGCTTCGCGCCGATCCGCGAGCGCTGATCCTCTTCTCGGGACCGCAAGCCTATATATCGCCCAAGCATGTCGCAAACCGGAGTTGGGCGCCGACCTGGAATTATTCTGTCGCGCGTTTCGATTGCCACATCGATTTCGACCCCGACGCCAACGACACAGCGCTGCGCCGGCTTACCGACAAGATGGAGACGATGTGCGGTGACGGCTGGACCGTCGACGAGGTCGGCAGCGCGCGCTACGACGTAATGAAGACGCACATCATCGCCTTCCGCGCGGAAATCCTGGCGTGCAACGCCACGTTCAAGCTTGGGCAGGACGAGCGCGCCGGCGATTTCGACACGATCATCGGGGGCCTGGAAGATCCGCAGCTCGTGACATGGATGAATCGCGCGCGCGGCCGGCAGCCGCTTATCAATGGAGAGTGATGCAATGAAACACCGGGCGATCATCAGAGCCTCGAAATTTGCCATGCTGGGTCTCGCGCTTGCTCTTGCCGGCCCGCTCGCGGCGAAAGAAGCCGAGCTCCCGAAGGCGGCCGACATGCTGCGTTGGCAGGGTAACGCCCAGGTTACGGGATTTCGCAACATCGACCGCATCTTTCCGGTGCGCGTTGTCAAGCGCGGCCCGAAAGTCCGCCCGCTTCCGCGCGCCGACCAGCAGATCACGCCGGTGCTCAATTACGAGGGCAAATCGGTCTCGATCGACGACTATGTGGAGCGCGAGCGCGTGGCCGGCGTCCTTGTGATCAGCAAGGGCCAGATCGTGCTCGAGAAATATGGTCTCGGCCAAAAGCCCGAGGACCGCTGGATCTCTTTCTCGATCGCCAAGTCCGTGACATCGACCCTGCTGGGCGCGGCGATCCAGGATGGCAAGATCAAGAGCGTCGACGACCTCGTCACGACCTACATCCCTGAACTGAAGGGCAGCGCCTATGACGGCGTGACCCTTCGGCAAGTTCTCGCGATGCGCTCGGGCGCGCAATGGAACGAGGATTATACCGACCCAGATTCGGACGTCGGCCAGCTCGCGACATCGATGGCGGAGAACAAGGGCGCGTCGCTCGTCAAGATGATGGCCGGCCGCGCGCGCGCCGCGGAGCCCGGCAGCCGCTTTCTCTACAGCACGGGCGAAAGCAATATGGTCGGTATCATCGTCAGCCGCGCGGTAGGCGAACCGCTCGCCGAGTATCTCTCGCGCAAGATCTGGGCGTCCTATGGCTTCGAAAGCGACGCGAGTTGGCTCACCGATGGCGGGATCGAGATCGGCGGCTGCTGCCTCAACCTCACGCTTCGCGACTATGGCCGCCTTGGCCAGTTCATGCTCGATGGCGGCGCGGCGGGCGACGCGCCCCTGCTCCCGGCGGGCTGGATCGGCGAAGCGACACGTTCAAGTTCAGCACCCGGCGAGACACCCTATGGCTATCAATGGTGGATTCCGACGCCGGGCGCCTTTGCGGCGCTCGGCATCTTCGGGCAGGCCGTCTATGTCGACCCGTCGCGGCAACTCGTCGTGGCGCAAATAGCCGCCTGGCCCGATGCAAGCGGCCCCGCCTATTCGGCGCGACGCCTCGCGTTAATCAAAGGTGTCGAAACAAGTCTCGACGCGCCAATTTCGGAGTAATTGCCACAGTTGCAAAGGCTGGAGAAACACGCAGTCTGGCCGATAGCAGCCAGACCGCTTCTGCGACCGGATGAAGAAAATCGGACAGCGGACCGATCACATCTTACATCTTCGGGCATCGCCCCCATATTCACAAGATCGCGGCACCGGACATTGTAGGCGGTCGCGGCTGAGAGACATTGCGCTCCCGCTTACGAAGGAGCCGCGTCATGACTTCCAACATCCAGAATGCCGAGGCTCTCGGCCCGGCCGAGCCAGTGCCGACCAAAGGGCGGTCAAACAGCCTTTTTCGCAAGAGACGGGTGCCCTTCGCACTCGAGGATGCGCGGCGGCAAGGCGATATCAGTCAACTCGCTTACCTGCTCATGGGCGGCCGCGACGCCGCGATCGCCTTCCTCAACGCCGAGAATGAGGAATTGGGAGGCCGCCCGATCGCGCTGGCGACCGCCAGTGCCGAAGGTTATGAGCACGTGGCGGCCGCTATATGCGCGTGGGAAAGCACGCGGCGGTCCAAATGAGCCGCGCCATGAACCTATCTCTGCCCGAAGAGGAGGTCAGGCGCCTCTGCCTGGCGCAAGGCGTCAGCATCAGTGCGATCGAGCCGCTTCAGTCGGGCGGCACGCGCCTCATTTGCACATCGAGTGCGGGCGCCGAGGAGATGCGACTGCGGCTTCGCGGCTACCTGATCGAAGGCAGCGTCGTGCGCCACCGCTTCTATCGTCCGTCAGCGAACGAAAATTGACGCGTCCAACACTTGTTCACGCGGCGGCCGTTCGTCGCCGTCATAAAGCGTTTCCTTAGCACGACCTGCCGCATCACGTCTTCCTGTCCAGCAACCTTCCGCAAAAAAGAGAAACCATCATGGCCAAATCGCAAAAGCGCAGCAATCGCGAGATCCGCAAGCCCAAGGCCGCCAAGGCCAAACCGCCGACCGGCCTCGCAGCCAAGGAGGGTTCCGCCGTGAAGTTGACGGCCAAGCCGAAAGATAATGGCTGACCACGAAATCCGCGCGAGCCTCGCGCGTCCGATGCGGCTGTGCAAATGTGACGCCGTGATAGCGCTCGTACCGCGCTCAACCAACCTGCCGGGCCGCTTGCCTCATGATCTCGGCTAACAGCAATTCGAGTATGATCATCGGAGCGACCGGCTTCAAGGCGACGACCAACCCGATATCGAGCTCGACGAGCACGATCGGAAGACCGTTCCGGTCTGAAAAACGAGCGGCGTGCCTTGCTGAAAGCGAGACTTCGGAAGGAGGAATCGGGTTCAGGCGGACGCCGGGCAAGCAGCTCTACGACATGACCGAACATGAGCTGGTCAGCGAGATATTGTTAGGTTCGGCCCGAGATCAAGCGCCTGTCGCTCAAGGCTCCTCGATGGAACAAGAGCACGGATCGGCTGGGGATCACCCAGGCCAATGGCCTGCTGGAGGCGGGCTTCCCCTACGTCGGAATCCTGCACCTGATCGTTCACGACAGGGACCCGGACGAGAATCACAAGCCGGTGATGGCGGCCCATCAGGACGGCACCATGGAAATCGATGGCAGCTCCGTTACCGATATGACGGACTATATATCGTCCGAACGGCAATTGGGCCGGTTTCTGGCCCACAAGCCCGATCCTGTTATCGGGTTGAACTGCGTCTCGCTCTGCGATGTCGAGCAGTCGACGCACCGCGGCGTCATGGTCGGAATGCCGAACGGACGTCCCGCCAAAAGGAACCCCAAGGCCAGCCTTGCGTGCGTGAGGCAGATATCGTCATTCATGGAACGCCTCGCTGCGGGCACTGTCTGAAGGGCCGCCCCCGAATTTCAGCGGGACTGTCTGTTTCGGGATGTCCGCCGCCGAAATGCGGGCGTTCAGGTAGGTCTGGCCGGTTGGGGACAGTCCTCTTTTGGTGACGAAATCGAGAGAGCGGACGTTCCAGGGCATTCCGGGGCGCTCGCTCTCATTGCTCCCTATCGAATTGCCGTAGAATGCGGTCGCAAACCGCCTGTTGCGGTCATCGAGGGAAAGTGCGCCACGACGCTTGTTTTCGCGCCAACACGCTGATAGAGGCGCCCCTCGTTGCCGCTTTAGCTCAGTTGGTAGAGCACATCATTCGTAATGATGGGGTCACAGGTTCGAGTCCTGTAAGCGGCACCATCGACCCCATAATTCAATGACTTAAGACGAGGTCGCCTCTCGGTGGCCCCATTGCCATGCCTGATATCGGGGGCATTGGAATCGGCTCCACTTTTCGCCTGCGCATAGTTCAGGCTGCCATCAGCGCGTTGATCGTTTCCTTCTCGCCGCTGCGCAGCGCGTCGAGATAGTCGCTTCACCATTGGTGCATGGCAACACGCTCGTCCCAATAGCGACCACGATTATAGGTCCCCCTGATTGCATTGGCATCTGCGTGCGCAAGCGAGCGCTCGATGGCATCCGGGTGCCATTTGCCGCTCTCATTCAAAAGCGACGAAGCCGTCGTTCGAAGACCATGAGCCGTCACTTCACCGGCTGCGTAACCCATCCCGCCGGAAAGCCTGATTCAACGTGTTCTCGCTCATCGGGCGGCGGATGTGTGAAACGCAGGAAAAACGAAACCTTCGAGCCCCGTAAGCGCGTGGAGCTGCCTCAGATACGCGAGCACCTGTCGCGACAACGGCACGGCATGAGGGCGACGCATCTTGATGCGGTCTGCGGGGACGTTCCGGACGGCCTTCTCAAGGTCGATTTCAGACCATATCGCTTTGCGCATCTCGCCGGACCGGGCCATCACATGGGGCGCGATCTGACAGCCAAGCGCGTGATCGCGTTTCCGGTATACGCATCGATCGACCGCAAAAGTGCGCCGACCTCGTCCGGTTCCACGAGGGCTGCGTGGTAGCGCGGGGTAATCAACGCGCCCCGCAATACGGCGGTGGGATCGCTCTCGCCCCTCCCCGTCGCGACAGCGTAGCGGAACACCCTGCTCGCGAAGGAACGGGCACGACGTGCCGTTTCATATTTCCCTCGCGCCTCGATCCTCTTGAGCGCGGCCAGCACATCGACCGGCTTGAGGTCTACAACAGGTATTGCGGCAATCGGCTTGAGCTGATCGAGAAGCCAATTTGCTTTCACGATCGTCGCATCGGCTCGTCCCTCGGCGATCGACTTGTCGATATATCCTTGGCGATGTCGCCAAAGGTATTCGCGGCATTGAACTGCGCCACCAGCTTTTTACGCTTACGTTCGGCGAGGGGGTCGATGCCCTCGCGTAGCTTGCGCTTGGCTTCGTCCCGCAATTGACGTGCCTCCGCCAGCCGCACTTCGGGATAGGCCGCCCAACGCGATGCGGTTGTCCTTTCCAAGATACCGATATTTGAAGCGCCAGAGCTTCGCGCCTGTCGGGCGCACCTCCAGATAGAGGCCGCCAGCGTCCGCGCGCTTGCAAGGCCGGCTCTCCGGCCTGAGCGAACGGATCAGAACATCGGTAAGGGACATCGACTCAACTCCTGCAAGCAGGCCTTGGCCGGCACGGGATCATCGACGCGACACCATCAGCGAGAGATGGGCCACCGAGGCATGTGGCCGTGGGGCCATCGCCTATTTCGGTGGTCCCATTTCGAGTGAGATCGAGTGAGATCGAGTGAGATCGAGTGAACTTCCTCGGACACCAATAGACAAGACCAAGGGTAAAATGGCAGATTTCCGCCATTTTGCCGATGGTTCTAGGGCGTCATGAGTAGGAAAAATGGTGCCCAGAAGAGGACTCGAACCTCCACGACCTTGCGATCGCCAGCACCTGAAGCTGGTGCGTCTACCAATTCCGCCATCTGGGCACGGGGTAGGAGCGGGCGCTTAGCGGCGGGGCGGTCAGCTTGTCAACCGCGGCGCGGGGGTCAATGCACATTTTATCGCAAACTCGTCGCTTTCCCGCGGAACGGTCGCCTTCGCCCCTTGCCCCCTTCCCTGCTTCGCGGCATGGGGAACGCGTGCGGCGCGCACTGCGCCAGCGTAAAGAATCACCGACAGGCGGACGCAATGCAAAAATTCGACGGGCAATTGATCACGGTGCTGGGCGGCGGCGGCTTCCTCGGCCGTTATGTCGTGCAGCGACTGCTGACGCGCGGCGCGCGCGTCCGCGTCGCCCAGCGGACCCCGCGCGCC